>NZ_JBVVPS010000041.1:40677-54954 GCF_055811355.1 Bradyrhizobium sp. WSM4873 | reverse complement strand
CGCACGCGGTTGCGGGCTCACAGGGACTACCCGCCCTGCCCGCACCTCTCATGCCGACGCTGCCGCGTCCATCGCAACCCGGCTCGCAATCAAGACGACAACGAGATCGCCCCTCAAGGATGAGCCGGGATGCGCGACACATACGCCAAAACCGAATTTCGGTAAAGTGGAATATTTTTGTGGGGAGGGGTTGACGGGGGGCGACACAGGAAGTCCCGTAGCCCGGATGAGCGAAGCGACATCCGGGACTCTCGCGGCGGTCCCGGGTATCGCTACGCTCACCCGGGCTACAGGAGCTCACTCCTTCGTTCGCACCGGCGTTCCGTCCGCCATCATGGTCACGCCCTTCCGTGCGACAATCATCCCGTAGGCCTGCGGCTGACGGTGAACGTCGAAATTGAAGGTGGTGCGCTTGTAGGAGTTGCAGAGATCGAGGTCGCAGCGGGCGAGCGCGATCTCGTCGCCCTTGGTGGTGCATCGCGCGATGATCTCGCCGGAGGGCGCGATGATGCAGCTTCCGCCGATGTGGTCGACGCCCTCCTCGACCCCCGCTTTGGCGACGCCGACCACGAAGGTGCCGTTCTGGTAGGCGCCGGCCTGCATCACCAGATGATTGTGAAACAGCGAGAGATCGTCATGCTCGGGCGCGGGCGGATTGTGCACCGGCGTGTTGTAGCCGATCATCACCATCTCGACGCCCTGCAGGCCCATCACCCGATAGGTCTCGCTCCAGCGGCGGTCATTGCAGATCGCCATTCCCATGATGCCGCCAAAGGCATCGGTCACGCCAAAGCGATCGCCGGGCTCGAAATAGCGTTTTTCCAGATGCTGGAATTCGCGCCAGGGCTCGTGCTCGGCATGCCCGGGCAAATGCACCTTGCGATATCTGGCCACGATGGCGCCGCTTCGATCGACCAGGATGGAGGTGTTGTAGCGCCTGACAAGTCCGGCCTCGATCGTCAGCTCGGCATAGCCAAGGCAAAATCCAATGCCGATCTCGCGCGCGAGATCGAACAGGCCTCTCGTCTCCGGCCCCGGCATCTCGCGCTCGAAGAAGCTGTCGATCTCGGCCTGATCCTCGAAATACCAGCGCGGAAAGAACGTGGTCAGCGCCAACTCGGGATAGACGATCAGGTCGCAGCCGTTGGCGTGGGCCTGGCGCATCAGGGCCAGCAGGCGCGCCACGACCGCGGTTCTGGTCTCGGTCCGCGCCACGGGGCCGAGCTGGCCGGCCGCGATCGTCACAAATCTCGCCACGAATCTTTCCCTCTTCCGCTTCCCGGGTCAGGTCGCGGCAGAGACTATCGTGCGATGCGTCGCGCGCACAGCCTCGCTGTCCGGCACGGTGCCCAACCGAGAGGCAGCCCGACCGTCACGTGGGACGTGGGACTTGGGACGCGCCACTCACCATTCGGCGGCAAGGGGCTCGTTGAAGAACTGACTGCGCGCCGCCATGCGCGACGGCTGGCGGCGACGACGCCGCTCCGCGACGCGCTTGTTCGGAGCGGCCTTGGCCTGCCTGGGCTCCGCGGCCTTTGAGTCCGAAGCCTTGGAGTCCGAAGCCTTGAGCTCCGCCGTGGGCTGCGCCGCCATCGCAAATGCCTGGCGCGTACCTTCCGGCGCGGCCGGCGCCGCCGCGTCTGACGTGGACGCCACGGTTTTGGTCAACGGAATCTGTCGCACGTTGGTGTCGAAGACAATCTTCTCCGGCCATGTCTGTGCCGAATGAATCCGGGCGATCGAGAGGTCCGGCCCGGTTTCGGCGGCCGCGCTCACGGGGCCGGCCAGGTAATAATCAGCAACGTACAGGAGGGCGAGCAGAGCGCCGCCGGTGAAGACGAAATAGCGGATGAGCGGCATGGGTCCCTCGATCGCCTCGTGATCGAGGCCCCTGCAGCAACGGGAAAGAGTGGCAATCGTTCCGGCGCGACGTCGCGCAATTGCCAGAGAGGAACTCGCTCAGCCGGCGCACTGGCATTCAGCTTGCTGCACGGCAGTCTAATCCCTCGGACCCGCAGTGGGTCTGTCTCATCGTGAGGCGATCATGCACCCGACGTCCCGTTTCGAAGCGACCATGCCGACCCAGCTCCACGCATTGATCTCCGATCTGCGCTGGCGCATGCGAATGATCGACGCCGACATTCTGGAGGAAGAGCGGAAGGCTGGAATCTCCGATCCCCAGAACGTCGCCTACCCGATGCTCGCGCAGAACCTGCGGGCCCGGCGCGACAATATCCGGGTGAGCATCGCGATTCTCGAAAGCCGGCTTGAAAAGCGATCGACCGAGTGGCCGCGCGCGGCCTGATGCGGTGGCGGCCCGAGCTCGGGACGCACCCGAACGCTAGGGAACTCGCGTTGCCGTTCTGCAACGGTTCCCGACCGTCTGAAGCCGGACAAAAGAAACTCCCATTGCGGCCACGAACCCCTCTCACAACGCCGTGAGACTAGCAGGGGAACTACGATGCGTGCGCAAAGAGTCTGGGTGGTGAATGGGGCCGCCAGCGTCGAACAATTGCAGACCAGGTTGGACGAGCTGAACAAGCGGCTTGCTCAACTCGAGACCCAGCACCACGAGAGCTGGAAAGTCGAAGAGCTCAGATCGAGCGCGCTCAGCCTGTCGCGCGAGATCGACGAGATCCGCTGCGCCGAGGCGACGGCGGCGCTGAGCGAACTGCTGCGGAAATAGCCGGCGTTCGCGATTCGCTGGTCGCGCAGGGAACCAACGCCGCCTCCCCGCCATTGCCATGCCGAGCATGGAGCAAAATCATGACCAGGCACCTGACGCGGGCCGATCTCGCGCGCGGCGTGGCCGGCGCGGTATCCACGCTGGTCCTGTGCGCGACGATGGCATTCACCATCGCGCGCCACTTCGCGCTATAGAGCATTTGGCGCTGTGAGGTATTTGCGATGACGTCCGACCCCGAGGAATCGGTCAGGCTGCAAGGCTACGGCGAGATGACCCTGCGTACGGCCGTCACGACCATGATGCTGCTCGCGCCGCGCGAGCGCGCGGACGCCGCCATCTTCCGCGTCCGCGACGGCGTCCGGCTCGCCTCAAGCGAGATCGCCGAGTTCGCGTCGGAATGGGGCATCACGCCGACGCCAGAGATCAGGTCTCCGAAACTCGTCCCGGAGCAACATTGGACACATATCGTTCGCGGCATGGTCCGTGAGGCGCCGCTGCCGGCGCTGGCGGTCGCCTTTTTGTTGGGTGTGCTGGTGGCCCGACACTGATCGGCATCTGCGCAGAACTCGCGCCGGTTTTCTTGTACCCACGCAGCGGTTCGTTCGTCACCCCACGCTTGTCTGCTTCATGCAATCTCGCGCTTGTGAAAACTTGCTCCGGTTGCATGTGAACCGCTTCACATTTGAATCCTCCACATCGTCCTAGCATGGATTGGCTCCGCTTGTTTATTGCAACCCGCAGGTCTGGGTCGCGGGACGCCGGACAGCAAACTCCGACAACGAGACCCGAGGTGCCTGCTAACCGATCTCCAGAGGAGATTGCCATGACTCTGATTTCAGCAACATCTTTAATGCGCACACTCGTGCTGGCCGCCGTCGTCTCGCAGACCAGCGGCCCCATCGCCGGCAATCAGACGGCAGACACGGGGGCTGCAAACCAGACGAGTATCAATCGACCCGCCTCCGCGCCGACGACGGTCGCGCAAGGGCGCTGCTTCAACGGCAGATGCTATTAACTTACCCGGTTGATGACTATCGTGCGTGATGGAGAATGGCCATGCCTACGCTTCCCATGAAGCTTGGAGTGCCGCTGGACCAGATGAGCATATTTTTCTTTGCGTCCCTCGCGCTCGCGGTTTGGCTCATCTACGTGTTCTGCCAGCGCAAATTCGCCGAGCGCAGCGTCACTGGAAGCGGCGACTTCATCTATCAGATGCTGCCGCGTCAACTGGCAACGCATGAGGAATATTCGCACGGTTTCCTGATCTATTTCGGTTCGATGGCTACAATCCTGGTGGTGCTGTCGCTGCTGGGAGCAAACAATCTCGAACAGCTTGGCCTCACGCTACCAAAGCAGTTCAGCTATCTGGGAATGCCGCTCGCCCTCGCGTTTGTGCTGATGGGGGCGCTCCCGAACGTGCCTGGCCTCATGCTGATCGAGACCTATATGCGCCAGTACGCGCATGAGCGCGCCTACATTCCCGATGCCGCACGCGCCACAGCGGAGCGGATAGCGACCGCTGACTTCGATTTCACAGCCTATGCGGGTGAGGCACTTCGGTCGCTGCAGATGCGCGGTATCCTGCCTGACGACTTCACGCGATCTCGCCATACGCTCGAGCATAATTGGGCGCGGCTTTGCTGTCTTCTCTACGCCCTGAAATCCTATCGCATGGAAGGCTTCACCGGCGCCCTCGATGCGAGCCTCTTACAGGACTACCAGAGCGATCTGGATCTCATCGAGAGCCAGAAAAGATCCATGGAACCTCAGATGACGGCCTATCGAAGCGCGCGGGAAAGCGACCCTTATTACACGAACGAAGAGCTTCGCCGCTGCATCGTGGACAATCTGCGCAAGCTCTACGTCCTGCTCGGATGTGCGGTACGACTCAAGACGCAGCCCAACGACGATATTGATCTGGCGCTGCGACCATTTGGCATCATGCTGAAACCCACGCTGCGCCCGCAGGGTACAGGTGACCTAAAGCTTGTCAGTCTGACGGCTGTCGCAATGAGCGTCGTCTTGCTGGGTCTCGCCGCCGACGGGCTCGGCCAGCTCGGCTTATGGACGACGTCGCCGGTCTTTCCGCAAACCGTGATGCAGCCTTTCTGGGATGCCGCAGCAACGTTCGTGCCCTACGCAACTGCGATCATCGTGGCCGATCTCGTGCGCAGACGCGCCATCGGCAAGGGACGATGGTTCGTCACCTCGGGACAGCGTCAACAGACAAGTATAGCAAACTACGTCCGGGTGGCTGTGATCTGTGGCATCGCAGGATATCTCGCGCTCATCATCTGGGGACTTACCCAGGCCCCACCAACGGAAGACAGCTTCAGAATTGAGATTCCCAGTGCCCTGCTCGCCATGGTGACGGGAGCATTCTACGTCTTTCATCTTGACAACGCGCAGGCTGGTCAGCGCCCGTCGCGCGCATGGGAGCTTGGCGCCGAGACTGTCATCACCGGGCTCTGCGGGCTTATCGCCGCCTGCGCCACATGGCAGATCATTCTGGGCACCGCCGGTGCCGCGGTGGACAGAATCATTCTCACCACCCTTATCAATGCCGCGGTGGGGTTTGCACTTGCCTGGTACATCCCGCAAGCCGCGGCCGCACTCCGTTACGATCCGCTGGTCAACGAAAGCCAGGAACGCGTACGCGCGCTGCAAACCGCAGCCCAGGCCCGGCTGGGCGGCGCGGCAGCAATCTGGCTCGATCAGCAGCATCCTGCGCTTGACGGCATCTCACCCCGCCTCGCTGCAGCGGCCGGCGGAGACGGGTTCGAGCGCGCAATCGCTTTGCTGCAAGGCCCACAGTCTCTGACCGCCTGAGCCTGTCGCCTTCACCAATCCGGATCGGGATTGCCGATCCGGGCTTGTCGCAAGACCTCTGCATTGCGGTGAGGCTTGGAGCCGGATCAGCCATGCCACGCGCACAGGCGCCCCTGCCCGGCCAAATCGGCCGTGGACCCGCACCGAAAATCGTTGCAATAAAGGCACTCTAGGGCGCCGGCGGCCGGTCCGCCAAGCCTCTAGGAAAACGTCGACTTTTGGAAGAATGGTCGGAGTGGCAGGATTCGAACCTGCGACCCCTGCGTCCCGAACGCAGTGCTCTACCGGGCTGAGCCACACTCCGACAAGAGGCCGGCTTATAGCGTCGGGTTTGGCGCACCGCAAGCGGCCGAGCTGAGGAATCTTATCCCTGTGAAAACGGGTCTCGAAACGCTGATTTTACCGGCCGGCGCGGCCGGCGCGGAAGCTGCCGCCCGGACATTGGCCGCCGGCGGGCTGGTCGCGTTCCCGACCGAGACGGTCTACGGGCTCGGGGCGGACGCCGGAAATGCCGGCGCGATCGCCCATCTTTACGCCGCCAAGGGGCGCCCGGCCTTCAATCCGCTGATCGCGCATGTCGCCGACCTCGCGGCCGCGCGCAGGATCGGGCGGTTCGACGCCTGCGCCTTGCGCCTCGCGGAGGCGTTCTGGCCGGGGCCGCTGACGCTGGTGGTACCGAAGACGAAAAACTGCCCGGTGGCTGAGCTTGCCACCGCGGGCCTCGATACGGTCGCGATCCGCATTCCGGCCCATCCGGTGGCGCAGGCGATCCTGCGCGCCTTCGGCGGGGCGGTGGTGGCGCCGTCCGCCAACCTCTCCGGCCACGTCTCACCGACGCTGGCCGCCCATGTCGAGGGCGACCTTGCGGGGCGGATCGACCTGATCGTCGACGGCGGGCCGGTTACGGTCGGCGTCGAATCGACCATCGTCGGCTGTTTTGCGGTGCCGATGCTGCTGCGGCCCGGCGGGCTGTCACGCGAGCGGATCGAAGCCGTGCTCGGTGCATCGCTGGCGCGACTGCCCGCAGAGACCGACAGCGACGACAGCCAGCCGCTGGCGCCGGGCATGCTGGCCTCGCATTACGCGCCGCGCGCCAATGTGCGGCTCAATGCGCTGGATGTCGCGCCGGGCGAAGCGCTGCTGGCGTTCGGCCCCGCGCGCCTGCCCGGCCTGGAGGCCGCCACCGCGGTCATGAATTTGTCGCCCAGCGGCGATCTCGATGAAGCCGCCGCCAATCTGTTCGGCTATCTTCGCGCCCTCGATGCCAGCGGGCCGCGGGCGATCGCGGTGATGGCGATCCCCGAACAAGATCTGGGCGAAGCGATCAACGACCGGCTGCGCCGGGCGGCTGTCGCGAGATAAGAGCGAAGCAAGAGACAAGACAATGAACGTCAATCATTCCGCCAGCCCACCGCTTGCGCCCGAGCTGATCGAACAATTCCGCAGGATCGTCGGCGAGAGGCACGCCATCACCGATGCGGCCGACATCGAGGCCTATGTCACCGAGGAGCGCAATCTGTTCCACGGCCGCTCGCCGCTGGTGCTGCGCCCGGGCTCGACCGCGGAGGTCGCCGCGATCTGCAAGCTCGCCTCCGAGCACAAAATCGCACTGGTTCCGCAGGGCGGCAACACCGGGCTCGTCGGCGGCCAGACCCCGCACAATGGCGAGGTGGTGGTATCGCTGCGGCGGCTCGACAAGATCCGTGAGATCGACACCGCCTCGAACACCATGACCTGCGAGGCCGGCGTGGTGCTGCAGATCGCGCAACAGAAGGCCGCGGACGTGGACCGGCTGTTTCCGCTCTCGCTGGGCGCAGAAGGGAGCTGCACCATCGGCGGCAATCTCTCGACCAATGCCGGCGGCACGGCCGCGCTCGCCTATGGCGTCGCGCGCGAGATGGCGCTGGGGCTCGAGGTGGTGCTGGCGGACGGGCGCGTGCTCGGCGTGCTGTCGAAGCTGAAGAAGGACAACACCGGCTACAATCTGCACAACCTCTTCATCGGCGCCGAAGGCACGCTCGGCATCATCACCGCGGCGACGCTAAAACTGTTTCCGAAGCCGCGGTCGATCGAGACCGCCTTCGTCGGGCTGAAGTCGCCGGACGCCGCGCTGAAACTGCTGGCGATCG
This sequence comes from Bradyrhizobium sp. WSM4873, assembly GCF_055811355.1. Classification (NCBI taxonomy): domain Bacteria; kingdom Pseudomonadati; phylum Pseudomonadota; class Alphaproteobacteria; order Hyphomicrobiales; family Nitrobacteraceae; genus Bradyrhizobium; species Bradyrhizobium sp. WSM4873. Next base: position 47,310 of record NZ_JBVVPS010000041.1, on the reverse strand, counting down.
CGCAAAGCGAGGCCGCCAATGCGCTGACGAGTTTCGAGCTGCTCTCGGAGATGGCGGTCGATTTCTCGATCCGCCACGGCATCGACGTGCGCGATCCGCTCGCGCAAAAGCATGACTGGTACGTGCTGATGGAATTGTCTTCGCCCGGCGATGACGCCCGCACGCCGCTGGAAACGATCCTCGGCCGCGCCATGGAGGACGAGATCGTCGACGACGCGGTGATCGCGGCCAACCTCACCCAGCGCGCCGGCTTCTGGAAGCTGCGCGACGAGATGTCGTCGGCACAGAAGCCGGAGGGCGGCTCGATCAAGCACGATATCTCGGTGCCGGTGGCGACCGTGCCCGCCTTCATCGCCGAGGCCAATGAAGCCGTGGTCAAGCTGATCCCCGGCGCGCGGCCGGTGCCGTTCGGCCATCTCGGCGACGGCAATCTGCACTACAATGTCAGCCAGCCGATCGGCGCCAACACCGCGGACTATCTGGCGCGCTGGCACGAGATGAACGCGGTCGTGTTCGCCATCGTGCTGCGCATGGGCGGCTCGATCTCGGCGGAGCACGGTATCGGCGTGCTCAAGCGCGACGAGCTTCCCGATGTGAAGGACAAGACTGCAATCGAGCTGATGCGGTCCATCAAGGCGATGCTCGATCCGCTTGGAATCATGAACCCGGGAAAAGTGTTGTGAGTGCGCTCACGATCGACGCGATCACCGAGGCCGATGTCGAGCCCGTGGTCACGCTGTGGCAGCGCTGCGGCCTGACGCGGCCGTGGAACGATCCGCATGCCGACATCGCGCTGGCGCGGAGGCGCGACAATTCCACCATCCTGCTCGGCCGCGACGGCGGCACCATCGTCGCCACCGCGATGGTCGGCCATGACGGCCATCGCGGCTGGGTCTACTACGTCGCGGTCGATCCGGAAAGCCAGAAGCGTGGTTACGGTCGCGTCATCATGGCCGCAGCCGAGGACTGGCTGCGCGCGGCCGGCATCGCAAAGCTCCAGCTCCTGGTCCGGCGCGGCAATGAGCAGGCCAACGCGTTCTACCAGTCGCTGGGTTTCGAGGAATCCACTTCGGTGATGTTCCAGAAGTGGCTCGACGGCCGCACCACAACGCCAAGCAATTGAGATCGAAGCATGACGATTTCCGACCGCGTCCGCATCAAGGACGTCCGCGTGCTCTCGGACGGCTGGACCACTCTCAAGAACACCACGTTCGAGTACCGGCGCGCCAATGGCGAATGGCAGACCCAGCACCGCGAGACCTATGAGCGCGACAACGCCGCGGCCGTGCTGCCGTATAATCTGGCACGCCGTACGGTGATCCTGGTGAAGCAATTCCGCCTGCCGGCGTTCATTCGCGGCTACGACGATCTGCTGATCGAGGCGGCCGCCGGCGTGCTGGACGACGCCTCGCCCGAAATGCGCATCCGCGCCGAGGCCGAGGAGGAAACCGGCTATCGCCTGCACCACGTCCACAAGGTGTTTGAAGCGTTCATGAGCCCCGGGGCCATCACCGAGAAGCTGCATTTCTTCGTCGCCGAATACGAGCCGGAGATGCGGGTCAGCGACGGCGGCGGCCTCGAACATGAAGGCGAGGACATCGAGGTGCTGGAGCTCGGCATCGACGAGGCCTTAGCGATGATCGCGGACGGCCGCATCATCGACGCCAAGGCGATCATGCTGCTGCAGCATGTGGCGCTGCATGTGTTTCGGTGAGCTTGCTTACTCTTGAGCTCACCCCCGACTATCTCTAGTCTGTCGCCAACAAGAACCAGGAGACGCGCCCATGTCCGCTTCGCGCGACGACGAATTCGGCTTTGCGCCCGACTACGACGCCTTCGTCCCCTATATGCAGCGCACGCGGGACTATTACGCCGCGATTGGCTACACCACGGCGTATCGCTGGGCTCACTACACCGAGGCGCCGTTCCAGCCGCTGAAGAAGCCGCTGTCGCAATCACGCGTCACCATCATCACGACGGCCGCGCCATACGATCCGGCCAAGGGCGACCAGGGGCCGGGCGCGGCTTATAATGGCGGTGCGAAATTCTACCAGGTCTATGACGGCGACACGGCGAAGCCGCACGACCTTCGCATCTCGCATATCGGCTACGATCGCAAGCACACCACGGCCACCGACAACGGCACCTGGTTTCCGCTGCCGCAACTGTTGAAGGCGAGCGCTGCGGAGCGCATCGGCGAGGTGGCCCCGCGCTTCTTCGGCGCGCCGACCAACCGTAGCCATCGCGTCACGCTCGACACCGACGCGCCGGAAATTCTGGCGCGGGCCGTCGCCGACAAGGTCGATGTCGCCGTGCTGGTGCCGAACTGCCCGGTCTGCCATCAGACCACGGCGCTGGTGGCGCGGCATCTGGAGCGGAACGGCATTCCGACCGTGATCATGGGCTGCGCCAAGGACATCATCGAGCACGCCGCCGTGCCGCGCTTCCTGTTCTCGGATTTCCCGCTCGGCAATTCCGCCGGCAAACCGCACGACATCGCCTCGCAGGCACAGACGCTCGAGCTGGCGCTCAGACTGCTGGAGACCGCGAGCGGCCCGCAGACCACGATGCAGTCGCCGCTGCGCTGGAGCGAGGACGCTTCCTGGAAGCTCGACTACAACAACGTCGCGCAACTCTCGCCCGAAGAGCTGGCGCGCCGCCGTGCGGAATTCGACAAGCAGAAGGAGATCGCGCGCGGCAATCGCGCCGCCTGACGTCCTCCGACAACCAAAACAAAAGGGAGAGCGACGTGACGCGACCGTTCGAGGGCGTGAAGATCCTGGACTTCACGCAAGTGCTGGCCGGCCCTTATGCGAGCTATCAGCTCGCGCTGCTGGGCGCCGACGTTATCAAGGTCGAGCGGCGCGAGGGCGAGGACATGCGCCGCACGCCGCTGTCGCGCGAATGGGCCGAGCGCGGGCTGGCGCCGGCGTTCCAGGCCATCAACGGCAACAAGCGCAGCCTGACGCTCGATCTGCAAAAGCCCGATGCGATCGCGATCGTGAAAAAGCTCGCCGCGCAAGTCGACGTGGTCATGGAGAATTTTCGCCCCGGCGTGATGGACAAGCTCGGCATTGGGTACGAGGCGCTGTCCGCGATCAATCCGAAGCTGATCTACTGCGCGGTATCAGGCTTCGGCCAGACCGGTCCGGATCGGCTGCGCCCCGGCTATGACGGCAAGATGCAGGCGCTGTCCGGCATCATGGCGATCACGGGTCATCCGGAGACTGGGCCAACTCGTGCCGGCTTTGCGGTGTGCGACGTGCTGTCGGGCGCGACTGCTGCGTTCGGCGTGTCGAGCGCGCTGTACCAGCGCGATCGCACCGGCAAGGGCCAGCTCATCGACGTCTCCATGCTCGAGGCGACGATGGCGTTTCTGTCGGGACAGATCGCGGACTGGTCGGTTGCCGGCCATCGCCAGCAGCTGTCGGGCAATCAGGCCGTCAGCCGCAGGACCACGGCGAATTTGTTCAGATGCGGCGACGGCCACATCCTGCTCGCCGTCAACAACGAGAAGCAATATCGCGCGCTGATGTCTGCGCTCGGCCGCGAGGACACGTTGAGCGATCCGCGCTTCGCCGACTGGTTTTCGCGCAACGAGAACGAGCCGGCCTTACGCGCCATCATCGAAGAGGCGCTCGCGGCTAGGCCGGCACGCGAGTGGGAGACCATTCTGGAAGATGCCGGCGCGCCCTGCGCCAGCATCTGGAAGGTCGAGGAAGTCATCGACCATCCGCAGATCAAGGCGCGTGGCGCGATCCAGGAGCTGGATACGCCCTATGGCCGCCTGCGCTTTGCCGGCAGCGGCTTCAAGCTCGCGCATGGCGGCGGCCGGCTCGACCGCATGGCGCCGGAGCTGGGGGCGGATACGGATGCGGTGCTGGGCGAGCTGGGATTTGACGCAGCGGACATCGCGGCGCTGCGGGCGAGGGAGATCGTGTAGGGTGGCGCCCCACATTCAGTGTCATCCCGGGGCGCGCGCAGCGCGAGCCCGGGACCCATAACCACAGGATCGGGTTTGGCGAAGACTCGCAGTTGCCAGCCCGCGCCAAACTTCTCCCTGTGGTTATGGGTCCCGGATCTGCGCTTCGCTTGTCCGGGACGACAGCGGAGTGAGACGCGCCAGCTTGGTTAGAACAACGATCCCTGCCCGTCATCGGCCGAGCCGGCCGCCGCTTTCCGCGCCACCTTCTTCCTCGGCGCCTCCGCTTCCATCTCCTCCGCGCTGATCGGCAGGAGCAACTGGTCGTCGTCATTGGCGACGCGGTTGACGCGGGTGGAGACCGGGTGCCAGGCGAATTCGCCGATTTGCGGCGCGGTCATCAGCGGCAACACGGCATCGACGTCATCGCTGCTTCTGTCGAGCCAGCGCTCGAAATCGCGTGGGCTGATGGTGACGGGCACGCGGTCATGCAGCGTGGCGAGATCCTCGCCCGCGGCCGCCGTGACGATCGCGACCGTGTCGACCTCCTCGCCGTTCGGCCCGACCCAGGTCTCGAACACTGCGGCAAAGCCGAGCGGCGCGCCGTCGGCGCGATGGATGAAGAAGGGCTGCTTGCGGCCACCCTCCGTCTTCCATTCGTAATAGCCGTCGGCCGGAATCAGGCCGCGGCGCCGGCGAATCGCGCGTTTGAAGGCCGGCTTCTCCAGCACCGTCTCGGAACGCGCATTGATCAGGAGCGTAAACCCCTTGGGATCCTTGACCCAGCCCGGCAACAGGCCCCAGCGCATCAGGCGAAAATGGCGCGCGCCGTTCTCGGCCAGCACGACCGGAATCGGTTGTGTCGGGGCCACGTTGAACCGGGGCGGGAAATTCGGCTGCTCAATGTAGCCGAACAGTTGCCGCAGAGCCGCGGGGGCCGAAGTTATGACGAAGCGTCCACACATCCTTGAGGGCCTATATAGGGTCCGTTCAGGTCCTTTTAACCCCGAACGTTAACACTGCGGCAGATGAGCTCAACGGTCGCCCAGCCGGCGCGGATGCATGGACGGACCGGGCCCGAGGCTGCGGCCTGGGCCGAGCGGCTGCGCGTGGCCAACATCAACCCGCGGACCGGGCTTGCCACCGACTATCTCAACCATTTCAATGAAGCCGTGATGCTGCTGGAAATGGTGCCGGACATGCCGGAATGCGCGGAGGATTTCCTAACCTGGTCGCCGCTGTCCTATGCGGAGCATTTCACGGCCTCGAACTTCAAGGCCCGGGATCTGGCGATCGAGGCCTATGAAAAAGCCGACCCGAACGTGCGCGCCCAGTTCGACCACCTCACCGACACCATGACCTCGATCCTGACGGCGGTCGGCTCGGCCATGCGCGAGGTCGAGAAGGACACGACCCGCGTTCGCCTCGCCGAGCAGGCCGCCCAGTGGGTCAAGCCGCTGATCGCGGCGTGCGGCGGCATCATCAATGGCGGCGCGGAAGCCGACATCGACACCATCATGGCGAACTGAGCCCGAGCAGGTGAAGTCATGGCTGCGATCGTTCAGCCCAGCCGTCCCCAGATCGCGGTCAGTGCCGCGATTTTTCGTGACGGCAAGGTGCTTCTGACCCGGCGCGCGCGCTCGCCGGCAAAGGGGTTCTATTCGCTGCCGGGCGGCCGGGTCGAGTTCGGCGAATCGCTGCACGAGGCGCTGGCGCGCGAGATCGACGAGGAGACCGGGCTCGATATCGACATCATTGGGCTCGCGGGCTGGCGCGAAGTGCTGCCGGCCGCGACCGGCGCCGGCCACTATTTGATCATGTCCTTTGCCGCCCGCTGGGTGGCCCGGGAGCCGGTTCTCAACGACGAGCTCGACGACTACCGCTGGATCGCCCCGCAGGCCCTGGCCAGTCTTGGCGACCTCAAGCTGACCGGCGGACTGGAAGAGGTCATCCAGTCCGCCGCGCGCCTGATCGAGGCATAGGCCGCACGGCGAGCTCCCCCGCACCTCTCCCGCTTGCGGGAGAGGTCGACGCGCGAGAGCGCGGCGGGTGAGGGCTTTTTCCTCTTGGGGGTGCTCGCCTGCGGAGATACCCTCTCCCCGACCCTCCCCCGCAAGCGGGGGAGGGAGCGCACCGCTCGCGCCCCGGCGCCTTGCGTCTGCCGCCCCGAGGAGGCATACACCCGGCCGATGTCGACGCGATTTCTGGCCATTTTTGCCCTGATTCTCGCCTGCGCCTCGGTGCCCACGAGGGCTCAGGACGGGGCAGCGCCGTTTGACGGCGATTTGCAGCGGCTGGCGGAGATCCTCGGCGGGCTGCACTATCTGCGCGGCATCTGCGGGTCCAACGAGGGCAACAAATGGCGCAGCGAGATGCAGGCGCTGATCGATGCCGAAACCCCCGCCGGCGAACGCCGCACCCGCATGATCGCCGGCTTCAACCGCGGCTATAACGGTTTTCAGCAGACCTACCGGAGCTGCACGCCGGCCGCGACGGTGGCGATCCGCCGCTACATCGAGGAAGGCGCGAAGATCTCGCGCGATCTCACGGCGCGCTACGCGAACTGAACTCTCCATTCGTCATTCCGGGGCGCGACGAAGTCGCGGGCCCCGGATGCCATGGTAAAACCGGGAAGGGGCCCCATGGGTTTAGGGGGGGCGCGGGGGCCCCGGATTTCCGCGGCGGGGCCCCGGGGAGCGCGGTTTTTAATA
>NZ_JBVVPS010000041.1:0-40667 GCF_055811355.1 Bradyrhizobium sp. WSM4873 | reverse complement strand
CCTTTGTTGTCGGTCGTCATTGTGGGCCCTCAGCCCGGCGGCCATTCCTTCATTTTTCTTTTCTTTTTTTCGCGGGGGGGCCCCCCCCCCCCCCGAGCCCGGAATCCATTCTTCAACCGTCTCTGCGACCAGATGGATTCCGGGCTCGCGCTGCGCCCCGGAATGACAGCGGCGGGAACCCTGTCAGCGAGTTTGTACATAGCCGTTAACCGTTCCTAAAGATGTGGCCTAGCGGGCGTTAACCCGCGTGCTACACCTCTCGCACAGCGCATCGCCGTGGATCGCGCCCCAGCCCTGATCGAGTTTCATGAGCCATCCAGTGTCCTACGCCCCCGCACGCGCGCCGCTGCCCGATCACGAGCAGAAACAGGCCGCACTGAGCTATCTCAACGAGGCCTGGGCCGAAGCGCGCCATGATGGCGTCGACGGCGACTGCCTGGCGCAGGCGAGCCTGTTCGCGGCCCTTGCCGAGCTCGTCGGCACCTATGGCGAGGACGCGGTGGCGAAGTTCGTCGAAGGCTTTCCCGGCCGCATCCGCAACGGCGAATTCTCGATCGACATTTCCAGACAGTAAGTCTTTCTCCAGGCAGTAAGCCTTCGAAAACGCCCCCGCCACGCGGGCGGGGCCAGCTTCCGCTGCAAACGGAATACGCTCCCGAGCCCGTTACGGCTCGATCTTGAGTGTCGCTTTCATGTTGGGATGATAGCGGCAGTAATAATCGATCGTGCCCGCCTTCTTGAGAACCAACGTCCCTGATTTCTTCGCGGGCAGGTTGACGTCGAAATCGCCGTTCCTGGCCGTCGCGGTGTGGGCGAACACGTCCTTGTTGATCCATTCAATGGTGTCGCCGACCTTGGCCGAAGCGTCTTTCGGCGACACTTCGAGATTCTCCATCGTGATCTCTATGGTCGCAGCGTGCGCCGGGACGGCCAACGCCACGAGCAGGACCGCTGACACGATCGCAGACAATCGTCCCGGCATCATCGCCTCCCTATTTCAGCTCCGCCGCGACGTGCTCGGCGTGCTGCTGATGGCCCTGGAAGATTTTCAGGCCGGTCTGCAGCAGGCTCTTCAGTTCGGCATTGCTGGCGGACGGAATGAGCTGGGTTTCCAGCGCGCCATTGACGGTTTTGTGGTAGGCGACCTCGTTTGCGACATAGGCCTTGTCGAAGGCCGCACCGCTCAGCTTGTCCAGTTCGGCGAGCTTCTCGCTCGCCTGCTTCGACAGCGCCTTGCTGGTCTCGTTGTCTTCAGGCGTGACGTTCAGCTTCTTGACCAGCGCGAGCGCCTGCTTGTTGACGGCCTCATGGTCGCGCAGCATGTCCTCGGCAAACGCCTTGACGTCCTTGTTCTTGGCCTTCTTCTGCGCCTGCTTGGCAGCGTTGATGTCGATCACGCCCGCGGTGTAGGCGATATGGGCGATCTGCGGATCGGTCAGCTTGTCGGCTGCTCTGGCGCCTTGCAGCAGCGCGGGGCTCGACAACAAGACTGCAGCGGCGATCGCCGCGCTCCAACGAACGAACATGGTTTGACACTCCTGTGGTGCCGGACGCTTTGCCGGCGCGTTGCTTCACAGGCGTTGGATGGGACTATGGCGCGAACGTTCCCGAAAAACTTCAGCCGCCGATGCCGAGCCGCTTCAGCACTGACACGGTCAGCCGCTCGCAGCGCCACCCGGCGAACGGGAACGCATCCATCACCACCGGACCGATCTCCTTCTCGACGTTCTCGCGCAGCATGGTCCGCGCACGGTGCAGCCGCGTCTTCACGGTCTCGGGCTTGACGCCGAGCAGCTCGGCGGTCTCCTCGATGTTCATGCCTTCCATGACACGTGCGACGAAGACCATGCGGAAGACATCCGGTAGTTCATCGATGGCGCGCTCGACGACGCGCTGGATTTCACGTTGGGCCATGGTCCTTTCCGGATCGCCTGCGGAAGAAACGGGAAATTTGATGATCTGCGCCTCGAGCATCGCTTCGGGCACCGAGCCGAGCTCGACATGCGGCCTGGCGCTTCGCGCCCGGCCAAGCGCCTCGTTGATGGCGATGCGCGACAGCCAGGTCGACAGCCCGGACTCGCCGCGGAAGCCGTCGAGATGGGTGAAGGCGCGGACATAGGTTTCCTGAACGACATCCTCGGCTTCGCTGTCGCTGCGCAGAATTCCGCGCGCCAGACGATAGAGCCTGCGGTTGTTGGCCTGCATGATCTCGCGTAACGCGGCCTCGTCACGGCCCCGCGCCCGCTCGACCAGTTCGGCTTCCAGGGTCCGGATTTCCGATGTTTTGGCGCCGGCGGATAGGCCGGCTGCGGTCCGTGGCATGGCGGTCACCTGCTCGTTTTGGCTTCGTCCTGACATTGGATGCCGCCCCAAGGGAAAGGTTCCCAACTTTCTGGCCTCCCCTGGGGAGGGACCAGGGAATGTCCTAATCCGTCTCGATCGGGAGCGCCGGATTTCTCGCCCACTCGCCCATCGAGGCATCGTACAGCGTCAGCTTGTCGTAGCCGAGTTGCGTCAGCAGCAGCAGGTCGATCGTCGCCGAGATGCCGCCGCCACAATAGCAGATCACATTCTTGTCGCGGGTGACGCCTGCCGCAACGAATTTGGCTTCGGCGTCGGCGAGCGAGGTCAGGGTCTTATCGGCATTGACAAGCGTTGCCGCTGATACGTTGACGCTGCCGGGAACGCGGCCGGGCCGCCCGTAGCGGCTCGGCTCGAGGCCGCGATGAAATTGTGGACCGAGCGCGTTGACGATAACAGTCGCGGGATCGCCGAGTCGCGCCTGCACCGCATTCTTGTCGACGAAGAAGTCTGCGCGCGGCGCCGCCTTGAAGGTCGTGGCGGGATAACCCTTCGGTCCTCCTGATACGACCGGCCGACCCTCTTCCTTCCATTTGTCGAGGCCACCGTCGAGCACCCGCGCGTCGACGCCGAGCGAACGCAGCATCCACCAGAACCGCGTCGACCACATCATCGTGCCGATGCTGTAGAGCACGACGGACTTGGATGCATCGAGGCCATGGCGGCCGAAGGCGGCCTCCAGCTGGGCCACATCTGGCATCATGAAGTATTGCTGCGCGGAGGCGTCGGAGAACTCGCCTTGCAGGTCGAGAAAATCGGCGCCCGGGATGTGGCCCGCCTCGAACGTCTTGTCGCCGGGCACGGCGCGATAGGGCACGTCGCTGCCTGGCGGCACCGGCTCGTTGTAGGTCGTGCAGTCGTAGAGGCGCAGGTTGGGATCGCCGAGAATGGCGGCGAGTTGCTCGGTGGTGATGAGGGGGGTCGGTTGGGACATTCACTCCTCCCTCAGGGTCGTCCTGGCGAAAGCCAGGACCCATTACCACAGGATCAAGTTGTGGCACACACGTGTAGCCACCCATCTTCGCAGCAAAATGCAGTCGGGGTAATGGGTCCTGGCTTTCGCCAGGACGACACCGAGGATGCGGCACTTTTGTGCCGCCTAACGATAACCCCCTACGCCTTCAGCGTCTCCAGAAACCGCACCGGTTCGCCCTGCGCGGCCGTTACGAGCTCGCCCTGCCACATCACGCGGCGACCGCGGATGAAGGTGCCGACGGGCCAGCCGGTGACGCGCAACCCGTCGTAGGGAGTCCAGCCGGCCTTGGACGCGACCCATTTGTTGGTGATGGTCTCGCTGCGCTTGAGGTCGACGACGGTGAAATCCGCGTCATAGCCGGCGGCAATGCGGCCCTTGCGGGCCATGTTGTAGAGGCGCGCTGGGCCGGCGCTGGTGAGGTCGACGAAACGCGCCAGCGACAACCGACCCGCATTGACGTGATCGAGCATGAGCGGCACCAGCGTCTGCACGCCGGTCATGCCGGAGGGCGAGGCCGGATAGGTCTTCTGTTTCTCTTCAAGCGTATGCGGGGCGTGGTCCGAGCCGAGCACATCGATAATGCCCTGCTCGATGCCGCGCCAGATCCCGGCGCGGTGATCCGCGCCGCGCACCGGCGGGTTCATCTGCGCCAGCGTGCCGAGCCGCTCGTAGCATTCGGGCGCGACCAGCGTGAGATGATGCGGCGTTGCCTCGCACGACGCGACGTCCTTGTGGTCGCGCAAAAATTCGATCTCTTCCTTGGTCGAGATGTGCAGCACATGGATGCGCTTGCCGGTCTCGTGCGCGAGCTTCACCAGCCGCTGCGTCGCCATCAGCGCCGCGGTCTCGTCGCGCCACACCGGGTGCGAGCGCGTGTCGCCCTCGATGCGCAGCGGCTTGCGCTCATTGAGGCGGTATTCGTCTTCGGCGTGAAACGCGGCGCGGCGGCGGATCACCTGGAAGATGCGGCGCAGGCTCTCGTCGTCCTCCACCAGCAGCGCGCCGGTCGAGGAGCCGATGAAGACCTTGACGCCTGCGCAACCCGGCGCACGCTCCAGCACCGGCAGATCCTGCACGTTCTCGCGGGTACCGCCGATGAAGAAGGCGAAGTCGCAATGCATGCGGTGATGAGCGCGCTTCACCTTGTCGGTGAAGGTGGCCTCCGTCACGGTCAATGGCGCGGTGTTCGGCATCTCGAAGACGGCGGTGACGCCGCCCATCACGGCGCTGCGCGAGCCGGTCTCGAGGTCTTCCTTCTGCTCCAGCCCGGGCTCACGGAAATGCACCTGCGTGTCCATCACGCCGGGCAGGATGTGCAGGCCCTTGCAGTCGATCACCTCGGCGGCGGAAGCCTGCGACAGGGTACTGATCTCGGCAATGCGGCCGTTGACGACGCCGATATCGCGGGCTCCCTCGCCGTCCTGGTTGACGACAGTGCCGCCCTTGAGGATCAGGTCGAAACGCTGGGTCATGGCTGAAGGCCTCTCTCGTCCCCAAGCGCAGGGCTTGAGGTCTTGTCGTTTTTGCCTTGCGGGCTTACGTTCCGGAGCAACATGTCGCAAGAGATTTTCGTATGAAATCAGCGTTTCTTCCGGACCGGGGCGTGATCAAGGTCGCAGGCGAGGATGCGCGCAACTTCCTCAATGGCCTCGTCACGACCGATGTCGACAAGCTGAAGCCGGGCCTCGGCCGATTCGGCGCGCTGCTGACGCCGCAGGGCAAGATCATCGTGGATTTCCTGATCACGGAAGCGCCTGCCGGCCATGGCGGCGGGTTCCTGATCGATTGCCCGAAGCCGCTTGCCGACGGCCTCGCCACCAAGCTGAAATTCTACAAGCTGCGCGCCAAGGTCACGGTGGAAAACCTGTCCGAGGATATCGGCGTGCTCGCGGCCTGGGACGGCAAGCCCGCGGCTCAGCCCGATCTCGCCTTCGCCGATCCACGCAATGAAGACCTCGGCTATCGCATCCTGATCCCTGAAGACCTCAAACAGAAGCTGTCGGATCTGATCGGCGCCGAGCTCGGCGACGCCGCCGCTTACGAGGCCCACCGCATCGCGCTCGGCGTGCCGCGCGGCGGGCTCGATTTCACCTACAGCGATGCGTTCCCGCACGAGACCAACATGGACCGCCTTTCCGGCGTCGATTTCGACAAGGGCTGCTATGTCGGCCAGGAGGTCGTCTCGCGCATGCAGCATCGCGGCACCGCGCGCACCCGTAGCGTCAAAGTGCTGCTCGAGGACTCCTCGCCTGAGCCCGGCGTCAGCGTCATGGCCGGCGACAAGCCGGTCGGCACGATGGGCTCGTCGGCGCAGGGCAAGGGTATCGCGCTGGTGCGCATCGACCGCGTTGCCGATGCGCTCGATGCAGGACAGGCGCTGACTGCCGGTGGCCTCGCTGTGAGGCTTGCGGAACCAGACGTCGTGCGCATTCCAACCAAGCAACCCATCGCATGAGCCGTGCCCCTCGCCTGCATCCCGACGGAAAGACGCGTTGCCCCTGGCCCGGCGAAGATCCGCTCTACGTCGCCTATCACGACACCGAGTGGGGCGTGCCGGAATATGACGACCGCGCGCTCTATGAGAAGCTGATCCTCGACGGTTTCCAGGCCGGCCTGTCCTGGATCACGATCCTGCGCAAGCGCGACAATTTTCGCAAAGCCTTCGACGATTTCCAGCCGGAAAAGATCGCACGCTACAACGAGAAGAAAGTTCACGCGCTGATGAACGATGCCGGCATCGTGCGCAACAAGGCCAAGATCGACGGCGCGATATCAAGCGCGAAATCCTATCTCGACATCATGGAGAAGGGCCCCGGCTTCTCAAAATTCCTGTGGGACTTCATGGACGGAAGGCCCAAGGTCAATCATTTCAAGACCACCGCGAGCGTACCGGCCTCGACGCCGCTCTCCATGCAGATCTCCAAAGAGCTGTCTTCGCGCGGCTTCAAGTTCGTCGGCCCGACCATCGTCTATGCCTTCATGGAGGCGACCGGCATGGTCAACGATCATCTGGTCGACTGCCATTGTCACGCGAACTGCGGCAAGACGCAGCGCAAGCCACGCCTCAAGTCCAAATGACGGCCAGGAAGTCGTCACCCGATGTGGCGTCTCGTGCCTGGCAGCGAATGCTGTCGGGCCGGCGGCTCGATTTGCTCGATCCCTCCCCGCTCGATATCGAGATCGCCGACGTCGCGCACGGGCTGGCGCGTGTCGCCCGCTGGAACGGCCAGACCATTGGCGCGCACATCTTCTCGGTCGCGCAGCACACGCTGCTGGTCGAAACCGTGATGCGGCACGAGAACCCGCGCGTGGATCTGCGCATGCGGCTTGCCGCGCTGCTGCATGACGCGCCCGAATATGTGATCGGCGACATGATCTCGCCGTTCAAGGCCGTGCTCGACGGCCATTACAAGGCGGTCGAGAAGCGCCTGCTCGGCGCCATCCACATCCGCTTTGGCCTGCCGCCGATACTGCCGGACGAGATCACGCTGGCGATCAAGACCGCCGATCGCGGCGCGGCCTATCTGGAGGCGACGACGCTCGCCGGCTTCAGCGAGAGCGAGGCCAAGCGCCTGTTCGGCAAGGACCCCGGCCTGTCCGACAGCGTCCGGCGCGACTATCTCACCCCCTGGACTGCTGCCCGGGCCGAGAAACAGTTTCTGGAGCGGTTTGGCGTCGTGTTTGCGTGATCGTTGTCGTGGGTTAAAGTCCTGCAGGGCGGGCAATTGGGCCCTTGCGCCGCCCCCACTGATTTTGCGCAATCAGACGAAAGTGGTGGGTACGCTTCGCTTTGCCCACCCCGCCAACGCTCGCTATAATCTGCGGAAAAAGGTCCGCCATGATCCACGTCTGCTCCCTCGCCGCACTTCCCGAAACCGTCCGCCTTACCAAGGCCAGCCACGTGCTGACCGTGATGGCCAATGTCGAGCAGGTGGCGCGGCCGGTGTCGGTACTGCCGGCCAACCATCTCAAGGTGTCGATGGACGACATCACCGAGGAGATGGACGGCTTCGTCGCGCCATCGGAAGCGCATATCGAGCAGGTGCTGAACTTCGTGCGCAGCTGGGACCGCGACGCGCCGCTGGTGGTGCATTGCTATGCCGGCATCAGCCGCTCCACCGCGAGCGCCTTCGCCGCCGTGTGTGCACTCAATCCGGATCGCGACGAAACCGAGATCGCGAAGAAGATCCGCGCGGCTTCCCCGATCGCCTCGCCGAACCGCCGCATCGTCGGCCTTGCCGACCGTGCCCTGGGGCGCAACGGCCGCATGCTGCGCGCGCTCGACGAGATGGGCCCGGGCGCGATGATGGTCGAGGGCCGCCCCTTCGTGATCGAGCTCGAATGACAGTTGCGCACCACAGCACAGGTGCGCTCCCTCTCCCGCCTGCGGGAGAGGGGTGGGGAGAGGGTATCTCCGCATCGGGACAGTCCCCTAGAGGAGAAAGCCCTCACCCGGCGCTGCGCGCCGACCTCTCCCGCAAGCGGGAGAGGTTACAGCGAGCCCGCGGCGAGACCGGCTCAATCAACTGGAATACGTATCTGATCACTCACGCGATCTCATCCGCATGAGCGAAAAGCTGCTGACGCCGATCGAGATCGGCCTGACTGCCGCGATCGTCGCGATCGAGAATCATGAGCCGCTGATCCTCACCGCGGGCGACAGTGACGAACTGGCGGGCCTGCCGTTCGGCCCGTTCGATGCGCCGAGCCATCGCACTTTCGAGATCGGCCTGCGGGCCTGGGTCGAGGAACAGACGGGCCTGCGGCTCGGCTATGTCGAACAGCTCTACACGTTCGGCGATCGCGGCCGGCATGCCGAGGCCGGCGACACCGGCGCGCACATGGTGTCGATCGGCTATCTCGCACTGACGCGCGCCATCGGCGGCGAACTGGCAGCCACGAGTGCGAGCTTCGCGCCGTGGTATCGCTTCCTGCCTTGGGAGGACTGGCGCGAGGGCCCGCCCGCGATCATCGCGGACAATATCATCCCGGCATTGACCGAGTGGGCCGAAGGGGAGACGCCGGAGACGACGCGCGCATTGCCGCGGAGGGATCGGGTGCGGTTCTATTTCGGTCTCGACGGCGCATCATGGGACGAGGAGCGCGTGCTCGACCGCTACGAGCTCCTGTACGAGGCCGGGCTGGTCGAGGAAGCGCGGCGCGACGGCCGCCCTGCGGCATTAGCGCGCAAGGCCCTGTCCGCGCTCGGCACATCCATGCGCTTCGACCACCGCCGGATTCTTGCGACAGCGATCGCGCGACTGCGTGCCAAACTGAAGTATCGTCCTGTGGTCTTTGAACTTTTGCCCGCCGAGTTCACACTTACCGAATTGCAGTATACGGTGGAGGCGATCTCCGGCCGACACCTGCACAAACAAAATTTCCGCCGCCTGGTCGAAATGGAAGCCCTGGTCGAACCGACCGGGGTGATGTCGACACAGACGGGCGGACGTCCGGCGGCGCTCTACCGCTTCCGTCGCGACGTGCTCCAGGAGCGGCCCGCGCCGGGCTTGCGCGTACGCTCCCGGCGCTAACCCGAGATATGCGCGATCGGCCCCTGCCCGCCGATTGCCTGGAGGCTTTATGTCTGACGGCCCGTTCGACGTCTTCGCGCTGATCATTGCGGTCATCGCTTTCATCATCGCGATCAAGGCCTCCAGCCAGACGGCTGAGCTGCGACGACGGCTGAGCTCGCTCGAAGCGACATTCCACGCGCAACGGCCCGTGCAGCCGCCGCGGATCCCGGCAGATGTGTGGGCTGAAGCGTCCGCGACGACTTCCGCAGCGCCGCCGCCGCTTGTGCCCCAAGCCGAAGCGGCAGCCGACGCGCCGCCCCCGATCGTCACCGAGGATGCTTCACCGCTTCCGCTCGAAGCGAGCACCGAGGCCAACGCGCCGCCCCCGCTGCCCGCCCCCGCGCCCGGCTTCGAGGAACGGCTCGGCACGCGTTGGGTGGTCTGGATCGGCGGCTTGGCGCTCGCGCTCGGCGGCTTCTTCATGGTGCGCTATTCGATCGAGGCCGGCCTCGTCGGCCCCGGCGTGCGCGTGTTCCTTGGCGGCGTATTCGCGCTTGCGCTGCTTGGCGCCGGCGAATGGTCGCGGCGCAAGGAGAGCATCTCCACCATCGCCGCGCTGCCGATCGCCAACATTCCCGCGATCCTCACCGCGGCCGGCACGGCGGTGGCGTTTGCGACCATCTACGCGGCATACGCGCTCTATGGCTTCCTCATGCCCGCGACCGCCTTCGTGCTGCTCGGCCTCGTCGCGCTCGGCACGCTGGCTGCGGCGCTCTTGCACGGGCCCGCGCTCGCGGGCCTCGGCGTGGTCGGCGCGTTCGTGACGCCGCTCCTCGTCTCCAGCGGCAAGCCGGACTATTGGGCGCTCTACATCTATCTCGCCATCGTCACCGCCGCGAGCTTCAGCCTCGCCCGTATCCGGTTGTGGCGCTGGCTTGCGGTCACCACGATCGCCTTCGCCCTGCTCTGGATCTTTCCGGGTCTCGATACCAGCGACTTGCAGGTCGCGCCGCACGCTTTCCATGTGATCGCAGGCTTCGTTCTTGCCGCTCTTCTCGTCGTCTGCGGCTTCATGTTCGGCCCGACGATCGAAGACGGTGAGATCGAGCCGGTCTCGTCGGGCTCGCTCGGTGCCTATCTGTTCGGCGCGATGCTGATCGTGCTGTCGAGCGCGCACGCGGACCTGGCGCTGATCGCCTTCACGCTGCTCGTCGGCGCGACGCTGCTTGTCGCCTGGCGCACGCCGGCGGCCACCGGCGCGCTCGGCGCAGCCGCCGCAACCGTCTTCGTCGTGTTCGCCGAATGGGCGGTGCGCGCCAATCCCGACATGCTGGTGCTGCCGGGCGGTCCCATGGCGGGCATCGCACCGACGGCGATCGATAGCGCGGTGACGCTGCATCTGGTGATGGCGGCGATCTTCGCCGCCGGCTTCGGCATCGCGGGCTTCCTCGCGCAGGGCCGTTCGAACTCGGCGATCATTCCGGTGGTGTGGTCGGTCGCGGGTGTCGCGACGCCGATCGCGATCCTGGTCGCGCTCTACGCACGCATCGCGCATCTCGACCGCTCGATCCCTTTCGCCATCCTCGCGGTGCTGCTCGCCGCCGCCTTCGGCGCTGCCACCGAGGCGCTTGCGCGCCGCGAGACCCGGCCGGGCGCCATGATCTCCACGGCCTTGTTCGCGACCGGCACGCTCGGTGCGCTGGCGCTGGCGCTGACATTTGCGCTGGAGAAGGGCTGGCTCACGATCGCACTGGCGCTGATGTCGCTCGGCACCGCCTGGATCTCGATGCAGCGGCCGATCCCGTTCCTGCGCTGGCTGGCCGCGATCTTCGCAGGCCTCGTCACCGCTCGGATCGGCTATGATCCGCGCATCGTCGGCGACGCCGTCGGAACCACGCCGATCTTCAACTGGCTGTTGTGGGGCTACGGCCTGCCGGCGGCATCGTTCTGGACGGCGAGCCTGTTCCTGCGCCGCCGCGCCGACGACGCCCCGCTGCGCATGGTCGAAAGCGCCGCGATCCTGTTCACCGCGCTGCTCGCCTTCATGGAGATCCGGCACTTTGCGACCGGCGGCGACGTGACGTCGGCACCGTCGCTGCTCGAATGCGCGCTGCAGGTCTGCGTCATGCTCGCCATGGCGATCGGGCTGGAGCGCCTGCGGCTGCGCAGCCGCAGCGTCGTGCACAATGTCGGCGCGGTCGTGCTCACGGTGATCGCCGGGCTCGTCGGCGTGTTCGGCCTCCTGATCCTGGAGAACCCGCTGCTGTGGCGCACCGACGTCGGCGGCGCCGTGTTCAACCTGCTGCTGCTCGGCTACGCGCTGCCGGCGGTGCTGATGCTGCTGCTGTCCTATGCCGTGGCTGGCGAACGCGGCAAGGCCTACGCCAACACGATTGCGGGGGGTGCACTGCTGTTCGCGCTGACCTATGTCACGCTGGAGATCCGCCGCTTCTATCACGGCCCGATCCTCTCCGCCGGGGCGACGACGGGCGCCGAGCAATATACCTATTCGATCGGCTGGCTCGGCTTCGGCGTGGTGCTGCTCGGCGTCGGCATTCTCGTCAATTCCGAGCGGGCGCGGCTGGCGTCGGCCGTCGTGATCGCGTTGACGATCCTGAAGGCCTTCGTCATCGACATGTCGACGCTGACGGGCGTCTACCGCGCGCTGTCGTTCATGTGCCTCGGCATCGTGCTGGTCGCGATCGGCTGGCTCTACCAGCGTATCCTGTTCCGGCGGCAGGTCGCACCGCCGCCGGCTCCGCAGACGAGCATGTGAGGATCAGGCCGCGCGAACCGATTCCAGGAATTGCGCGACCTCGACCTTGAGACGGGTGCTGTCCGTCGCCAGCGATTTCGCCGCCGACAGCACCTCGGTGGAAGCCTCGCCGGTCTCGATCGCGCCGCGCTGCACGTTGGTGATGTTCGAGGAGACTTCCTGCGTGCCGACCGAGGCCTGCTGCACGTTACGCGAGATTTCCTGCGTGGCCGCGCCCTGCTCCTCGACGGCGGCGGCGATGGCCGCAGCCACCTCGGACAGCCGCTCGATGGTGCCGCCGATCTCCTGGATGGCACTGACCGATTCCTGCGTCGCTGCCTGGATGCCCGAGACCTGCGCCCCGATCTCACCGGTCGCTTTCGCGGTCTGCTCCGCCAGCGCCTTGACCTCGGAGGCGACGACCGCGAAGCCGCGGCCCGCTTCACCGGCACGCGCGGCCTCGATGGTCGCGTTCAGCGCCAGCAGATTGGTCTGGCCTGCGATGGTGTTGATGAGCTCGACGACGTCGCCGATGCGGGACGCCGCCTGCGACAGCGCGTTGACGCGGTCGTTGGTCCGGCTCGCCTGCTCGACGGCCTCCGCCGCCATCCGCGCTGAATCCTGCACGCGGCGGCTGATCTCGGTGATGGAGGACGACAGCTCCTCCGAAGCCGATGCCACCGCCTGGACGTTGGTCGAGGCTTCCTCGGAGGCGGCTGCGACGACGGTCGCGAGTTCCTGTCCGCGCTGCGCGGTGTTGGTCAGCGTCGAGGCGGAGGCCTCGAGCTCGGTCGAGGCCGAGGAGACGGTCCCGACCACCTCGCCGATCATGGCTTCGAACTTGCGGGTGATGGCGTCGACGCGGCGGCCGCGTTCGATCTTGGCTTCGGCGTCGCGCGCAGCGGCCTCGTCGGCGGCCTTCTTGGCAATCAGCGCCTCTTTGAATATCTGCAGCGCATCCGCCATCGAGCCGATCTCGGTCTTCTCGCCGCGATGCGGCACCTCGGCCGAAAGGTCGCCCTCGCCGAGCGACTGCATCGGGCGGATGATCGAGGCAATGCCGCGAGAAACGTCGCGCACGAGATAGTAGGCGGCGCCGATCGCGATCACGACCGAGAGCACGATGATGCCGACCAGCACGCGGAAGATCATGGCGTAGCTGTCGGCGGCCTGCTTGGTCTCCAGCTCGGCGCCGCGATTGTTCATCTCGATGCCCTTCTGAAGCAGCGGGTCGGCGGCCTGGGCCATCTTCGCGACCTTGGTCTGCAACAGCTCGTTGGCGTCGGCCGGGAAACGCCCAACGCCCTTGCGCGACAGCGCCATCACGTCCTGCACGCCGTTCAGATACTCGGCCCATGCCGCGCTCCATTGCCCGTAGAGCGAGCGCTCCTCGGCGGAGGTGATCAGCGGCTCGTAGACCTTGCGGGTCTGGTCGATGCGCGCGCGCAGCGAGGCCAAGCGCTTCTCGGCGGCGTCCTTGCCCTCGATGGTGTCCTGCATCAGATGCAGACGGAGCGCGACGCGCAGCTCGTTGATGTCGGCGCGAAGCGAGCCGAGCGCGCGCACGCTGGGCAGCCAGCTCTCCGCAATCTCGACCGTATGGGAATTGATGTTCTGCATGGTGCCGATCGCCGTCACGCCGACACCGGCGAGCGAAAGAACGAGGACCGACAGCACGGCCAGAAGCTTGAAGACGATCGACAATTTCGACATCACGACAAATCCCGATGTTACCTGACAACGCGCAAATCACTTGCGCCGTGATCGCCACGACGGTGGCGAGACGGATGTCAGTTCAACAATGCTGGCTGGTTCTTATCCCGTGAGATTGCACACATAGTCGCAAGCAGGCGTTAACAGGGACCTACGTAAAATTACGGGACACTTCCGACAGTCGTGATTTCTCATGCAACCATCTGTTGCAGCTCACGGCCACCTCATGCTGCCACGCGCACCCTGCCCGCTTGCACCGCAACATGCGACCGACGCGGCGGCTGTCACGCCGCCCGTACCGATTCCAAGAAGCGCGCGACCTCGCTCTTCAGCCGGTGGCTCTCCTGCGAGAGCGATTGTGCTGCCGAATGCACCTGCGCCGAGGCAGCCCCGGTTTCGCCTGCGCCGCGCTGGACGTGGCCGATATTCGCCGAGACTTCGGAGGTGCCATTCGCGGCGTGCTGGATGTTGCGGGAGATCTCCTGCGTGGCCGCGCCTTGCTCCTCGACCGCGGCGGCGATGGTCGACGAGATCTCCGACATTCGCGCGATGGTGTCGCCGATCTCCTTGATCGCACCGGCTGAGTCTTGCGTTGCGTTTTGGATCGCACCGATGTGCTGGCTGATCTCGCCGGTCGCTTTCGCGGTCTGCTCGGCGAGCGCCTTCACTTCGGTCGCGACCACGGCAAAACCCTTGCCGGCTTCGCCCGCCCGCGCCGCTTCGATCGTCGCGTTGAGCGCCAGCAGATTGGTCTGGCTGGCGATGGTGTTGATCAGCTCGACCACGTCGCCAATGCGGGAAGCGGCCTTGGTCAGCTCGGCGACACGCGCATTGGTGCGCTGGGCCTGCTCGACGGCGACATCGGCGACACGCGCCGATTCCTGCACCTGACGGCTGATCTCGGAGATCGAGGAGGTCATTTCCTCGCTGGCTGAAGACACCGACTGCACGTTCGCGGAGGCCTCTTCGGAGGCCGCCGCCACGACGGTGGCAAGCCCGTTGCCGCGCTCTGCGGTCTGCGTCAGCGTGTTCGAGGACGCCTCGAGCTCGGTTGCCGCCGACGAAACAGTTTCGATGATCTCGCCGACGGCGCCTTCGAAATTATCGGCGAGCCGGTGCATGTCGGCCTTGCGCTGCTGGCGCCCGCGCGCCTCGGCTTCGATCTGCTCGGTGCGCAGCCGCTCGGCTTCCGCCATATTTGTCCTGAACACCTCGACGGCACCGGCCATCTCGCCGATCTCGTCCCTGCGCCCGATGCCGGGAACGGAAATCGAAAGCTCGCCGCGCGCAAGCCGCGTCATCGCCCCGACCATGCCGGCAAGCGCCTTCGAAATCGAGCGCCCCAGAAGGAAGCCAACCGCGGCGAGGACGACGACGGTGACGCCAAAGGCGACGGCCATCCACAGACGCACGGAATCGCGGGTCGCGGCCTCTGCAGCTTCGGCCTTCCTGTAGAGGTCTTCGACTGTGTTGCGCACCTCGATCATGCCCGGTTCCAACCCACGGAATGTTTTCATCATACTGGCGTCGAGGGCCGCAGTTTGCTGCGCGGTCTCCACCCAGGCCGCGAACTCGGACTGGTACTTCTGCAGCTTGGCCGTGATGTCATTCATCACGGCCGTCGGGACTGCGACGACCTCGATCGCCTTGGAGAATTCGGCTGCGGCCTTCTTCATCTCGACAGTGTATTTTTGGTCGCGCCGCAGCATGAAGTCCTTCTCGTGCCGCCGCATCATCAGCATCCAGCTCGTGCTCCTGGGATCGTCGATCTCCTTGAGCTTGGCTTCGATGTCGTGCACCGCGGCGCGGAGCGAGCCGGACAGGCCCAGCGTCTCGTTCAGGCCGAGCCGGGTCTCCGCGGCCACCAATTTGCCGAAGTCCGAGGCGTATCGCTTGAAGTCGTCCTGGGCCTGCTTCATCCGGTCGGACAGCGCGGTCATGCCGCCGGCCGCCATCAGACGCTCTATCTCTTCGAAATCGCGGTTGATCGGCCCGATCAACTCCGCGTGGGCCTTGGCGTAGCTCTCGTTGCGGCGCTGCTGAAAATTCTTCTCGTTGCGGCGCGCCTCCAGCATCTCGATCGAGAGCTGCTTGTCGAGATCCGCAATCGCACGAGCCCGGTTGGCAACGTCGCGGGAGGCGTCCTGGGAGAAACTGCCGATCTCATAGATCGCGCCGAAGGCGACGAGACCCAACAATCCGAACAGTCCGATCGCCATGACCTTATGGGTGAGGCGAATGGAAGGGCCACTCATGGGATGTGCTCCAATAAAATCGATACGCAATACAAGGAGGGCGATTCGGCACCCGGAATATTGCGGAGATCATGACTGCATCGGTTTTCCGGAAGGTTAACCGTGCGGCTCATCGCGCCGCGGCATCCAACTGGGAACGCATGCGAACCACCGCGCGTCTTCGCGCGGCGGTTGCAGTCGATCGATGGTTGGTGACGGCGGCCGCGTCATGCCGCGCGCACGGTATCGAGGAAGTTGCCGACCTCGAGCTTGAGGCGGTTGCTGTCGCCCGACAGCGACTGCGCCGCCGCCAGCACCTGCGACGATGCCGAGCCGGTCTCGTTCGCCCCGCGCTGCACGTCGGTGATGTTGGACGACACCTGGTGGGTGCCTTCCGCCGCCTGCTGCACGTTGCGGGAGATTTCCTGTGTCGCCGCACCCTGCTCTTCCACGGCAGCCGCGATGGTGGAGGAAATCTCCGAGAGCTTCTCGATAGTGCCGCTGATGTCCTTGATTGCGCCGACCGAATGCTCGGTGGCGCTCTGGATGCTGGCGATCTGCTGCCCGATTTCGCCGGTGGCCTTCGCGGTCTGTTCGGCGAGTGCCTTGACCTCGGCGGCGACGACCGCAAAGCCGCGACCGGCTTCGCCGGCGCGCGCGGCCTCGATGGTCGCGTTGAGCGCCAGGAGATTGGTCTGACCTGCGATGGTGTTGATCAGCTCGACCACGTCGCCGATCCGCGTCGCCGCCCTGGACAATTCGCTGACACGCTCGGTGGTGACACGCGCTTGGCCGACAGCTTCGTTGGCCACGCGGGCCGATTTCTGCACCTGCCTGCTGATCTCGGTGATAGAGGACGACAGCTCCTCGGTCGCCGACGCCACCGCCTGCACGTTGGTGGACGCCTCCTCGGAGGCTGCGGCAACCATGGTCGTGAGCTGCTGCCCACGCTCCGCGGTCGATGTGAGCGTCGACGCCGAGGCTTCGAGCTCGGTCGCTGCCGAGGACACGGTATCGACGATCTCCCCGATCGCGGCTTCGAAGCCGTCGGCCAGCTTCCGCATCTCCAGCTTGCGCTGCTCGGCTGCCCGCTTCTCGGCCGCAGCGTGATCGCCGCGCATGCGTTCGACTTCGAGGCCGTTCTGCTTGAAGACTTCAACGGTCCGGGCCATCTCGCCGACTTCGTCACCTCGGCGGGTGCCTGGCACGACCGTCGTGAAGTCGCCATTGGCGAGCCCACCCATCGCTGCGGAAATGGCTGAAAGCGGCTTGATGATCCGGCCAAAGGTGATCCAGAAGCTGAGGCCAGCGAGCATCACCGAGGCGCAGAGCAACACGACCGTGAAAGCGAAACTACGAGTGCTGCCTTCTGCCTGCATCGTGGCTTCGCGGTCAGCGGCCGCGCCGATGGCTTCACCGAGCTTCAGCACCGCGTTGATGCCGGCAGTGGCCCGCGTGAAGTACTCGGGTCCGGTGATCTTGTAGTCCCCGCCCTCGCCACCGGCGAGCACAAGCGCCCGCGTTTCACCGTAGGCTCCAAAATAGGATTTTTCGACCTCCGTCATCGCCTCGCCGATCTGCACGGCGAGGTCGGAGCGCAGCCGCACCGGCAATACCGTGTCCCATGCGAGTTCGACCTTGGCCCGCAGCGCCGAAAGGCGCTCATAGCCCTCCATCCCGAGCTTCGCGCGCGCACCGACGACCCCAGCCAGCAGGGCCCGCTCCCGTCCGGCATTCTCGGCCATCTGAGCTGTCAGATGTCGCAAGCCGATGAGCTGCGCCAGCCTTGCCACGGGCGGGCTGGTGAGCGTCTCGAGCGTCAGCCGCAAGCGGTTGCTCGCGACGTCGATCACCTCCGTAATTGTTGGAACGAAGCCATCTACGAGGTCAGGCTCACGTTGGACGCGCGGGCGCGACATTGCCGCGTCGGCCTTCTCACGCAAGAGACGCAGCGCCTCGAATTTCGCCGCCGCGTCCGCAATCTGTCTTTGCCCCGCCGTCATTTCGGGAATGGCGCTGATATCGAGGATGGCTTGGCGAAAGGCCTCGTCGGCCGTCGCGCGCGCCTTTGCGATTTCGGCACGGCGCTCGGCGCTGACGACATCAGGAGACTTCAGCACGCCGTTGGTGAGCCCGCGTTCAATTGCCCAATGCCCTGCGCTGCGCAGCAGCAGATGGGCAACTGCGTTGACCTTCAGGAATGCCTCCGACTCTCGCCGCTTGAGGATGGCCTCATAGGCGATGAATCCGGCCGAGGCCAAGCCCAGCAAGACCAGGGCAGAGATGATGATCGGCAAGATCGTGCCGATCCGAACATGTCCGAGTCGACTCCATGCGCTGGCGGCCTGAGTTCGGGCCTGCTGATGATGAGCAGGGCTCAACATGGTACGTTTCCCCCCACAGGAAACACGCAGCCAAGTCCTTGCCGGCTGCATGGACGTTGATCGTCCTTGCAGGAGAATCTAATCCCTGGGGTTTCGCATTCTGGTTAACGGTAGGGTTCGGAGTAATACTGAGATTTCAGCCCAAATAGTTGAAAGGGAAGAGATAATTTCGCGAGAAAGTTGTAAATTTCAGCTTGAGGTCGCCGCTGTTTGCTTTTGCAGCCGACGTTCGCCAAGGCATGCGCGAGACCTTCGCGGCGACGATCAGGATGCAAAAACGCCCCGCCAAAGGAGGCAGGGCGTCTCCCGAACTGTCTGGAACGAGGTTCTTAGGCGGCGCGCACGGTGTCCAGGAATTTTCCGACCTCGAGCTTGAGGCGGTTGCTGTCGCCCGACAGCGACTGTGCCGCTGCCAGCACCTGCGACGATGCCGAACCGGTTTCGCCCGCGCCGCGCTGCACGTCGGTGATGTTGGACGACACTTGATGGGTACCTTCCGCCGCCTGCTGCACGTTGCGCGAGATCTCCTGCGTCGCCGCGCCCTGCTCTTCGACGGCCGCCGCGATCGTGGATGATATCTCGGATAGCTTTTCGATGGTGTTGCTGATGGCGCTGATCGCGCTGACCGAGTCCTGCGTCGCGGCCTGAATGCCGGAAATCTGCTGGCCGATCTCGCCGGTCGCCTTCGCGGTCTGCTCCGCGAGCGCCTTCACTTCGGAAGCCACCACGGCAAAGCCGCGACCGGCCTCCCCGGCGCGTGCCGCCTCGATGGTGGCATTGAGCGCCAGCAGGTTGGTCTGGCCGGCAATGGTGTTGATCAGCTCGACCACGTCACCAATGCGAGCCGCCGCCTTGGACAATTCGCCGACACGGTCGGTCGTGGTTCGGGCCTGGGTCACCGCCTCGCTCGCGACCCGCGCCGATTCCTGCACCTGGCGGCTGATCTCGGTGATCGAGGACGACAGCTCTTCGGTCGCGGAGGCAACCGACTGCACGTTGGTCGACGCCTCCTCGGAAGCCGCAGCCACAACTATCGTCAGTTCCTGTGCCCGCTCCGCCGTCGAGGTCAGCGTCGAGGCCGAAGCCTCGAGCTCCGTCGCGGCCGAGGAGACGGTATCGACGATCTCGCCGACGGCGCCTTCGAAACTGTCGGCAAGCCTGCGCATATCGGCCTTGCGCTGCTCGGCCGCCATCTGGTCCTGCCGCATCTTGGCTTCCGCTTCCTCGCGCGCCTTCTGCTCCGACACGATCTTGAATTTCTCGACAGCCGCGGCGACGCCGCCGACCTCGTCCTTGCGGCCGAGACCCGGCAGGACAACAGAGAAGTCACCACCAGCGAGCTTGTCCATGGCAACCGTGAGCGCGCGGATCGGCCGCGCGATGGTCAGGAAGGACATCAGCCACGAACCGATGAGGACGAGCACGGCGCACGCGCCGACCACCATGCCGAGACGCTCGCTCGTGGCCATCTCCTGTTGCGCGGCAGCGATTTCTTCCTCGCTTTTATGCTTGGCGAAATCGGCAATCTCGCTGGTCAAATTATCCAGTTGCGTAGCGAGCGGCAGCGTCACCTCACGTACATGGCGCGCGCCTTCCTCGGAAATCTTGGCGGCGCGGGCGGGGTCCGTCGCCGCCACGGCCATGGCCTCGCTGCGAACGGAGGCGTTCTGCTGCGCACCCTTGAGGTAATCGGCGGACGTAGACTTGAGCTTCTCCATCCGCGCGCGATTTTCCGCGGAGTGCGTCAATCTGAGCATGGAATCGACGACGCCGTTCAGCGCTTTCGACCGCTCCAGCAGAAGCTCGCTCGCCTTTTGCAAGTCGCCCTGATTGTTGGCGAGACGCATGTCTCGTACAGCGAGCTGCATGCCGCGTATCCCAAGCTTGGCTTCGGTGGCCTCGCGGACCAATTCCTGCTGCGCAATCGCTGCTTGGTTGGAATGACGCACGGTGTTGTTGCCGATGACCTGGCTCGCGATCATCGCGCCGACGAGAATAACGCCGAACGCCGAAGCGAGCGCGAGCTTGGTACCGATTTGCAGATTCTGGATGAGTTTCGACATGGGCGCGTTTCCCGGGGATTACGCGGCCAAGTCATTGTCGGCCGCCCTCGGCGTTGATCGCCCTTGCCTAAAAACTGAGCTTCAGGTGTGGTGATCCGGTTAACGATCGCCCCCGGACAAATACCGGACTCACCGGAATCCCCTGAAAACGGCACGGTCCGCGCGCTTAACAGGTTAACCACACGCGGCGGTAGGATGCCCGACTTCTAGCCAGTGCGACCAAGGGCCTTCTGACTCTCGCCGATCAGGCTGATCCGGAACACCGGCTCCTTGTTCTCGTCGAGCAGCTCCATGCGCCATTCGGCGTTCGGCTTCAGGCTGCGCGAGATGCCGCCGAGCAGATTGGCGCAGACTTCGGTCATCTCGGTCCAGGCCGCAGCGCGATCCTCGAACTCATATGGCTGGTCGGCAGCACCGGAATAGCGGCCCGTGCTGATACGGAAGAAGTACAGCGACATCGTTGAACCCTTTTATCGGGCCGCGCCCCCCCGGCCGTACGCAAACTGGGGCGCGAACAGCTACCAACGCATGAAAGCCACCGTCCGTATGACTACGGCGCGGCGGCTTCGTGCTTGACGGCAGCTCTCAACGACAAAGTGCGCGGACTGTCCCGCGCACCAATTCACTGGGTGGAGCGACGAAGCTCCAGCGGAGCGTCGTCCTTGGCGGGCTCCGACTTGGCTTGCGGCTTCACCGGCTCGAGCCGGCTACTCTCGACGCGCGGGGTCTCGACACGCGCGGCGACTTCGGTGTTGGCCGCGCCGACCGAACCCGTGTGTTCCGAGGTGCGCAGCGAGCGCGGCCGCGCGACGGCACGCGCCATCAGCATCTGGTTGCCGCCCTGGTGATGGAAGTCGCAATAGGCGAAGCCCATCCCCGACACCGAGCCGCGGAAACTGCGATCGTCGGTCTTTTCAAGGTTGAAACAGGGCTCGAACGGAATGCCCTTGATCGAGGCGCAGACGTTCTGGCCGCGGATCTGAAGCGTGTTGCCGGGCAGGCGTAGATGTTTCACCGGACCTGCACCCGAGAACTGCACGGCGCCGGCGGCGCCGAGATCGTCCATGATGCGGCCCGCGCCCCGGGTGCCGTCAAAGCAGGTGAAAGCAAACACCTTCCCGGCGACGAAGCGGCGCGCCTCATCGGCGTTCATGCTTCCAGCAATGGCCGGCGCAAACGTCGCTACCGCCGTGACCGCCCCCAACACAATACGCGCAAGCATGCTCAACTCCGAACCAACCCCGCAGCGGGCTATGCCTTATCTCTTTACCCGCTGCTTACCATACTAACCATGGCGACATTGAAGCAGCATGGTTGGTAAAGTCTGAACGCCATTAGACAATTTTTACCACGGTGCGACCGCGGACCTGGCCGGCCAGGATTTTCGCGCCCCACTCCGGAACGTCGGAAAGCGAAATTTCGTGAGTAATTTCAGCTAGTTTCGTCCGATCCAGATCGGAGGCCAGGCGCTGCCAGGCGACCTTCCGCGGCTCGATCGGGCACATCACGGAATCGATGCCGAGAAGGCACACCGCGCGCAAAATAAAGGGTGCGACGGAAGACGGCAGGTCCATGCCGCCGGCCAAGCCGCAGGCCGCGATCGCGCCGCCGTACTTCGTCATCGACAGCAGATTTGCGAGCGTGGTGGAGCCGACGCTGTCGACGCCACCCGCCCAGCGCTCCTTGGCGATGGGCTTGGCGGCCGCCGACAATTCATTGCGGTCGATCACCTCGGTGGCGCCGATCTCTTTCAGGTAGTCGGCTTCGGACGCACGGCCGGTGGACGCGATGACGTGATAGCCGAGCTTCGAGAGCACGGCGGTCGCAACCGAGCCGACGCCGCCCGCCGCGCCCGTCACCACGACCGGACCGCTGTTCGGCGACACTCCGTGCTTCTCCAGCGCCAGCACGGACAGCATCGCGGTGAAGCCGGCGGTGCCGATCGCCATGGCATCGCGCGCCGACAGGCCCTGCGGAAGAGCGACCAGCCAGTCGCCTTTCACCCGCGCCTTCTCGGCATAGGCCCCGAGATGGGTCTCCCCCATGCCCCAGCCGGTGCAGACGACCTTGTCGCCCGCCGTCCATTGCGGATGGGAAGACTGCTCGACGGTGCCGGCGAAATCGATGCCGGCAATCATCGGGAAGCGGCGCACCACCGGCGCCTTGCCGGTGAGCGCAAGGCCGTCCTTGTAGTTCAACGTCGACCATTCCACGCGGACGGTGACGTCGCCCTCCATCAGCTCAGCTTCGTCGAACTGCGTGAACTGCGCGGTGGTGCCCTTGTCCGCCTTGTCGATCCGGATCGCCTTGAACGTCGCCACAGCAAAACTCCCTGACTTGTTTCAGGGGATGTTTAGCCGATCAGGCAGGCTGCGCAACCGCCCGCTGGACCGGTTTCTCCACGATCGGAAGATTGATCAGCGCCGAGAGCACGCCGAACAGGATCGAGAGCCACCAGATCGGCGTGTAGGAACCGAACCGCTCGAACACAATGCCGCCGAGCCAGACGCCGAGGAAGCCGCCGACCTGATGGCTGACGAAGGCGAAGCCATAGAGGGTGGCGAACCAGCGCGTGCCGAACATGATCGCAACCAGCGCCGAGGTAGGCGGCACCGTCGACAGCCAGGTCAGGCCGGAGGCAGCGCCGAACGCAATCGCGGAGAACGGCGTGATCGGGAATGAGATGAAGGCAAGCGTCGCAAGCGCGCGGGTGAAATAGATGGTCGAGAGGATGTAGCGCTTGGGCAGACTGTTCTGGAGATAGCCGACGCTCAACGATCCCATGATGTTGAACAGGCCGATCGCGGCGATCACCCAGCCACCGATTTGCGTGGAGATGCCGCTATCGACCAGGAAGGCCGGCAGATGCACCGTGATGAAGGCAAGCTGGAACCCGCAGGTGAAGAAGCCGAGGACAAGTAACACGTAGGAGCGATGGCCGAAGGCTTCCGCGAGCGCTTTGGTGAAGGTCTGCTGGTCCGCAGGCGCCGCGCTTGCCGTGCTTGCGACCGGCGGCGTCGAGAGCGCCAGCGACAGCGGGATGATCAGTAACATCAGGAAGCCGAACACGGTGAGCGCCTGTTGCCAGCCGAAATTGTCGATCAGGGCCACACCGATCGGCGCGAACAGGAACTGCCCGAACGATCCCGCCGCAGTGCCGGCGCCGAGCGCAAGGCCGCGCTTCTCGGCCGGCAAGAGCTTGGTGAATGCCGACAGGACCAGATTGAACGAGCAGCCGGCGAGACCGAAGCCGACCATGACGCCAGCGCCAATGTTGAGCGACAGCGGCGTCGAGGAATAGCGCATCAGGAGCAAGCCCCCGGCATAGAGCAGAGCGCCGACGCACATCACCCGGAACAGGCCGAAGCGATCGGCGACGGCGCCGGCGACGGGCTGGCCCAGTCCCCACAGCAAATTCTGAAACGCGATCGCGAGGCCGAACACGTCGCGGCCCCAGGCATATTCATGGCTCATCGGCTGCACGAAGAAGCCAAGCGCCGAGCGCGGGCCGAAGCCGAGCATCCCGATCGCGCAGCCGCAGAGAATGATGATCGCCGGCGTGCGCCAGGAGGAGGAACGGGAGACCGAACCGAGCTCGCCCATCTGTGTCGACATGCTGTTCCTCGTGCATCGTCGCGGATTCACAAATGGCAGCCGCGAGCCAGCTCGTTTAATGCATCTGCATGAAACCCCCAAGTCAAAAACGAATGCATTCCGTGAAGAGCTGGCGCGGGAGCATTGCATTTCCTCGCGGCCTCAGCCGACGCGCCGAGGGGACCGACTTGACGGAAATGTGTGCGGCGAGATCTAGCGGCTCCCAACACGGCGTGTTATCTCCTATTTGCTCATATCGAGCATATTAATATGATTTCCGGCCTGTCGGCCGGATTTCTCAGGCTCTGTATATGCTCAGAATGAGTATAAATGACATGCACGGGAGGCTTGGATGCCGCTAACTGGAATTTACGGCCCCGACGACTTTGCCAACCGGCCGCAGGGCCACGTCTTCGCCCCGGCACGGGGCGAGCAGGCGCGAACCGGACCTCCGCTGCCGATGCCTTCGCTGGAATGGACGCCGGAGGTCGAGCGAGCCACCGCACCGCTTTACGAGCGCGTGAAACACGTCATCCCGCCGATCGAATGGCCGTTGATGGCCCCGACGATCAAGGCGATCAACGAGCTGAAGCAGGCGCGGAACGCGGTGATCCTCGCGCACAATTACCAGGCGCCGGAGATCTTCCACTGCGTCGCCGACATCGGCGGTGATTCGCTCCAGCTCGCGGTCGAAGCCACCAGGGTGAGGGCCGGCATCATCGTCCAGTGCGGCGTTCACTTCATGGCGGAGACGTCGAAACTGCTCAATCCGGACAAGACGGTGCTGATCCCTGATACGCGCGCCGGCTGCTCGCTCGCCGCCAGCATCACCGGCGCCGACGTTCGCCTGCTCCGCGACAGATTTCCCGGCGTGCCTGTCGTAGCCTATGTCAACACCTCCGCGGAGGTGAAGGCCGAGGTCGATATCTGCTGCACCTCGTCGAACGCTGTCCAAGTGGTCGAGAGCCTCGGCGCACCCAGCGTGATCTTCCTGCCCGACCGCTATCTCGCCACTTACGTGGCCTCGAAGACCGACGTGAAGATCATTGCCTGGAAGGGCGCCTGCGAGGTGCACGAGCGCTTCACTGGTGCCGAGCTGCGCAGCTATCGCGAGGCCAACCCCTCCGTACAGATCATCGCTCATCCCGAATGCCCGCCGGACGTGCTGGCCGAGGCCGACTTCACCGGCTCGACCGCGCACATGATCAACTGGGTGCGCGAGCGGCGGCCGCGTCGGCTGGTGATGATCACGGAATGCTCGATGGCCGACAATGTGCGCGCCGAGCTGCCCGATGTGGAGATGCTGCGCCCCTGCAACATCTGCCCGCACATGAAACGCATCACGCTTGCCAACATTCTGGAGAGCCTGCTGACGCTTCGCGAGGAAGTGACGATCGATGCCGCACTTGCGGAACGTGCAAGGCGCTCGGTCGAGCGGATGATCAATCTGAAGAACTAGCGACGCACACAGCGGTCGTCCCGGCGAAGGCCGGGACCCATAACCACGCGAAGATATCGGCGCGAAGAACGACGTCGAGCAGCTCAATCAAACAACTCCTGCTGCGGAGTATGGGTCCCGCCCTTCGCCGGGACGACGGTGGAGAGCTTGGAGAAAGCTATGACAACAAACAACATCAACACCCTCCCCCGCACCGACGATGTCGTCATCGTCGGTGGCGGCCTTGCCGGATTGTTCTGCGCGCTTAAGCTCGCGCCGCGGCCCGTGACATTGATCTCGGCCGCGCCGCTCGGACAGGGCGCGTCGTCCGCATGGGCGCAAGGTGGAATCGCCGCGGCAATGGCTGAAGGCGATACGCCGGAAGCGCACGCCGCGGACACGGTTGCCGTTGGCGGCGGCATCGTCGACCAGGCGATCGCATTGGGGATCGCGCGCGAGGCCGCGCCGCGGATTCATGATCTTCTCGCCTATGGCGTGCCGTTCGACCGCGATCTCGAAGGCAGGCTCGCAGTCGGGCGCGAGGCCGCACATTCGGCGCGGCGTATCGTACATGTGCGTGGCGATGGCGCGGGCGCCGCCATCATCGCGGCGCTGAGCGATGCCGTGCGGCGCACGCCGTCGATCCGATTGATCGAAGGTTTCGTCGCCGAGGCCCTATTGACCGAGGACGGCGCC
Source organism: Bradyrhizobium sp. WSM4873 (assembly GCF_055811355.1). Taxonomy (NCBI): domain Bacteria; kingdom Pseudomonadati; phylum Pseudomonadota; class Alphaproteobacteria; order Hyphomicrobiales; family Nitrobacteraceae; genus Bradyrhizobium; species Bradyrhizobium sp. WSM4873. The sequence goes on along the minus strand of NZ_JBVVPS010000041.1, from coordinate 14,937 downwards.
GTCGCCGGCCTTCAGTTGCGCGAAGCCGGCAATTTCGCTGCACGGCCGCTCCTGCTCGCCGCGCGGACCGTGGTGCTCGCCACCGGCGGCATCGGCCATCTCTATGCCGTCACCACCAATCCGCGCGAGGCCAGCGGATCCGGTCTTGCGATCGCCGCACGCGCGGGCGCGACCATCGCAGATCCCGAGTTCGTGCAGTTTCACCCGACCGCCATCATGGTCGGCCGCGATCCCGCGCCGCTCGCCACGGAAGCGTTGCGCGGCGAAGGCGCGACGCTGATCAACGGCCGTGGCGAGCGCTTCATGGCCGCGCGTCATCCGCTCGCCGAGCTCGCACCGCGCGACATCGTGGCCCGCGGCGTATTCGCGGAGATCTCGGCCGGACGCGGCGCCTTCCTCGATGCGCGGCAGGCCCTGGGCGCACGTTTTGCCGACAGATTCCCAACCGTTCATACAAGCTGCATCGCCGCCGGCATCGACCCCGCCACGCAGGCCATCCCGATCGCACCGGCGGCGCACTATCACATGGGCGGCATCGCGGTGGACGATCGCGGCCGCAGCTCGATCGACGGGCTCTGGGCCGGCGGCGAAGTGTCGTCCACCGGCGCGCACGGCGCGAACCGGCTGGCGTCGAATTCGCTGCTGGAGGCCGTGGTTTACGCCGCGCGCATCGCCGACGACATCGCCGGCCGCGCGATTCCTTCGCCCGCCCGCCTTGCCGTGGTGACGCCACGGGGCGGCGCGCCGGATGCTGCGGCCGTGAAGCGGCTGCGGATGCTGATGAGCACTTATGTCGGCGTGATCCGCGATGGTTACGGGCTTGCGGACGCAGTTCGCAGCTTCGCCGCGCTCGAACGCGAGGCCACGAGCATCGCGGTCAGCAACATGGCCACGGCAGCCCTGCTCGTGGCGGCGTCGGCCTGGAACCGGTGCGAGAGCCGCGGGGCGCATTTCCGCACCGACCATGCCGCGGACGTTCCCGCACTCGCACAACGCACCATGACCATGCTCACGGCGGCACGCGAGATCGCGGACAGCCTGAGCGAACGCCCAACACCGCGCACCGCGCAACCCCTGATCGCCTGATGGAGTCTGCCATGATCACCCCGACCTCCCTCCTCTATCCCGACGCCTTCCTCTCTCCCCTCGCGATCGACGAGGCCGTGCTGCGCGCGCTCGATGAGGATCTCGGCCGCGCCGGCGACATCACCTCGCTTGCGACGATACCCGAGGCAACGAAGGCGCAAGCTATCCTGGTCGCACGGCAATCCGGCGTGATCGCCGGCTTGCCGCTGGCGGTAGCCACCTTGCAAAAGCTTTCGCCCGGGATCGAGATACGCGCACATGTTCGTGACGCCGCGCGCGTCGCCCGCGGACAGCAGGTGCTGACGATCTCCGGGCCGGCACGCGCCATCCTCACGGCGGAGCGGACCGCGCTGAATTTCGTCGGCCGCCTGTCGGGCGTTGCGACGCTCACGGCGGACTATGTTGCGCGCACCGAGGGCACCCGGATGCGGATCTGCTGCACGCGAAAGACCACGCCCGGGCTGCGCGCGTTGGAGAAATACGCGGTACGCTGCGGCGGCGGCTTCAATCACCGTTTCGGGCTCGACGACGCGATCCTGATCAAGGACAACCACATCGCGGTCGCCGGCGGCATCCGCCCCGTGCTGGCGCGCGCCCGCGCCCATGCCGGCCACCTCGTTAAGATCGAGATCGAGGTCGACACGCTTTCGCAGTTGCGTGAGGTACTCGACACCGGCCTTGCCGACGCCGTGCTGCTCGACAATATGGACATTGCGACGCTGCGCGAAGCCGTTGGGATCAACGAGGGACGCCTTGAACTGGAGGCATCCGGCGGTGTCACGCTGGACTCGATCGCAGCCATCGCGGCGACCGGCGTCGACTACGCTTCAGCCGGCGCGCTGACGCATTCGGCGCCGAATTTCGACTGCGCGCTGGATATCGAGGCGTGAGGGCTACCGCCGCTCGGTTGCGCCCATCTCGGCGGAGCTCTTGGCTTCCTGGGTGAGCTCGGCGGAGAGCGCGGCGGTCTGCGCCGGGGTACCCCAGCTCGGCTCCTCGCTGCCGTCGCCCCATGCACGCGGGCGATAGAAGGTGTGGACGCCGGTCTTGTACATCTTCTTCATCTCGGCGACCCAGGACGGGCGCACCCAATAGGCGTGGTAGTGCGTGGACTTGCCGACCTCGGGTAGCCAGATCTGGCCGTCGAGCATGGCCTTCGAGATCTTTTTCGCGCGCTCCCACATCTCGGGCTCGCGGATCACGTCGGCATTGTTGTCGCAGGCAAAGGTGAACTGGCAGGCGAGATGGCGGTGCTTGTTCTGGTAGACGGCGCCGCACACGGTGTCCGGATATTTGCCGGAGAACACGCGGTTCATTACCACCTGCGCAACAGCCATCTGGCCGCGCACGGCCTCGCCGCGCGACTCGAAATAGACGGCCTCCGCGAGGCATTTTTCAGACTTCGCGCGCGACTTGTCGTCGAGTGCGAGCCGCTCCGCCGGCGATCTGGCGCGCTGGTTGTCGACGTTGACCTCACCCTTCGGCGCGACGCTCTCGCCGCTTTCGATATCCTTCGCAATATCCTCCGAGGGCGGCGACAACGAGGCCGTCACCTTCATGTCGGGATCGGGCATCACGATCAGCGGCTCCGCACCGGGTTGCCAGCTCTCGATGCTCTCGACATTGCCACCGAGCGACGAGCTGCCGAAGAACAGGTTCGAGGTCTTGACGCGGAATGGATCGCGCGGCGGTGCAGCCGGAATGGTGGCCTGCTTCAGCGCTTCGAGCGGCTGGAGCGCGAGCGAGCGCGCAACATCACTGGCTTGTGGCGCATTGGTGTATTGCGGCAGCGGCGGCGAGCGCAGCGCTTCGGCGAGTTCGGGATCGAGCGCGGCCGCGGACTCCGGCGACATCGCCTGTGGCAGCGCGACGGTCTTGGCGCCGAACACCGAGCTGTTCGACGTCGCGGGATCTTCCTGCGTGGGCGCTGCCGTCGGCGCGACCGCTTCGGGAGCCTGCGTCGGCGTGGCCGTTGCGAGGCGGTCACCCTTCATGGAGCGATCGACCTTGGGAAAATCGGCAGCCTGGTAGCGCGGCGGCGCCTGAAGCGCCGGATTGCGGCTGATCGCGCCGGTGACGTCGCGGCCGTCGAGGCTCGCGAGGCGAACCATCGCGCTCTGCGGCGCCGAAGTGCCGATCGGTCGGGAAAAACTGTAGGTGGCGAGCTGTATGGAGGACGCGGCAGAGAACACCTGCTTCTGCCAACGCTCCGCGACGCCGGGTTGGCGCGCCAGCAGCGAGGCAATGTCCTGATAGCCGGTCTCTCTCGGCATCAATGCGAAGATGCAGAGACCGATGCCGAAGGACGCGAACCGCGCGCCCTTCGGATGGGTACGCAACAAAAACATCGATACGCTCACGCTACGCTTACGCTAGAAAATCGAGCCGCAGTACATCCGTGCAATTCGATCTTTATCGTGAGTATCTAATTTAGGTTGCCGAGGCGTTAATCGGCGTTGCGCATGCGGCACACGCAAGCAATCGCAGGTGTTTTCACGGGGTGATGATGCGCGGTGGTAAATGCGCCCTCACGCGACGGGGTAAACAATCGGTCAACGCGAATGGTGAAGGAACTCTTGCGCGCACGTGTCATTGCGGGACGCGCGATGGGTTCCCGGTGTTGCAACATCATCCGCTGTCATGCCCCGACTTGATCGGGGCATCCAGTACGCCGCGGCTTCTACGTTCTGGCACTCACGTCTCGGCGTACTGGATCGCCCGGTCAAGCCGGGTGATGACAGCGAGTGTGTGGTGATCGCAATGACGGCGTGGAAGCAGTCGAGCCTCAAAAAGAAAGAGGCGGGGCTTAGCCCCGCCTCTCCGCATTCAGCATTTCAAATCGGCTTATGCCTGGCTCGCGATCGCCTTGCCGAGCGCGGCTTGCGCGGCGGCGAGGCGGGCGATCGGGACGCGGTAGGGTGAGCAGGAGACGTAGTCGAGGCCGATCGCGTGGCAGAAGGCGACGGAGGCGGGATCGCCACCGTGCTCGCCGCAGATGCCGACCTTGAGCGAGGCGCGCGTCTTACGACCGCGTACGACGCCGATCTTGACGAGCTCGCCGACGCCTTCCTGGTCGAGCGCGACGAAGGGATCGATCGGCAGGATGCCCTTGGAGACGTAAGTCCCGAGGAAGCTCGCGGCATCGTCACGGCTGATGCCGTAGGTCGTCTGCGTGAGGTCGTTGGTACCGAACGAGAAGAACTCGGCGCTCTCCGCGATCTCGGCCGCGAGCAGGCAGGCGCGCGGCAACTCGATCATGGTGCCGACCTGATAGGTCAGCTTGGTGTTGGTGTCGCGCATCACCGCCTTCGCGGTGGAGTCGATGCGCGCCTTGACGAGGTCGAGCTCCATCTTGGTGGCGATCAGCGGCACCATCACCTCGAGGCCGACGGCCTTGCCGGTGCGCTTCTCGGCCTCGACCGCCGCTTCGAAGATCGCACGCGCCTGCATCTCGGCGATCTCGGGATAGGCGATCGCGATACGGCAGCCGCGGAATCCGAGCATCGGATTGAACTCCGACAGCTCGCGCGCGCGGTCGGCCAGGCGCCGCGGGTCGGTGTTCATGGCGCGCGCCACTTCCTCGACCTCGGCATGGGTGTGCGGCAGGAACTCGTGCAGCGGCGGATCAAGCAAGCGGATCGTGACGGGGAGGCCCTTCATGATCTCGAACAGCTCGACGAAGTCGGCGCGCTGCATCGGCAGCAGCTTTGCCAGCGCAGCGCGGCGCGACTGCTCGTCCTCGGAGAGGATCATCTCGCGCACCGTGCGGATGCGCGTCTCCTCGAAGAACATGTGCTCGGTACGGCAGAGGCCGATGCCTTCCGCGCCGAACTTGATCGCGGTGTGCGCATCCTCCGGCGTGTCCGCGTTGACGCGCACGCCGATCTTGCGGACCTGGTCGGCCCATTTCATCAGCGTGCCGAACTCGCCGGACAGCTCGGGCTCGATCATCGGCATGCGGCCGGCGAGCACCTGGCCGAGCGAGCCGTCGATGGTGATGACGTCGCCGGTCTTGAAGGTGCGCGAGCCGATGCTCATGGTGCCGCGGCCGTAATCGACCCGGATGGTGCCGCAACCGGAGACGCAGGGCTTGCCCATGCCGCGCGCGACCACCGCGGCATGCGAGGTCATGCCACCGCGGGTGGTCAAGATGCCTTCGGCAGCGTGCATGCCGTGGATGTCTTCGGGGCTGGTCTCGATCCGGACCAGAATCACCTTGCGTCCGTCGGCCTGAAGCTTGGCCGCCTCGTCCGAGGAGAACACGATCTCGCCGGAGGCCGCCCCAGGCGAGGCCGGCAGGCCGGTCGCGATCACGTCGCGCTTGGCGTTGGGGTCGATGGTCGGATGCAGCAACTGGTCGAGCGAGGCGGGGTCGATCCGCGTCACCGCTTCCTTCTTGGTGATCAGGCCTTCATTGGCGAGCTCGACCGCGATGCGCAGCGCCGCCTTGGCAGTGCGCTTGCCGCCGCGGGTCTGAAGCATCCACAGCTTGCCCTGCTCGACCGTGAACTCCATGTCCTGCATGTCGCGGTAGTGCTTCTCGAGCAGCGTGTAGATCCGCGTCAGCTCCTTGTAGGCCTCCGGCATCGCCGCTTCCATCGACGCCTTGTCGGAGCCGGATTCCTTGCGCGCGTCTTCGGTGATGTCCTGCGGCGTACGGATGCCCGCCACCACGTCCTCGCCTTGCGCGTTGATCAGGAACTCGCCGTAGAGCTTGCTCTCGCCGGTCGAGGGATTGCGGGTGAAGGCGACGCCGGTCGCCGAGGTCTCGCCCATGTTGCCGAACACCATGGCCTGCACGTTGACCGCGGTGCCCCAGGATTCCGGGATGTCGTGCAGCCTGCGGTAGGTCACCGCGCGTGCGTTCATCCAGGATGAAAACACCGCGCCAATCGCGCCCCAGAGCTGGTCGTGCGGATCCTGCGGAAAATCCTTGCCGGTTTCGCGCGCGACCGCGTCCTTGTACTTGCCCACCAGATCGACCCAGTCGTCGGCGGTGAGATCCGTGTCGAGCGTATAGCCCTGGCTGTCCTTGAAGGTGTCGAGGATTTCCTCGAAGTGATGGTGCTCGAAGCCGAGCACCACGTCCGAATACATGGTGATGAAGCGGCGATAGCTGTCATAGGCGAAGCGGCGATCGCCCGACAGTTCCGACAGCGCTTCCACGGTCTCGTCGTTGAGGCCGAGATTGAGCACCGTGTCCATCATGCCCGGCATCGAGGCGCGGCCGCCGGAACGCACGGAGACGAGCAGCGGGTTCTTGGAATCGCCGAAGATCTTGCCGGTCAACTTGCCGACATGGTCGAGCGCCTTCTCAACCTGCGACTGCAATTCCTTCGGGTAGGATTTGTCGTGCGCGTAGAAGTAGGTGCAGACCGAGGTCGGAATGGTGAAGCCCGGAGGAACCGGCAGGCCGAGATTGGCCATCTCGGCGAGGTTGGCGCCCTTGCCGCCGAGCAGGTCGCGCATCTCCGCTTTGCCCTCGGCCTTGCCGTCGCCGAACGTGAACACCCACTTGCCGGCCTTGGCCGCAACAGGCGCAGCCTTGCTTGAAGCAGGCTTGCTTGAAGCAGCCTTGCTCGGTGCCGGCTTCGCGGCGACCTTCGGCGCAATCGGCTTCGTCGGTGCCTTTGCAACAGCCTTGGAAACCGACTTGGCGGCAGGCTTCACAGCCGGCTTGGCCAGCGGCTTCGCAGCGGCCTTGGCCACGGGCTTCGGGGCGCGCTTGGCAAGTGCCTTGCGGGCCGCCGGCGCGGCTTTCGCCTTGGCGGAGGACTTTGATTTCGCTGGCATTTTCGCTGAAGTTTTCGAGGCGGCTTTGGCCATAGCTTGCACACAACCTGCGAGAGGAATGGGTAATTGCGGGCCTTACACCACTTTGGGCAGGTCCGCGCAAGTCGAAGAGTTCCGTAGAATGAAGGCCTAGAGATGGAGCCACTTCAACAATCCGAGCCCGATCGCACCATTTATGATGAGAAAAATCGCGACGATCAGGTTCAGCAGGCGCGGCATGATCAGGATGAGCACACCCGCAAGCAGAGACAGGATCGGCGAGATGTGGGCGACGGTGATGTGCATGAATTTTCTTTCCGTGGGGTGGGGGCGAATCGCGGCGGGATCATAGCGGACTGGGTTCCGCGGGTAGAGACGCACTGGGCGCGCGCGAGTTCCCGGCTCCGCGAAAACAGCCCGAAAATGCCGCGAATGCGGCGGGCGTTTTCCGGAACATCGCCAAGACGCCTGCATTGGCAACCGGTCGCGCCATTGGCGCTTCCCGAAACCTTCTCGAAGGAGTTGCCCATGCGGAACAGGATTCTTGCTCTTGCAGCGCTCGCGGCCGCGATCGGCTCGCCCCTTGCGGCGCAGGCGCAAAGCAGCGTCACCGTGGGACGCGCGCCCGTCGTCGTCGAGAGCGGCCCGACCATCGCGGTCGAGCAGCGGCCGGCTTTCCGCGACTATGTCGTCGAACAACGTGTACCGGCTTTCCGCATCCCGGATCGCGTGGTGGTCGGTGCCACCTTACCTGAAAGCGGCGTCACCTATTATGACGTGCCGCAGCGTTTCGGCGCCACCACCTATCGTTATACCGTCGTGAACGGCGAGACCGTGCTGGTCGAGCCGCGCTCGCGGCGCATCGTCGAGGTGATGGACTAGCGTTCTCCGGAATCGACTAGGTGTCCGGCGCGTCACATCAATCAGGCTGACGCGAGCAGTATAGTCGGACATCAGGCCCCGCCCGGTCCTCCCCCCGCCGGGCGGGGCTTTTTTGTGCTGTCGTCATTCCGGGGCGCGCGAAGCGCGAGCCCGGATTGACAGTGTTGGCGGCCGCGGGACCGCGCTCAATCCTGGATCTTCGAGAAATCCGCCACCGCACGCGTGGCGCTGCGGATTTCGTTGAGCAGCTTCAGGCGGTTCTCGCGCACCTGCGTATCCTCGTCGTTGACGCGGACTTTCTCGAAAAATGCATCGACCGGCGGGCGTAGCTTGGCCATCGCACTCATCGCGGCAGCGAAGTCTTCCTTCGCGACAGCAGCGCTTGCCTCCGCCTTCACTTCGCCGATCGCCTTGGCCAGCGCCTTCTCCTCGCCGAGACCGTAGAGCGCGGCATCGGGCGCGCCGTCGAAGCTGCGCTTGTCCTTCTTCTCCTCGATGCCGAGGATATTGCTGGCGCGCTTGATGCCGGCGAGCAAATTCTTGCCGTCGTCGGTCTCGAGAAACTTTCCGAGCGCCTCGACGCGACGGACGATCATCAGGAGATCGTCCTGGCCGCCGAGCGCGAACACGGCGTCGACGAGATCGTGACGCGCGCCCTGCTCCCGGAGCTGGACCTTGAGGCGGTCGGCGAAGAAGGCAAGCAGGTCGCTCGGGAGCTTCTGCGCATCGGCAGGCTTCAAGGACAAGCCGGTGAGTGCGGACGCCGCCATCTTCATGATCGACAGACGCAGTGCGTTCTCAGCGATCAGCCTGATCACACCCAGCGCCGCGCGACGCAGCGCATACGGGTCCTTGCTGCCGGTCGGCTTTTCGTCGATCGCCCAGAAGCCGACGAGCGTATCGAGCTTGTCCGCGAGCGCCACCGCGACGCTAACCGGATCGGTCGGCACGCGATCCGCAGGACCTTGGGGCTTGTAGTGCTCTTCGCAGGCGGCCGCGACGGACGCATCCTCACCCTGCGCCAGCGCGTAGTACTTGCCCATCAGGCCCTGCACCTCGGGAAACTCGCCGACGACTTCGGTCAGCAAATCCGCCTTCGCCAGATGCGCGGCCCGCGCGGCCTTTGCGACATCGGCGCCGACCAGCGGCGCGATCTCGGCGGCGAGACGTTCGATGCGCTTGATGCGCGCGGCCTGTGTGCCGAGCTTCTCGTGAAACACGATCTGCTCGAACTTCGGCAGCCGGTCTTCCAGCTTCGTCTTCAGGTCCGTCTCATAGAAGAACTTTGCATCCGACAGGCGCGGACGGATCACGCGCTCATTGCCGGCGACGATGGTCTTGCCGCCGTCGGGCGCCTCGATGTTCGCGGTGAGGACGAATTTGTTGGTCAGCTTGCCGGTCTTGGGATCTTTGACGACGAAGCATTTCTGGTTGTTGCGGATCGTGGCGCGGATCACCTCGTCGGGGATCGCGAGATATTCCGCTTCGAACGATCCCATCATGACGACCGGCCATTCGACGAGGCCCGAAACCTCATCGAGCAGCACCTGGTCCTCGACCAGTTCGAACCCTTGCGCGAAGGTCAGCTCCTTGGCATCGGCGAAGATGATGTCCTTGCGCGCCTGCGGATCGAGGATGACTTTTGCCGCCTTCAGCTTCGCTTCGTAATCCTCGAAGCGTCGCACGGAAATCGCGCTAGGAGCCATGAAGCGGTGACCGTAAGTGGTTTGGCCGGTCTCGATGCCGTCCACCGCAAACTTCACGACGTCGGGCTCTTCGGTCTCGAGCCCGAAGGTCGCGGTGATCGCGTGCAGCGGGCGCACCCAGCTCAGCGAGCCCGGCTTGCCCGAGCGCGCACCCCAGCGCATCGATTTCGGCCAGGGGAAGGTGCGGATGATCACGGGGAGGATTTCCGCGAGCACGTCGATCGCGTCGCGGCCGGGCTTCTCAATCAGCGCGATGTAGAAGTCGCCCTTCGGGTCGCGCTGGATCTTGGCCTCATCCAGCGACGTCAAACCTGTCGCTTTCAGAAAACCCTGCACGGCCGCATCGGCCGCGCCGATCTTCGGTCCGCGGCGTTCGGTCTTCAGGTCAGGCTGGCGCGCCGGAATGCCGTGCACGGTCAGCGCGAGCCGGCGCGGCGTCGCGAACGCCTTTGCGCCCTCGTAGACGAGGCCTTCGGCAACGAGCTTGTCGGTGACCATGCGGCGCAGATCGTCGGCCGCCTTGGCCTGCATGCGTGCGGGAATTTCTTCGGAGAACAGTTCAAGCAACAAATCAGGCATCAGGCCGCTCCGCCCGCTTCAGTATGGATCCAGGCCTCGCCGCAAGCCTTTGCCAGTTCGCGCACGCGAAGAATGTAGCTCTGCCGCTCCGTCACCGAGATCACGCCGCGCGCGTCGAGCAGGTTGAACACATGGCTCGCCTTGATGCACTGGTCATAGGCCGGCAGCGACATCAGATGCGCCTCGCGCTTGCCGTCCTTCCAGCCGGCTTCTAGGTACTTTCTGCACGCGCTTTCAGCCATCTTGAATTGCTCGAACAGCATCGCGGTGTCAGCGATCTCGAAATTGTGCTTCGAATATTCCCGCTCGGCCTGCAGGAAGACATCGCCATAGCTGACCTTGGCGTCACCGTCGCGGCCGTTGAAGTTGAGGTCGTAGACGCGATCGACGCCCTGCACATACATCGCGAGCCGCTCGAGCCCGTAGGTGAGCTCGCCCGCGACCGGCGCGCATTCGACACCCGCGACCTGCTGGAAATAGGTGAACTGGCTGACTTCCATGCCGTCGCACCAGCACTCCCAGCCGAGGCCCCAGGCGCCCAGCGTCGGGCTCTCCCAATCGTCCTCGACGAAGCGAATGTCGTGCATGGCAGAATCGATGCCGATCGCCGCGAGCGACTTCAGGTACAGCTCCTGAAGGTTCGGCGGCGACGGCTTCATGATCACCTGGAACTGGTAGTAGTGCTGCATCCGGTTCGGATTCTCGCCGTAGCGGCCGTCCTTGGGCCGCCGGGAGGGCTGCACATAGGCCGCATTCCAGGGCTTTGGCCCGAGCGCGCGCAGCGTGGTCGCCGGATGGAAGGTGCCCGCACCCATCTCCATGTCGTAGGGCTGCAGGATCACGCAGCCCTGCTCGGCCCAGAACCGCTGGAGCGCGAGGATAAAGCCCTGGAACGAGCGTTCCGGGCGCATATGGGCGGGCAAGGAGGCGTCCATCGTCAGATCGGGCTCTCGCGGGGGGTTGAATCGCGCGGGACCGTATCGACGGCAGGAGTGGGAATCAAGGCAAAGGGGGGTGGAGTGTCCGGTCATGCCCGGGCTTGTCCCGGGCATCCACGTTCTTCATGCGTCAGGCAAGGCGTAGATGGCCGGGACAAGCCCGGCCATGACGACTGCAGCCACTAACCCGGCCGATAGGCTCCGGTCACGGGATCCTGCTTCAGCGTCTGGACGGCCCCCCTATGGGCGGCCTCGGCGACGCGCGAGAGGCGCATCTCCTCCAGCTCCTGATTGATCCGGATAGCGGTCTTGTAGGCCCAGCGGACCACGGCAAGCCCGCCCAGGACGCCCGCGAAAGCGACGAACGGCGGCATCGGTCGATCCTTGTTCAATGCTCAGCCCCCACGCGCATTCTTGCCCAGACCCGGCTGCACCGCAATTGGCTCAGCCTCAAGTCTCCTTGGGACCAAATGGCGCGGGAGGGCGCCGCCTAGAACCCGAATTTCGCCCAGATCGCGCGCGTCTCGACCGCCGAGATCAGCTCGTCCGGCAGGCCGACCATTGATTCCACGGCCGAAAGCTGCCCCGCGCCGGGCGATTTCCGGCCCAAAAGGCTGGAGAGCAGACCGGTCGGCTGGGCAATCACGGGGGTGAGAACCTTCTCGCCATAGCGGGCACGAAGAGTTGAGCGGAGATCGCCGATGCTGTCGGCGAGCCCCAGCGCGACCGAACTCTCGCCGGCCCAGTATTCACCCGTGAACAGCGTGTCGTCGGAGCCCTTCAGCCGCGCGCCGCGGCTCTCCTTCACCAGCGCGATGAATATCTGGTGGATCTCGCGCTGGAGCGCCTTGAGCTTGGCGACGTCGTCGGGGTTTTCAGGGAGAAACGGGTCGAGCATCGCCTTGTGCGCGCCGGCGGTGTAGAGGCGCCGCTCGATGCCGAGCCGCTTGATCGCCTCCTGGAAACCAAAGCTGCCGCCGACCACGCCGATGGAGCCGAGGATCGAGGAGGGATCGCAGATGATCTCGTCGCCGGCGCAGGCGATCATGTAGCCGCCGGAGGCCGCGACGTCCTCGACGAACACCAGCACCGGCAGCTTCTTCTCCGCCGCGAGCTGCTTGATGCGCAGGTAAATCTGGCGCGACTGCACCGGCGAGCCGCCGGGCGAGTTGATCACCAGCGCCACCGCCTTGGCGTTGCGCATCGAAAACGCCCGCTCCAGCACCCGCGAAACGGTCGCGAGCGTCATGCCCGGGCGCAGCGGCGTCACCGCGCCGATCACACCGGACAGCCGCACCACCGGCACCACGGCCGTGCCGGGACGGAAGCGCGCCGGCAGATATTGCATGAGCTTGTCGGCCAGGCCGGAACTCTCACGATCGTTCAATTGTTCGGCCATGCCGTTACCTCTGATTAACCATTTCTTATCACGCGACTGTCATTGGAAGGGCCCGGAACGTGTTTTGCAGAAACTCCGTTGAGAGGCTGCAATGGGCCAGCGGAGAACACCATGAAAATCTATCTGCTGATGCTGCTGATCGGTGCGCTGTTCATGGCGATCCGCCTGACGACTCCCCAAGAGCAGCAATCGGAATCGCTTCCGCAATAGCTCAGCACGGTTCCACCAGGGGTAGAACCGCCCTTCCCTCCAGAATATCCATCACCTCTTTTTTAGGCACGCGTGATTCCTCGTTGAGGATGAGGCCCGGCAACAATCGTGTCGGAGCCCTCCCGCCCTTGATCGCGCGCACCAGCACGCGGATCGCTGGCCGCCCGGCTTCACCGTGAACCGGCAGGATCGCGAGACTGCCGAAGCCGCGAGACAGCGCCGCCAAAACCTCCGCGATCCCATCTGCGCGCCAAATCAATGTCAGCGCACCATTTGATCGGAGGATGCGCCGGGCCGCATGCACCCAGGCATTCAGCGTCTCATTCGTCGCCACATGCGCGATCTGGCGCGCCTCGTCGGGCGAACCGCGATGGCGAGCGGGATCGTGGAAGGGCGGGTTCATCAGCACCACGTCGACGCTGTCGGGCGCGAGCCCGCTGGCCGCGAAGGCCTGCGCGTCCGCGGTAACGTCGAGCACGATCGTCTCGGCGGCAATCGCATTCGCTGCCGCATTGGCGCGCGCAAGCTCCGCCAGCTCGGGATCGATCTCGACCAGGCCAAGCCTGATCCCGGCCACGCGCCGCGCCAACGCAAGCCCGGCCGTGCCGATGCCGGCGCCGAGATCGACGACGCGGTCGCCCGCCCTCGCCTCCGTCGCCGCCGCGAGCAGAATGGCGTCGTGCCCGGCGCGATGGCCGGACCGCTTCTGCTTCAGCCGCAATCGCCCGCCGAGAAAGGCGTCCTCGGTGAGGTCTGCCAGCGCTTCACTCATCGCCGCGCAGTTCGTGGCTGAGGCCGGCCTCGGTCAGAAGCTGCCGGGCCTCGATGGCGTCGTCCTCGTGGACCAGGATCCGCCGCGGCAAAATGCCGAGCGAGCCCTCGATGATGCTCATGTTCTGGTCCAGCACCAGATGATGGATGTTGGCACCGTCGAGCAGCGCGCCGATCGCCGACACCAGCACCATATCGTTGGTCCGAACCAGTTCTCGCAAAACACAGGCCTCCTGCCTGACGGGGATGAAGCGGCAAATGTCAATGGTTCCACGGCCCTTGCCGCATCCCCGTCCAGTTTCTATTGTCTTTCCATCAGAATAGCCCTTCCGGGGCAAATATTGGAGACCGGCGTGGCCGTCATCGTACCATTCGAAACTCCCGGCGCGTCGATCGAAGAGCTGGTTGCCCTTGTCGCCGGTGACATGGAGCGCGTCAACGCCACGATCCTGTCGCGGACAGGTTCGGACGTGACCATGATCCCGGAGGTCGCCAACCATTTGATCTCCTCAGGGGGCAAGCGCCTGCGGCCGATGCTGACGCTGGCCATGGCCAACCTCGCCGGCTACACCGGCGACGGTCATATCAAGCTCGCCGCCAGCGTCGAGTTCATGCATACCGCCACCTTGCTCCATGACGACGTCGTCGACGAGAGCGAGATGCGCCGCGGCAAGCTGTCGGCGCGCATGCTCTGGGGCAATGAGGCGAGCGTGCTGGTCGGCGATTTCCTGCTCGGGCAAGCCTTCCGCATGATGGTCGAGGTCGGCTCGCTCCGCGCGCTCGACATTCTCTCCGCCGCCGCCGCCACCATCGCCGAGGGCGAGGTGATGCAGCTTGCCGCCGCCAAGAACACCGCGACCACCGAGGACGAATATCTCGCCGTGATCCGGGGCAAGACCGCCGAACTGTTCGCGGCCGCCTGCGAGGTCGGGCCCGTGATCGCCAACCGCCCCAAGGCGGAGCAGACCGCCTGCCGCTCGGTCGGCATGAATCTCGGCATCGCTTTCCAGCTCGTCGACGACGTCCTCGACTATGGCGGCAAGAGCGCCAAGCTCGGCAAGAACACCGGCGACGATTTCCGCGAGGGCAAGATCACGCTGCCCGTCGTGCTCGCCTTCCGCCGCGGCAACGACACCGAGCGCGCCTTCTGGATCCGCGCGCTCGAGCGCGGCGAGATCGGCGACACCGACCTCGACCACGCCATCGGGTTGATGAACAAGCATCGTGCGCTCGAAGACACGCGGAGCCGCGCCCAGCATTACGGCGCCATGGCGGTGGACGCGCTGGCGCTGTTCCCGTCCTCGCCGATGAAGAGCGCGCTGGAGCAGGTCGTGGCGTTCTGTCTGGCCCGGTCGCATTAGCTTCTCGCATCCCTAGCGCTTGCTGGTCGCCACACCCTCAGTGTCGTCCCGGCGAAGGCCGGGACCCATTACCCCGGTCAGCGTTGTCTTAGCGGCTCTGGCTACCATCGTGCACCACAACAACAGTCGTGGGTATGGGTCTCAGCCTTCGCCCTGGGGCATGCACATATCTCTAAGGCTCCATCCTGCTGCAACGGCGTGGAAGTATTCGAGGCCGTTTTTGAAGGTGATGG
>NZ_JBVVPS010000040.1:0-55414 GCF_055811355.1 Bradyrhizobium sp. WSM4873 | reverse complement strand
TCGTTTTGTGCGGGGGGGGCGGGGGGGGGGGTGTTTTGGGGGTTTTTTGGGCGCCCCCCGCCCGGCCCCATCTGCCCCCCCCGCCCCCCACGACAGGTCACATCGGTCGATAGGTCCGCACGTCCGCGGGCACGTTGACGCCGAGTTTGATCTGGCCGACGGAACGGATGATGTCGTCGCCGAGGAGCTGGGCGAAGCAGGCATAGCCCCAATCGTTCATGTGCAGTCCGTCGGCGATCACGAAACTCTCGACCGGAAGCGATTGCTTCTCGTGCCAGTCGCGCATCACCTCGAAGCGCGGGAAGATGCCGACGTGACGGAGCTCGGCGACCTTGCCGAGCAGCTTCACCATCTTGCCGGCGCTGTCGGCGCGCTGGTTGACGGCCGGCGAATATTGCGGATCGACCAGCACGACGTCGGTGCCGCCGGCAGCCTGGATGCGGCTGATGCCGTCCTCGACCAGTTTGGCGGTATCGCCGGGATCGAGATTGCGTAGCACGGCATTGGTGCCGACCTGCCAGATCACCAGATCCGGATGCACGTCAATCACCTCTTTCTGGAGGCGCTTCATCATCTCGGGCGCGTCCTCGCCGCCGACGCCGGCATTGACGACGGTGATGTCGGCGGTCGGATAGTGCCGGTGCAGCTGCGCGGCAAGGCGATTGGGATAGTTGAACTCCGGCGAGCTCGCGCCGAATCCCGCGGTCGAGGACGAGCCGAAGGCGACGATGACGACGGGCTGGCCGGCGACGAGCTTGCCCGCGACATGCGGCAGCGAGCCCATCGCCTTCGAGCCGCCCTTCGGCGACAGGCAGGGCACGCGGCTGAAGACGTCGCCGGCGGATTTCGCAACCTGCTTCACCTTGTCGATCGCGCGCGCCGTGATGCCGCGCTGCTCGGGGGACGTCGCGGCGATGGTGGTCTGGGACGGTGAAGCGAGAGCCGGATCAGCCGACTGCTGCGGGGCCGGCGTTGCCTGTGCGGCCTGCGTCTGCGCGTGCGACTGCGAGGCCGGACTCAGCACCAGCAGCAGCGCTGCTGCGGGCACAGCCAGCCATGCCGTCAGGCAAAAAGGGCGGAGAGAACTCATCAACGCTAGACCTCAATTTTGCTGCTGGGCCGGCTCCAGATGCGCAGCGTCGATCACGAACTGTGCCAACGCCCGGCCGAGGCAATCATGGACCTGTTTCGCCAGCTCAGGCCCGCGCGACGGGCTGAACAGGTCGAACTGCCCCTGATCATTCCACTGCCGCATGATCGCGAACCGATCGAACAGCGGAATATCGTGCTCCTGCGCCACCACCCGCATATTGTCGAGGTATGGCGGCACCGAGATCATGGTTTCGGTACGCGGACTGTACTGCAAGTTCATCAAGACGACGTCAGCCCCTGCCTTTTGCAACGCAACAACCCCTTCGGTCACCGCGCCACGAAAATCATCGGGATCGATGGCTCGGATAGCATCGACGGTCCCGGTCTGCCAGATGACCAAAGTAGGCGTCTTTGCTTCCATCAGCTTAACGAAGCTGGCGGCCGCCTCCTCGGCCGTCTTCTTGCTCTGTATTTCTACGGAGACATGCACCGTCTCGGTCGGCGGCAGCTTGTCCTTCAGGATGGCCTGCATCCGCGCCGGATAAGAGGCGTCCTCGGAAGCCGGAATCGTGGTCGAGCGACTGCCGATGACCAGGATTTCGAGCGGTTTGCCGGCCTTCACGGCATCGGCGACCTTGGGAAGCTGGCTTTCGCTGGTGAGCAGATAGGAGGGCACTTCACAGGCTGCGGGCGCGGCTGAAGCAGCCGGCGCAGCATCGTCCGCGCGCGCCGGAGGCGCGGCGAGACCACCGCACAGCAGGATCAGGCTCAGGAAAACCTTCGCCTTCATCAGCCCCCTCCCGCCATATCGGCGCTGCCGACGGCGCTTTTGGTTTTCGAACCGCTCTTGTCAGCCACCCGCTTGTACCACGAAATCAGCCAAGCCATGGCCCACATGATCAGGATTCCGGAGAGACTAATTAGCGCATGCATGACCGGGCCGCCCGAGACCTCGGCCAGGATGAAATGGCCGGCAAAGGCGAGGAAGACGCCGAGACAGAATATCTCCAGGGAATGCGAGCCGCACAGGATCAGCGGCCGCAGCCAGGGCGATTTCAGGCCCGGCCAGTCACGCGGCAGGACGCGCACGGTGAGCGCGGCCAGCGCCAGGAAATGCGTGAAGCGCAGCACGTCAAGGTCGGCCTTGTCGATCGGATACATCCACTGCTCGAGCCGCTTCGGCATGAAGTGGGAGAGCTGCGGCACATACCAGGTCAGCGTCACGTAGAATGCGGCGACCAGATAGACGATCGCGATCCACATCGTCACCCGCGAAGCCAGAATGTGCGACATGCGCCGCGCACCCCCGAGCGCGCACCATGCCCCGAACACGAACAGCAATTGCCAGGCGAAGGGATTGAAGGCCCAGAAGCCGTTCGGATAGGCCGACAGATAGAGGTCGTATTCCCAGGTCACCGCGTAGAGCGCGACCGAGAGGCCGAGCGTCACGTCGGGGCGCCATTTCATCAGCCACAGGATCAAGGGCAGCGCCAGCATCAGCACGATGTAGAGCGGCAGCACGTCCATGTTGACCGGACGGAAGCGCAGCAGCAGCGCCTGCACGATCGTGACGTCGGGCTGCTTGAGGAAATCCATGATGCCCATCTCTTCGGTGTAGAGCGGGTTCTCGAACCGGGTCGCGACGTAGGAGATTTCGGCAAGGAAGATCGTGAACAGGAAGACGTGGGCGACATAGATCTGCCAGACGCGCCGCAGGATGCGCGCGGTGGCGACGACGATGCCGGACTCCAGCATCGCCCGACCGTAGACGAAGGCCGCGGTATAGCCGGAGATGAAGATGAAGATCTCGGTGGCGTCGCTGAAGCCGTAATTGCGGATCGTGAACCAGGTCAGAAGGCTCGGCGGCAAATGGTCGATGAAGATCAGCCACAGCGCGAGGCCGCGGAACAGGTCGAGCCGGAGCTCGCGCTCGCCGATGGCGGGCAGCGAAATGGCCGGCGCGGCCGCGCGCCGCTTTGCCCCCGCGGACTTGACCTCCACAGGTTTGGCGGTTCCCGCGATCGTCGATCCCGTCACTTGGTCGGCAATGGTCATCGGGGGCCTAAAAACCCTTCCGCAAATCGCGACGTGGCAGGGAGTGTACCGGTTCGGCCGTCATCTCGCAAAGCGGCCGGATCACATGCAAGTACATTTGCAAGTCCATTTGGACGTGTACTTCCCTGCGAAATCTGGCGGGACGATGTCGCCAAGGCCGCCTCCGGCGTTTGGTTCCCGGGCGGTTTTCGGTATGATGGCAATCATGTACCGCGCCGTGACCCGCCAGATCGAAGTGACCGTCGAGCCGAACTTTGTTCCGGAGCAGTCGTCGGCTGACCGCTCCCGTTATTTCTGGGCCTACACCATCGTCATCACCAATTCCGGCGACGAGACCGTGCAGCTCAAGACGCGGCACTGGATCATCACCGACGCCACCGGCCGGCAGCAGGAGGTGAAGGGCGAGGGTGTCGTCGGCGAGCAGCCGACGCTCGCCCCCGGCGAACGCTTCGAATATACCTCCGGCGTACCGCTCACGACCGCCTCGGGCTTCATGACCGGCCGCTACCAGATGGTCAGTGCCACCGGCGAGCGCTTCGAGATCGACGTGCCGACGTTCTCGCTGGACAGCCCGGATAACAAGAGGGTGCTGAATTAGCGCTGGAAATGGTGGGCGCGCTTCGCTTTGCCCACCCTACGGCACCGCGCTACGCGTCCTGGACGCCCGCCTCGTCCGGTGTGAACTCGTACACCGAGCTGCAGAACTCGCAGGTCACAACGACCTTGTCGTCCTTGACCATCGCGGCACGGTCGTCGGACGAAAAGCTCTTCAGCATCGATGTGACCACATCGCGCGAGCAGGAGCATTGCGCTTTCAAGGGCAGCGGATTGAACACGCGCACACCGCGCTCGTGGAAGAGACGGTAGAGCAGCCGCTCGCCGGAGAGCTCGGGATCGATCAGCTCGACATCTTCGACGGTTTCGATCAGCGAGCGCGCCTCGACCCAGGCATCGTCTTCAGCGACGGCATGAACCTCGACGCCTTCGGGCGCATCGCCGGGATGCAGATCGGCCTGCCGCGCCCGCTCGGGCGCCTTCGGTAAAAACTGCATCAGCATGCCACCGGCACGCCAGCGATGCTTGCCTCCGTCGTTCGATCGCCATTCCTCGCCCACGGCGAGGCGCACGCGCGTCGGGATCTGCTCGGAGCGCAGGAAATATTCGTGAGCGGCGTCTTCCAGGCTGCCGCCGTCGAGCGCGACCAGGCCCTGGTAGCGGCTCATGTCGGGGCCCTGGTCGATGGTCATGGCGAGATGACCGTGACCCAGCAGCGCGCCGGAATCTTTTGCATCCCCGAGGCGCGCGGCGTCGTAGCGCGCATAGGCGCGCAGGCGATCCGGCGCCTGATAGTCCACGACCAGGAATGACACCGGACCATCGGTCTGGGCCTGCAGGATGAAGCGGCCTTCGAACTTCAGCGACGAGCCGAGCAGCGTGGTCAGCACGATGGCCTCGCCGAGCAGCTTGCCGACCGGCGCCGGATAATCGTGCTTGGTCAGGATCTCGTCGAGCGCCGGACCAAGCCGCACCAGCCGACCGCGCACGTCGAGCGCGTCAACCTCGTAGGGCAGCACGGCGTCATCGACGGGAACCGCGGATGGCGCGCGAACCGGGCCTTCGGGCCCGGTTTTCATGTCAGGGGATTGGGAAACCATGGCGCTTTATCTGGGGTCGGAAGGCGGAATTGGAAGGGGGGTTGGGGAACTGTACGAAGCAACCTCAACCTCCGTGTCGTCCCGGACAAGCGCTAGCGCAGATCCGGGACCCATAACCACAGGATTACGCTACTCCGCGAGATGACAACTCCGAATCCTCGCCAAACGACTTCCTGTGGTTATGGGTCCCGGATCGGCGCTCCGTTCTGGACAACGCTGCGCGTTGCCAGAAGCTGCGCTTGTCCGGGACGACGATCATATGTGAGGTGGCCGCCGGGATTCCAGCGAGATCACTTCACCGCGTCGAAGCACCAGGCCAGAATGCCCTTCTGCGCGTGCAGGCGGTTTTCGGCCTCGTCGAACACGACGGATTGCGGACCGTCGATCACCTCGTCGGTAACCTCCTCGCCGCGATGGGCGGGCAGGCAGTGCATGAACAGCGCATCGGGCTTGGCCAGCGACATCAGCTGGGCATTGACCTGATAAGGCTTGAGCACGTTATGGCGGTGCTCGCCTTCCTTGTCGCCCATCGACACCCAGGTGTCGGTCACGACACAATCGGCGCCGCGCACGGCGGCTTCGGCATCCGTGCCGAGCATGATCGGCGCGCCGGTCGCCTTGATGAAGTCGCGCATCGCCTTTTTCGGCGCGAGCTCTGGAGGCGTCGCGACATTGAGCTGGAACTTGAAGCGCTCGGCGGCGTGCGCCCAGGACGCCAGCACGTTGTTGTCGTCGCCGGTCCAGGCCACCGTCTTGCCCTCGATCGGGCCGCGATGTTCCTCGTACGTCATGAGGTCGGCCATCACCTGGCAGGGATGCGAGCGCCGCGTCAGGCCGTTGATGACCGGAACGGTGGCGTTCGCCGCAAGCTCAAGCAGGGCATCGTGGTTGAGGATGCGGATCATGATGGCGTCGACATAGCGCGACAGCACGCGCGCGGTGTCGGCGATGGTCTCGCCGCGGCCGAGCTGCATCTCGGCGCCCGTGAGCATGATGGGCTCGCCGCCGAGCTGGCGCATGGCGACGTCGAAAGACACCCGCGTCCGCGTCGAGGGGCGCTCGAAGATCATCGCCAGCGTCTTGCCTTCGAGCGGCCTGACCGGCTGATGCGCCTTCTGCTTCGCCTTCATCGCGGAGGACGCGGCCAGCATGCGCTTGAGCTCCGACAGCGGCAGCTCGTTGATATCGAGGAAGTGCTTCGGTGTTTTCTTGGGTGCTTTATCGGGCGACTTGCTCATCAGCTTGCCGCCCGCTTGTTGCCGGACAACGCAGTGCAGGCGCGCTCGAGCCGCATGACGCTGTCCTCGATCTCGGCTTCGGTGACGATCAAAGGCGGCAGGAAACGCACGACATTGTCGCCGGCGCCGACGGTGAGCAGCTTCTCTGCGCGCAAGGCGGCAACGAGATCGCCCGAAGGTACCACGGCCTTGATGCCGATCAGGAGGCCCTCGCCGCGCACTTCGCTGACGACATCAGAGTGACGGTCGATCACGGAGGCGAGCTTCTGCTTGAGCAGCAGCGACATCCTCTGCACGTGATCGAAGAAGCCGGGCTTGAGCATGACGTCGAGCACGGCGTTCGCAGCCGCGATCGCGAGCGGATTGCCGCCGAAGGTCGAGCCGTGCGAGCCCGGCGTCATGCCGGATGCCGCTTCCGCGGTCGCAAGGCAGGCGCCGATCGGAAAGCCGCCGCCGAGCGCCTTGGCCAGCGACATCACGTCGGGTTCGACGCCGAGGCGGCGGTACGCGAACAGATCGCCGGTGCGGCCCATGCCGGTCTGCACCTCGTCGAAGGCGAGCAACAGACCCTTCTCGTCGCAGAGCTGACGCAACGCCCTCAGGAAGGCGGGCGTTGCCGAACGCACACCGCCCTCGCCCTGGATCGGCTCGATCAGGATGCCGGCGGTCTGCGGACCGATCGCCTTTTTCACCGCCTCGAGATCGCCATGCGCAACCTGGTCGAAGCCCTCCATCGGCGGGCCGAAACCTTCGAGATATTTCGCCGAACCCGTCGCCGCCAGCGTCGCCAGCGTGCGGCCATGGAAGGCGCCTTCGAAGGTGATCATGCGATAGCGGTCGGGATGGCCCTTCGCGGCGTGATAACGGCGCACGACCTTGATCACGCATTCCAGCGCTTCGGCGCCGGAATTGCAGAAGAACACGAAGTCCGCGAAACTTTCATTGCACAGGCGCGCGGCGAGCTTTTCGCCGTCCGGGCTCTGGAACAGGTTCGACATGTGCCAGAGCTTGGTCGCCTGCTCCTGCAACGCCGCGACCAGCGCCGGATGGGCATGGCCGAGCGCGTTCACCGCCACCCCCGAGGTGAAATCGAGATAGCGCTCGCCATTAGTCGCGATCAGCCAGCAGCCTTCGCCACGCTCGAAACCGAGGTCGGATCTGGCGAAAACGGGGAGCAAATGCGGCGCTGCGCTGTTAGTCATGGCGGTCACTTGAATGTTGCGGACGGTGTGAGCGTGCATTGCGCAACGCACCATCGACCGGCCCGGAAAACGAAACGTGCCGCCTCTTGAGGGCGGCACGCGCGACTATCTTAGGCCTGGTGAAACGGGTGTCAATGCCGCCCGGAAAGCCTCGCGAAACGCTGAATCCGTAGTCTTGCGGTGCCGATTTTGCGGGATTTAGCCACGGAACATGTGGAAGCGAGTCGGCGGACTCTTGCGCGGGAGTCACGCCATATTGTAGCGTTTGGATTGTCAGATACGACATCTCGTGCAGTGGTTCTGATCTTTAAGTCCTTATGTACCGGCGTAAACGTTCGGGCGTTCAAGACGCGCCCGGCGAGCCTTAAGGGATTCTGGCGGCACGGGTTTTTGAAGGCTTAGGCATTCGCTGCGAGGCCCCAGGATGGCTGGCGCGCAGCGAGGGAAAGGGTGCAATGACGGTTTTGACCTGGTCCGATGATCGCGTCGAGCAGCTGAAAAAGCTCTGGGAGGCCGGACTTTCGGCCAGCCAGATCGCGGCGGAGCTCGGCAATGTGACCCGCAATGCCGTGATCGGCAAAGTGCACAGGCTCGGCCTTTCGGGCCGCGCCAAGAGCCCTTCGTCGGCAGCGCCCCGGCCGCGCAAGGCGCGCCCCGCGCAGCACATGATGCGGGTGAGCCGCCCGATCTCGCGCGGCAACACCGCACTGGCGCAGGCCTTTGAGGTCGAGGCTGAGCCGGATCCGGTCACATACGACAACGTGGTGCCGATGAGCCAGCGGCTGTCGCTGCTGGAATTGAACGAGGCGACCTGCCACTGGCCGGTCGGCGATCCCTCGAGCCCGGACTTCTTCTTCTGTGGTGGCCGTGCGCTGTCCGGCCTGCCCTATTGCGCCCAGCACTCGCGCGTCGCGTACCAGCCGGCGTCGGATCGGCGCCGCGCACCGGTGAAGCCGGGTCCGCGGTAATCACGGCAAGTCGTCGCGCGAAGACAGTTCAACAATTTCAGTGTCGTCCTGGCGAAAGCCAGGACCCATACTCCGAGCACGCAGTAGTCGTGCGGAAGGGGTCGCTCCGAGTCTTCGCCAAACCACGTTCGGTGGTTATGGGTCCCGGATCAGCGCTCGCTTCGCTCGCTTGTCCGGGACGACGTCGGAGAATTCGGGGACAGCTCGCCAGCAAACAAGCCTGCAACCCTACACCTGCTCCGCCTTGGCAAAACGATCATCCAGCGCGTAGCCGGCGCCGCGGACGGTGCGGATCGGGTCCTGCTCGCGGCCGAGATTGAGCAGCTTGCGCAGGCGGCCGATATGCACGTCGACGGTACGCTCATCGATGTAGATGTCGCGGCCCCAAACGCTGTCGAGCAGTTGCTCGCGCGAGAACACCCGGCCCGGATGCTCCAGGAAGAACTCCAGCAGGCGATATTCGGTCGGACCGAGATCGATCGGCCGGCCCGAGCGCGCCACGCGGCGCTTGTCGCGGTCGAGCTCGATGTCGCCAAAAGCAAGCACGGTGGCGAGCCGCTCGGGGCTCGCGCGCCGCAGCAGGCCTTTCACGCGCGCGAGCAGCTCCGGCACCGAGAACGGCTTGACGATGTAATCGTCGGCGCCGGTCGCAAGACCCCGCACCCGTTCGCTCTCCTCGCCGCGCGCGGTGAGCATGATGATCGGGAGCTGCTTGGTCTCGGGACGGGTGCGAAGCCGCCGGCACAATTCGATGCCTGACAGGCCCGGCAGCATCCAGTCGAGCACGATCAGATCGGGGATGTGCTCCTTGAGGCGAGTGTCGGCGTCGTCGCCGCGCATCACCGTCTCGACGTCATAGCCGTCGCCTTCGAGGTTGTAGCGGAGAAGCTCCGTCAGAGCTTCCTCGTCCTCAACCACCATAATGCGTGCGCCCATCGGGTCGTCGCTCCTTAAGTGTTCGGTACCGTGTTGGCGAAGGTCGTCATGTCGCCCTTCGGCCGCTTGTCGGTGATCGCCTGTCCCTCGATCATGTAGAACACGGTCTCGGCGATGTTGGTGGCGTGGTCGCCGATCCGCTCGATGTTCTTGGCGCAGAACATCAAATGGATACAGAACGAGATGTTGCGCGGATCCTCCATCATGTAGGTAAGGAGCTCGCGGAACAGCGAGGTGCAGATGGCGTCGACCTCCTCGTCGCCCTTCCACACCGCCATCGCCGCCGGCAGATCATGCGCGGCATAGGCGTCCAGCACCGACTTGACCTGCTGCTGCACGAGGTCGGTCATGTGCTCGAGGCCGCGAAACAGCTTGAGCGGATGGAAGTCCGTCTCCAGCGCCGCGACGCGTTTGCCCATGTTCTTGGCGAGGTCGCCGATGCGCTCGAGATCGGTCGCGACGCGCATGGCGCCGACGATCTCGCGCAGGTCGACCGCCATCGGCTGGCGGCGGGCGATGGTGAGCACCGCACGCTCCTCGATGCGCTTCTGCAGCGCGTCGAGTTCGGTGTCGATGGCGACGACGCGCTGGCCGAGCGGGACGTCGCGGCGGATCAGCGCGTCGACGGACTCGACGATCATGCGCTCGGCGATGCCACCCATCTCGGCGACCAGGCGGGTGAGTTCCTGGAGGTCGGTATCGAAGGCCTTTGCGGTATGTTCAGAACCCATGTCGCGTCTCCTAGCCGAACCGGCCGGTGATGTAATCCTGCGTGCGCCGGTCAGTCGGCGACGTGAAGATCTTGCTGGTGTCGTCGAATTCGATCAGCTCGCCGAGATACATGAAGGCGGTCTTGTCGGAGACGCGCGCCGCCTGCTGCATGTTGTGAGTGACGATCGCGATCGTGTAATCCTCGGACAGCTCCTGGATCAGCTCCTCGACCTTGGCGGTCGAGATCGGGTCGAGCGCCGAACAGGGTTCGTCGAACAGGATCACCTCGGGCCGCACCGCGACGGTGCGGGCGATGCAGAGGCGCTGCTGCTGGCCGCCCGAGAGCGACAGGCCGGAGGCGTTGAGCTTGTCCTTGACCTCGTTCCACAGCGCGCCGCCGCGGAGTGCCTTTTCGACGCGGCCGTCCATCTCGGACTTCGAGATCTTCTCATAGAGACGGATGCCGAACGCGATGTTCTCGTAGATCGTCATCGGGAACGGCGTCGGCTTCTGGAACACCATGCCGACGCGGGCGCGCAGCAGATTGAGGTCCAGCTTGCCGTCCAGGATGTTGGTCTGATCGAGCATGAGCTGACCGGTGGCGCGCTGGCCGGGATAGAGGTCGTACATCCGGTTGAAGATGCGCAGCAGGGTCGACTTGCCGCAGCCCGACGGACCGATGAACGCCGTGACGCGGTTGGCGCCGAGCGTCAGGTTGATGTTCTTCAGAGCGTGGTGCTCGCCGTAATAGAAGTTCAGGTTGCGCACGGTCACCTTGGGGGGCGCCTCCGGCAGCACCGGCGCGTGGGGCAGCCCACCGGCCGCGCTCATCGATACGGAAAGATCACTCATTTTGCGGTCCTCTCGGCGCCAAGGATGCGCGCGCCAATATTCAGGGCAAGAACGGTCAGCGTGATGAGCAGCGCCCCGCTCCAGGCCAGCTGCTTCCAGTAGGCATAGGGGCTCTGCACGAAGTTGTTGATGGTGACAGGCAGGTTCGCCATCGTCTTGTTCAGGCCGAGGCTGAAGAACTGGTTCGACAATGCGGTGAACAGCAGTGGCGCGGTTTCGCCGGCGACACGAGCGGTCGCGAGCAGCACGCCGGTGATGAGGCCGGAGCGCGCGGCGCGATAAGCGATCCGCTTGATCACCAGCGAACGCGGCAGGCCGAGCGCCGAGGCCGCCTCGCGCAGCGCGTTCGGAACCAGCAGCAGCATGTCCTCGGTCGTGCGCAGCACCACCGGGATCACGATGACCGCGAGCGCGAGCGAGCCCGCGATCGCCGAGAAGCCGCGCATCGGCACCACCACCGCGCCGTAGATGAACAGGCCGATGATGATCGAGGGCGCCGAGAGCAGGATGTCGTTGATGAAGCGGATCACCGAGGTCAGCTTGTCGTTGCGGCCGTATTCGGCGAGGTAGGTGCCGGCAAACATGCCGAGCGGCGCACCGATGCCGACGCCGATCACGGTCATGATCAGCGAGCCGACGATGGCGTTGAGCAGGCCGCCCTCGTTCGATCCGGGTGGCGGCGTGTTCTCGGTGAACAGCTGGACATTGAGTCCCGCCAAGCCGTTGTAGAGCAGCGTGATCAGGATCAGCGCGAGCCAGGTGACGCCGAAGGCGGTTGCGGCGATGCAGAGCCCGCGGACGACGATGTCCTTGCGGCGGCGGCGTGAATAGATCGGGTTCATGGCGCTAGTTCCCAGCCTTCTTTTCCAGCCGCATCAGCATCAGCCGCGCCGCTGCGAGCACGAAGAAAGTCAGCACGAACAGCAGGAGGCCGAGCAGGATCAGGCCGGACTGGTGCAGGCCGTCGCTCTCGGCGAACTCGGATGCGATCGCCGCCGAAATCGTGGTGCCGGGGGCGAAGATCGACGACGATATCCGGAACGAGTTGCCGATGATGAAGGTCACCGCCATGGTCTCGCCGAGCGCGCGGCCCAGCGCCAGCATGACCCCGCCGATGACGCCGACGCGGGTGTAGGGGATCACCACGCTGCGGACGACTTCCCAGGTGGTACAGCCGACGCCGTAGGCGGCTTCCTTCAGGACCGGAGGCACCGTCTTGAACACATCGACCGAGATCGAGGTGATGAATGGCAGCACCATGATCGCGAGGATCAGCGCGGCATTGAACAGGCTGAGATAGGACGGCGGTCCCGCGAAGATCGCGCCCAGCACGGGCACGCCGTCGAATATCTTGATCATGAAGGGCTGGAACGTGTTGGCGAGGAACGGACCCAACACGAAGAAGCCCCACATGCCGTAGATGATCGAGGGGATGCCGGCGAGCAGCTCGATCGCCATGCCGATCGGGCGGCGCAGCCATTGCGGGCAGAGCTCGGTGAGGAAGATGGCAATGCCGAGACCCACGGGAATGGCGATCAGCATCGCGATGAAGGAGGTGACGAGCGTGCCGTACATCGGCCCGAGCGCGCCGAGCACCGGCGGATCGGCGGACGGCGCCCAGCGCTGCGTCCACAGGAACGAGACCCCGAATTCCTTCATCGCCGGGAAGGCGCCGACGATCAGCGAAATGATGATGCCGCCGAGGATCAGAAGCACCGAGATCGCGGAGAGCCGCGTGATCCAATAGAAGGTGACGTCGCCGAGCTTGAACGCGCTCAAGGCCTTGGCGCGATCATACGGTCCGGCGTCGTCGATTACATCGCTCTGAACGGCCATCTCTGCCACGCCGATCCCCTGTACTAAAATAGTATACGTTTTTTGTTGGTCCGTGCCCCGGATGCGGCGCAGCGCATCCGGGGCACGGGCGTCGCGTACCTAGCTCTTGATCTCGGCAGCCCAAGTCTTCTCGATCAGCTGAACGACCGGATCCGGCATCGGGATGTAATCGAGCTCTTCGGCTGCCTTGCCGCCGTTCTTGAAGGCCCAGCGGAAGAACTTGATGGCTTCCTGCGAGGACGCCTTGTCGGTGGCATCCTTGTGCATGAGGATGAAGGTCGCCGCCGTGATCGGCCAGGACTTCTCGCCGGGCTGGTCGGTCAGGATGACGTAGTAGCCGGGAGCCTTGGCCCAGTCGGCGTTGGACGCGGCCGCCTGGAACGCTTCGACGGTGGGCTGCACCGGCTTGCCGGCCTTGTTGACGAGACCGGTGTAGGTCAGCTTGTTCTGCTTGGCATAGGCGTACTCGACGTAGCCGATCGAGTTCTTGGTCTGGCTGATGTTGCCGGACACGCCTTCGTTGCCCTTGGCGCCGACGCCGACCGGCCATTCGACCGCGGTACCCTCACCGACCTTGCTCTTCCAGTCCGCGCTGGCCTTGGCGAGGTAGTTGGTGAAGTTGAAGGTGGTGCCCGAGCCGTCCGAACGGCGGACCACGGTGATGGCCTCCGAGGGCAGCTTCACGTTGGGGTTGAGCTTCTTGATCGCGGCGTCGTCCCATTTGGTGATCTTGCCGAGGTAGATGCTGGCCAGCGTCTCGCCGTCGAACACCATCTCACCGGGCTTCACGCCCTCGATGTTGACGACGGGAACGATGGCGCCCATCACCATCGGCCACTGGACGAGGCCGTCCTTCTCAAGCTGCTCGGCCTTGAGCGGCGCGTCGCTGGCGCCGAAGGTCACGGTCTTGGCCTGGATCTGCTTGATGCCGCCGCCGGAGCCGATCGACTGGTAGTTCAGACCGTTGCCGGTCTCCTTCTTGTAGGCGTCAGCCCATTTGGAATAGATCGGGAACGGAAACGTCGCGCCGGCTCCGGTGATGTCGGCAGCAAAGGCCGCCGTCGTCGATGCGGCAACCAAGCCAGCAGCAACGATCGTTTTGAGGAAATTCATGCTGGTCTCCATACAGGGGAGCGAAGCGCCATCCGCGCCCGATCGCGCTCCCCGTGCCGCCCCTTTAGGAGCGGACAGCTGAGCTTTTACGAAGGTTTGGTGACAGTCGGATGACAGTGTTAAGCAGCTGAAATCGCTGGAATTTAGCTCAGAGCCGCGGGCCTGCCCTGGGGAAAACAGGCCGTGAAAGTGGCGCCCTGTTTGGGCACGCTTTCGATCAGAAGCCGGCCGCGGTGGCGGTTAAGAATATGTTTCACCAGCGATAATCCGAGGCCCGTGCCGCCCTGCGAGCGGCTGTCGCCGACATCGACCCGGTAGAAGCGCTCGGTCAGGCGCGGCAGATGCTCCGGCGCGATGCCGGGGCCGAAATCCCGGACCAGGACCCGGATTTCCTGAGTTCCATCAGGCGCGGCGCCTGAAATCAGCGACACGATGACGCGACCGCCCGAGGCGCCGTATTTGAGCGCGTTCTCGATCAAATTCTCGAACAGGCGGAGCAGCTCCTCGCGGTCCCCCGCGATCAGCACCGGGCTCTCGGGGAGCTGGGTCTCGACCTCGACCTGGCGCTCCCGCGCCAGCGGCTCGAGCCCATCGGCGACCTGCAAGATGATCGGCAGCAGGTCGATCAGGGTGTCGGGCCGCACATGGGCCGACAGCTCCACCCGCGACAGCGACAAGAGATCGTCGATCAGGCGGGCCATGCGGGTGGCCTGGTTGTGCATGATGCCGAGGAAGCGCTCGCGCGCCTTGGGATCGTCCTTGGCCTGGCCCTGGAGCGTGTCGATGAAGCCGGACAGCGCGGCCAGCGGCGTGCGCAGCTCGTGGCTGGCATTGGCGACGAAATCGGCCCGCATCTCCTCGACCCGACGAAGCGGCGTCTGGTCGTGGAAGGTCATCAGCATGCATTTGTCGGCGCCGCCAAAGGTGGTCGGCACCGGCACCGGCGTGATGGTCAGCTCCATCCAGCGATCGACCGGGACATGGTCGAGATAGGTCGCGCGCCGCGGCTCGGTGGTTGCGATCGACTCGCGCAGCGCCGTGATGATCTCGGGCGAGCGCAGCGCGAACTGGGCGAGCTCATTCCGGCGCAGCGCCGGCGCGAGCTGGGCGGCCGCGGCGTTGAGATGGATGACGCGGCCGGCGCGGTCGAGCAGCACCGCGGGATCGGGCATGCCGGCGACCACCGCAGCCACCGCCGCGCTCTCGACCGGATTGACCCGGCGGGTCTCTTCGCGGGAGGCGGCGGTATCGTGCAGGCGCCACGGGATCAGGGCTGCGGCCGCGACGCAGAGGAACACCGCAATCGCATGCAGCGCCGATAATTCCCCCAGCGAGACCACCACCGACAGCGCCAGCGCCGCAGCGATCAAGATGACGGTCGAGTGCCGCAGCCGGTCGGACCAGGGCTGGGAGGAGGGAGAAGATGGGGCGTCGATCGCCATCGGGGCGGGCTTCTCCAAAGGACCTTGCGCCGGTCAGGCGCCGCTGTCGCTGCGCTTTCTCACGTATGCGGCTTCAGGCGCGGGGCCAGGGTCGAGCTTGAGCGCAGCCTGCTGCAGGCGTTTCGATCGTGCGCCGATGATAACTTCGCGAAACGTCAGCAAGATTACAGATATGACGAAAGGGGACAGATAGTAGAGGACGCGGAACAGCAGCATGCCGCCCAGCAGCTCCTCGCGGTCCATCTGCCAGAGCCCGACCAGCATGGCCGCGTCGAACACGCCAAGGCCTCCGGGCGAATGGCTGGCAAAGCCGAGCAGCGTGGCCGAGACAAAGATCACCGCGACCACCACGAAGCCGAGATTGGGCTCGTCCGGGACCAGCACGTACATCGCCAGCGCGCAGAAGCCGAGATCGATGATGCCGATCGCGATCTGGAGCAACGTCAGCGGGCCGCCCGGCAGCATCACGGTCCAGGGCCCGCGGCCGACCATCCGCGGCTGGGTCCAGACCCAGACCACGTAAGCGACCAGCCCGACGATGATCATCATCGCCAGAGTCCGGTTCAGCCAAGGCGGAAGCTGGTCGATCGAGGCCGCGGCCTCCGGATGATAGGAGATGCCGAGGCCCAGCACCGCGGCATTGCCGAGCCAGAAGGTCAGGCCGGCGAGGAAGCAGATCTTTGCGACGTCGATCGCGTTCAGGCCGTGGGCGGAATAGATGCGGTAGCGCACCGCGCCGCCGGTGAAGACGCTGGCGCCGACATTGTGACCGATCGAATAGCTGGTGAAAGCGGCGAGCGCGTTGATCCGATAGGGCACGTGGGCGTGGCCGATCGCGCGCACGGCGAACAGGTCGTAGAAGGTCAGCGTGAAATAGCCCGCGGCGACGAACAAAGCCGCCAGTGCAATCTGGCTCGGCTCGGTGCTCTTGATCGCCTCGAGGACTTCGTTGACATCGATGCCGCGCAGCATGTGGTAGAGCACATAGCAAGCGATGCCGATGACCGCGACGCTGATCACAACTCCAAGCTTATGCAGGATTTGCTTCTGGCGCAGAAACGACATCGCCCTGCGTATGGCTTCCAGCATCTAGACCTCGAACAACGCTTCAGCGGCCGGGCTGGCCGGCGAACAGGCGGATGACACGCAGGCACCCGACGAACCCTCTCTGCCGGTCCCGGCATCGCGCATACCCGCTATCCCTCCACTAGCGCGTTTCCGGGCGGAGTGGAATTCGGCAATTCGAAGAAAAACTCGTGCGTTCAATATTTTAGGCAGGGTTGCGGGCTCCTGATGCACGGTTTGGCGCTTTCGGCGGCAAGACTGACGCGAATCTCCATGGCAATCCTGCGCAGTGGCCATGAAGTTTTGATGATTTCCACCGCACAATGTTCCGTCACGGCTTAAGCCGACGTCAATCTATGGGGTACCCTCGCCTGTTGAAAGAGGGGAGGCCGGAGCGTTTGTTCACGGTTTTCGATGTGCGGGGAAGGCCGCGCAGCGGCGCTCCTGACTTCCGCAGTCAGGGTGCAGGGCAACATCACAGAGCGGCAGGAGGCGCGGTGCGCGCGACCACCCGGTCGCGCAGCCAGGCGCCGATGGCGCCGCCGACGAGGTAGCAGGCGAACATGATCAGGCCGAGGTCGAGCCAGTAGCCGAAGCGGCCGGGGACCACACGCGCGAACGAGGCCGCGACCAGGCCGGCAGCAAGCACGGCGAGCCAGCGCGCGGTCACCTTCGAGGTGCCGTTGCCGCGCTGGACCACCGAGATCCAGCCCATGCAGAAGCCGAGCAGCAGCGAGCCGATCAGCCAGCCCAGATGAAACGAGACGAGATAGGGCATCGTCACCTCACCAGAAATTCGATGCGGCGGTTCTGCGCCTTGGCGTCTTCGCTGTCGTTGCCGGCGACCGGCTGCGTGCTGCCGTAGCCGACCGCGGTGAAGCGGCTGGCAGGCAGGCCGGCCTTGACCAGATAGTCGATCACCGCCTGCGCGCGCTTCTCCGAGAGTGCCTGGTTGAAGGAATCCTCGCCGTCGGCATCGGTATGCCCGGCGACCTCGATATTGGTGGTGGGACATCGCAATGCCGTCTCGATCAGATGATCGAGAATGCCGGCGGAATCCGGATCGATGTCGGCGCGCTTCGCCGCGAAGCGAATCTTGGCCTTGGCCAAGAGCTCGGAGAACAATTGCTGGCACACGGTGCCGTCGACCGGGCCGGCCGCGGGTTTCACCGTGATTTCCGGCTTGTATTGCCAGTTTTTCGGAAAATCCTTGCCAAGGCCTGTGCGGATGTCGTTGGCGGCACCTTCATAGAGCGCATCGCCCGACAGCTTCACCTCGCGGTCGGACACGACCAGCGTGCCGGTCGACAGTCGCGACAGCGCGCCGAGCGCTGCGACCACGGCGAGGCTGAAGGAACCGGGCGCGCCGACGCTGGCCTTGAGATTGTCGACGACCTTTTCGTTGAAGAATTTGCGCGACGCGCTGGTGGCGATGGCCGCGTGGACATTGTTGTCGGGAACATAGCCGGTCAGCGTCACCGTCGCAGCCACCGGATCCTTGTAAGCCTGGAACACGTAAGGCGGCGCCTTGACGTCGTTGGCGGCGATCGAAAAGCCCTCGGGCAGGTTTTTCAGCGCCGCCGCGACGGCTTCGCGGCCGCCGAGATCGCGCGCCATGCCCGACAGAGTGACTTTGGTGTCTGTGATCGTGATCTTGCCGTCCTTGAGCTTGCCGATCTGGTCGAGCAGCAGCATCGCAGCCGCCTCGAACCGCGGCGGTGCGCCGCGCGCCAAACCCATCTGATCGGCCACCTCGGTACCGGCGACTTCCTTGCGGGCCGCCTCGGTCAGGCGGCCCTTCATCGACGGCAGGGGCGCGGAGCCCGACAGCGTGACCCGCACCACGTCGCGTTCGGCGTTCCAGACGAAGGGCTTTGCCTCGGGAACGAGGCGGGTCCGGTCGTCGACCAAGCGCACGCCGGGCACAGACTCGACCGCCACAACAGCGTCGCGGCGCCCCTCCTCGGAAAAGGCGTCCGCAGCCAGGCTGACGTCGCGGCCGTCCACCGCGATCCGGGTCTTGTCCAGAACGGTATCCTTTAGAGCCGCCGAGCTGCGGGCGGAAAGGTCGGCCTCGACCGGCAAAGTATTATTCCAGGCCGCAAATCCCCACATGACGGCCAGGGGGATGAGCCCCGGCCACCATTTGCTGGCCCACCTGAAAAGCTTGTGCATTCGACGACCCGAACTCTGGAACCGGAGACAAAACAAACCCTTGGCAGGCTGTCAAACCGGAAATGACGCCCTTCCGAAGGCCGGGCCTGGACAATTGGAATAACTTTTTCTTCAAGGGTTCTTCCGTAAGTTGAAGGCGGAATGCCAAAGTCCGCCAGCGGGTCATGAAACAACTTCGTAACAACGTCATCCGCGCCGGGCTGGAAGCACTCTATTTCAGCGGCGCCCACCACCTGTTGCGCCCGCTTTTGTCGGGCGTCGGCGCCATTTTCATGCTGCATCACGTGCGGCCGGCACGCGCCGCGACGTTCCAGCCGAACCGGCATCTCGAAGTCACCCCCGAATTCCTGCGCGCGACCCTGCGCCATCTGCGCTCGCGCGAGATCGACATCGTCAGCATGGACGAGCTGCATGAGCGGCTGGTGCGGCGCCGGTTCGACCGCCGCTTCGCCGCCTTCACCCTCGACGATGGCTATCGCGACAATCTCGATTTCGCGCTGCCGGTTCTGCGCGAATTTGACGCGCCTCTGACGGTCTATGTCGCCAGCGACTTCGCGGAGGGCACCGGTCGGCTGTGGTGGGAGGCGCTGGAGGCCGTAATCGCCAAGGCCGAGCAGATCGAGGTGACAATCGGCAATGCCGCGCTGCGGCTCGATGCGACGACGCCAACCGCCAAGCAGGCGGCGTTCGACCGCCTGCACGACTGGTTGCGCGCATTGCCCGGCGAGCACGATCTCAAGCGCGAGATCGAGGCGCTCTGCACGAAGTACGGTGTCGACATGGCCGCGCTGTGCCGCAGCCTCTGCCTGTCCTGGGACGAGGTGAAGACGTTTGCCGCCGATCCCCTGGTCACGATCGGCGCGCATTCCGTCAGCCATTGCAATCTCGCCAAGCAAAGCGAAGCGATCGCCACGCAGGAGATGGCCGGGAGCCGCGCCCGGATCGAGCAGGCGCTCGGCCGCAATGTCCAGCATCTTGCCTATCCCTATGGTGATCGGGAGGCGGCGGGCGAGCGTGAATTCGTGCTCGCTGCATCCGCCGGCTTCAAGACCGCGGTGACGACGCGGCCCGGCATGCTGTTCGCCGAAAACGCCGGCCACATGACCGCGCTGCCACGCGTCTCGCTCAACGGCAATTACCAGGACACGCGGATTCTGCCGGTGCTGACCTCGGGCGCCGCGACCGCGATGTGGAACGGCTTCCGCAGGATCGCGGCGGCGTAGTTTCAAATCTCCGCTGTCGTCCCAAATTCAGACGTCGTCCTGGCGAAAGCCAGGACCCATTGCCACCGCTGTCCACTTTGCGACGCGCTGAGGCCATAGCTCATTCAGGCAATTCCGTCTTGGGGTAAAGGGTCCTGGCTTTCGCCAGGACGACGAGGCGGCACCTTCCTTGACTCCCCTCCCTACCCCGCTCAAAACGTCGCCAAACACCAAGGGGAGGCACCATGTTCAACGATCTGTTCTCGCTCAAAGGCCGCGTCGCGCTGGTGACCGGCGGTTCGCGCGGCATCGGCAAGATGATCGCGGCGGGATTTCTCAGTGCAGGGGCCGCGAAGGTCTACATCACCGCGCGCAAGGCCGGGCCTTGCGAAGCGACTGCGAACGAGCTCTCCGCGCAATATGACGGCGAATGCATCGCGCTGCCGATCGACATCTCGACGCTGGCCGGCGCCGAGCTGCTCGCGAGCGAATTCGCCAAGCGCGAGCCAAGACTCGACATCCTCGTCAACAATGCGGGCGCGGCCTGGGGCGCGGAGTTCGACGAGTTTCCGGAGAGCGGCTGGGACAAGGTGATGAACCTCAACGTCAAGGCGCCGTTCTTCCTGACCAAGGCGCTGGCGCCCACGCTGCGCGCGGCGGCCTCCGCAGAGCGGCCGGCGAAAGTGATCAACATCGCCTCGATCGACGGCATCTTCGTCAATCCGGGAGAGACCTATTCTTACGCGGCGAGCAAGGCCGGGCTGATCCATTTGACGCGGCGCATGGCCGTGAAGCTGATCGGCGACCACGTCGTGGTCACCGCGATCGCGCCGGGCCCGTTCAAATCCGACATGAACCGGGCCGCACGCGATCATGCCGACGAGGTTTCGACGCGCGTGCCCGCGGGCCGCATCGGTACCGATGAGGACATGGCGGGCGCTGCGATCTATCTCGCCTCGCGCGCGGGAGATTATGTGGTGGGCGCGACCATCGCGGTGGACGGCGGCATTGTCTATGCGAACCCGGGGATCAAGGGGAGCGGCTGGGATAGTTGAGGCATCGCGCTGCTCGCGGCGCGAACGGAGCGCTCCCTCGCCCCGCTCTTGCGGGGAGAGGGTTGGGGTGAGGGGCTTCTCTCCACACGTGAGATTGTCGCCGCACCTGTACCCCCTCACCGGATCGCAAGAGCGATCCGACCTCTCCCCGCAAACGGGGAGAGGTAAAGAAGTTACGACTCGATCCTCACATACTCGAAATCGCCGGGCTTGTTGTCGATGCCGACTTTCGGCGGCGAGATCCAGGAGGCGAACTGGCCGGTCTCGGTGACGGG
The DNA here is from genome assembly GCF_055811355.1 of Bradyrhizobium sp. WSM4873. NCBI lineage: Bacteria > Pseudomonadati > Pseudomonadota > Alphaproteobacteria > Hyphomicrobiales > Nitrobacteraceae > Bradyrhizobium > Bradyrhizobium sp. WSM4873. Next base: position 34,542 of record NZ_JBVVPS010000040.1, on the reverse strand, counting down.
CTGCATCAGCGAGGTGATGAAGTCGCCGTCCGCGGTCGATGGCAACCATTCGTCCTTGCGCTTCGCCCAGGTTGCGTCGTCGATCAACAGACCATCCGGCGTCGCGTGGATGCTCTTGAACTCGCCGATATGGCGGTGGAAGGCGACGTTGGGCAGCTTGAGCTGAAACTGGTAGCCGGAGGTCGAGATCACCTTGTTCCAGCGCAGCATGCCCTTGACGCAATCCTGACTGTAATCGTCGCGCAGGCGCATGTTGAGCGCGGTCAGCGCCGGCTCGTCCACCAACTTGATCTCGCCGTCGATGAACTTCAGCACCGGATAAGTCGCGTTCTTGAGCTGATGATCGTCGTCGATCTGGGTCTCGTGATAGCGGCCCTTGATGCCGGTGTTGAAGGCGTTCGCCGCGTTGGTGGAGACTTCCGAGCCAAAGAGATCGAGCGACAGCGTATAGTGCAGGTTCAGCTTCTTCTGGATCGTCGGCAGGTCGATCACACCGAGCGCGCGGACCTTCGCGATATCGGTGGGATCGGTGATGCCGGCTTCGCGCATCGCGTCGCAGGTGCGCTGCACGACGCGGGTGATGCCGGTCTCGCCGACGAACATGTGGTGCGCTTCTTCCGTCAGCATGAAGCGGCAGGTGCGCGACAGGGGATCGAAGCCGGACTGCGCCAGCGAGTGCAGCTGCATCTTGCCGTCGCGGTCGGTGAAATAGGTGAACATGAAGAAGGACAGCCAGTCCGGCGTCGCCTCGTTGAAGGCGCCCAGCATGCGTGGCGAGTCGGCGTCACCCGAGCGGCGGCGCAACAAATCGTCAGCCTCTTCACGTCCGTCGCGACCAAAGTACTTTTGCAGCAGGTACACCATCGCCCAGAGGTGACGGCCTTCCTCGACATTGACCTGGAACAGATTGCGCATGTCGTACAGCGAGGGCGCGGTCTTGCCGAGATGGCGCTGCTGCTCGACCGAGGCAGGCTCGGTGTCGCCCTGGATCACGATCAGACGGCGCAGCATGGCGCGATACTCGCCCGGGACCTCCTGCCAGGCCGGCTCGCCAAGATGCTCGCCGAACGGCACGACGCGATTCTCTTCCTGGGGAGCAAGGAGAATGCCCCAGCGATACTCGGGCATCCGCACGTAGTCGAACTTGGCCCAGCCGCGCGGATCGACCGAATAGGCGGTGCGCAAGTACACCAGCGATTCCTGGAAGCCTTCCGGCCCCATGTCTTTCCACCAGTCCATGTAGCCTGGATGCCAGCCTTCCAGCGCTTTGAGCACCTGGCGGTCTTCGGCCAGATTGACGTTGTTCGGAATCTTGGTCGAGTAGTCGACGTTCATGATGTTCATGGAGGACCTCCCGTGTGGGACTAGTTCATTAAATCGCGGGCATCGAATTCTGGGATCGCGAATAGCGAGTGGCGAATGGTGTCTCTATTCGCTATTCGCCACTCCCCATTCGCCTCTACACCCGCGTCATATCGAATTTCGGCTTCTGGCCGCTGCCGTAGCGGCGCAGCGCGCCTTCCTCGCCGACCGCGTTCGGGCGCTGGAAGATCCAGTTCTGCCACGCGGTGAGGCGCGAGAAGATCTTCGACTCCATCGTCTCGGGGCCGACGAAGCGCAGGCTCGCTTCCATGCCGGTGAGGCTGTCGGGCGAGAAGCTGGCGCGTTCCTCCAGAAACACGCGAACCTCGTCGTCCCAGTCGATGTCGTCGAGTGCGAAGGTGACGAGACCGAGCTCTTCGGCCTGCTCGGCGTCCAGCGCTGTGCCCCTGGTGGCTTCCGCGCGTTCCACATCGGCCGGATCTGCCTGGAAGCGCGACTGAAGCCGCGTCAGGCCATGGCTCATCGGATACGGGCCAAAATTCATCGCTGACAGTTCGATCGACGGCGGCGGACGGTTGTCGCCCTGGCGCGTGCCGATCAGCATGTAGGAGCGGTCGGCGGCGAAGACGAGTTCGGCGAGCGTGCCGGCGAAGCAGGAGCCGGGCTCGACCAGCGTCACCAGCGTGCGCGAGGTGACGTCGATGCGCTTCAAGACACGCTTCCAGTAATGCCTGATTTCGTTGACCAGCCAGTGCGCCTTGTTGGCTTCGAGGAAGGCGTCGCAGGCGAGCACCTGGGCGCGGTCGCCATGGCTTTTGAACACCAGCATCGCGATCTCGAGCTCGTTGATGCGCAGATGCAGGATGGCGTCGTCGAGTTCGCGCGCGACCTGAAGCGGCCAGAACGCGACACCCTGCGCCATCATGCCGTCGATGTCGGCGGGCGGCGCGGCTTCAGGCGCCTTGATCGAGATCGTGGCGATGCGCGCGGCGCGATCGATGTCGACGGTGACAAAGCCATAGCGGATGCTGGTCTCATCGATGATGCGCTTGAGCGGCGTCAGCGCGATGCCCTTGCCGCTGCCCTTGCGCTTCGAGCCGTCGGCGAATTCCCTCGCGCGCTCGGCGACCTTGCCTTCGAGCTTGCTGTTCGGCGCGATCTCGTCGACCAGCCGCCATTGCACGGCGCGCTTGCCCTTCACGCCTTCTTCGATGGTGCAGAAGAAATCTGCGTGATCACGGCGCACCTTGCGCTTGTCGACCACACGGGTGAGGCCGCCGGTGCCCGGAAGCACCGCGAGCAGCGGCACTTCGGGCAAGGCAACGGCGGACGCGCCGTCATCGGCGAGCATGATGTAGTCGGTGGCGAGCGCAAGCTCATAGCCGCCGCCGGCGGCCGAGCCATTCACGACGGTGATGAAGCGCTGGCCGGAATTCTCCGACGAGTCTTCCATGCCGTTGCGGGTCTCGTTGGTGAACTTGCAGAAGTTCACCTTGTGGGCATGCGTCGAGCCCGCGAGCATGCGGATGTTGGCGCCGGCGCAGAACACGCGGTTCTTGGCCGAGCGCATCACCACGACCTTCACCTCGGGGTGCTCGAAGCGCAGGCGCTGGACCGCGTCGGCAAGCTCGATGTCGACGCCGAGATCGTAGGAATTGAGCTTGAGCAGATAGCCCTCGAACAGGCCGCCATTCTCGTCGACGTCCATGGTCAGGGTGGCGACGTCACCGTCGACCGCGAGCTTCCAGTGCCGGTAGCGAGACGGCTCGGTCTGGAAATCGATGAATGTCGCGCCGCCTGCGAGGCGCCGATCTTCCCCGGCCATGGGCCACCCTTGAGCTTGATTACGCGTTTTAGCTGCCGTGTTAGATGCACAATAGTGCACATTTTCGGGCGCGTCTACCCCTCAAACGAGAGAACATGCATTTTGTTTCATGTCTTCGCGCAACGCCGCTGCTGCAAATTGCTCAATCGCATCAAGCGTCGCTCCCGGAGCTTCGCGGTGGGGAGAATGCGCCGCGCCTGACATGACTTTCAAATCGACCGGGCAATAGCATTCTTGCTGCGCGATCTCGGCCTGACGCAGCGTCCCGTATTGGTCGTCCACGCCTTGAAGGATCAGGACAGGAACGCGGATATAGGCGAGATATTCCGAGATATCCCAGTCGCGGAATTTCGGATCGAGCCAGGCGGCGTTCCAGCCGTAGAAGGCGTTGTCGACGTCCTTGTGCCAGCGCGCGAGCTTTGACTTCAGGTCGGTGGTCTCGAATGCTGTCTTGATGTCCGCAATCGACTTCACCGAGATGTCCTCGACGATGAAATGCGGCGCGATCAGCACGAGGCCGTTCAGGCGATGATCCTGATGGGCGCCGGCATAGATCGTCGCGATCGAGGCGCCGTCGGAATGGCCGAGCAGCAGGCCGCGCTTGAAGCCGATCGCATCGAGGATCTTCGGCAGCACGTCCAGGGCCTCGCGGTGCATGTAGTCGAGCGGCCGCGGCAACTTCACCGGGCTGGATTGGCCGTAGCCTGCACGCGAATAGGCGAAGATGCCGGCGCCGGTCGCAGCCTGGATTTTTTCCGGAAGGTCGCCCCACAAGCCGACCGAGCCGAGGCCTTCGTGCAGCATGACGATCGTGGGTGCATCGGCGGATTGCGGCGCTAGCCATTTGTATTCGAGGCTGGCGTTGCCGATGGTGAGGAAGCCGGTGGGAGTGAGAGTCATTTGTTCGTCCGCCTTCTCCGTCGTCATGCCGGGATTGGCCCGGGCATCCACGTCGTTCCTCAGTCGCGGTCGCGCGTGGATGGCCGGGACAGGCCCGGCCATAACGACCTGTTGTCAATTCGTCCCGTCCCGCAGCTTGAACCGCTGGACCTTGCCCGTCGCCGTCTTCGGCAGCGAGTCCACCACGTCGATCCAGCGCGGATATTTCCACGGGCCGATCTTCTGCTTGACGTGGTCCTTGAGCATCTCCTGCAGGCCGGTCGTCGTCGCGCCGGGGCGCAGCACGACGAAGGCCTTCGGCTTCAGCAGACCTTCCGGATCGGCTTCGGGCACGACGGCAGCTTCCAGCACGGCGGGATGCGTGATCAGCGCACTCTCGACCTCGAACGGCGAGACCCAGATGCCGGAAACCTTGAACATGTCGTCGGCACGACCGCAGAAGGTGTAGCGTCCCTCGGCGTCGCGAACATATTTGTCGCCGGTGCGGGTCCAGGGTCCCTCGAAAGTGCGGCGGCTCTTGTGGCGCTGGTTCCAGTAGCCTTCGCCGGCGGAGGGCGCATCGACCAGGAGCTCGCCGACCTCGCCGTCGGCGACATCCTGTCCGCCCTCATTGACCAGCCGGACCGCATAGCCCGGCACTGGCTTGCCGGAGGAGCCGTACTTGATATCGCCGGGAGCATTCGACAGGAAGATGTGCAACAGCTCGGTCGAGCCGACGCCGTCGAGAATGTCGACGCCGAAGCGCGCCTTCCAGCTCTTGCCGACGGATTCCGGCAATGCCTCGCCGGCGGAGGTGCAGATGCGCAGGGCGCCGCCGCCGCGCTCGCTCTTCATCGCCTCGTCATTGAGCATCGCCGCGAACAGGGTCGGCACGCCGTAGAAGATCGAGGGATTATAGCGGTTCATCAGGTCGAACATGCGCGCCGGCGTCGGCCGTTCGCTGTTGAGCACCACGGTGGCGCCGACCGACATTGGAAAGGTCAACGCGTTGCCGAGGCCGTAGGCGAAGAACAGCTTTGCCGCGGAAAGACAAACGTCGTTCTCGCGAATGCCGAGCACCTGCTTCGCATAAGTGTCCGCGGTCGCCTGCATGTTCGAATGGATGTGGCGTACGCCCTTGGGCATGCCGGTCGAGCCTGACGAGTACAGCCAGAATGCCGGCTCATCCGGATGCGTCGCAGCAGTGGTGAACCGGTCGCTCTCGTCCGCAATCTCCTCGGCGAGCTGCTTGTGACCGTTCTGCTTGGCGCCGGACACCACGACATGCTCGAGATCCGGCATGCGGCCGACGACGTCCTTGATGACGGGATAGAGCGCTTCCGAGACGAACAGCACGCGTGCGCGGCAATCGGCGAGGATGTAGGCGTATTGATCTGATGTCAGCAGCGTGTTGAGCGGCACCGGCACAATGCCGGCGCGGATCGCGCCCAGGAACAGAAGGGGGAAGTCGACCGTATCCAGCATGATCATCGCCACGCGCTCTTCGCGGCGGACACCGAGCCGGCGCAGCATGTTGGCGGCGCGCCGCGTTTCGCGCTGGAGCTCGCCATAGGTGAGCCGTGAGACGGTGTCGTCGAAGGCGAGCTTGTTGCCGCGTCCCTCCTCGACGTTCCGGTCGAGCAGCCAGGTCACCGCGTTATAGGATCCCTCGCTCACGGACTTCTCCCCTGAATTTAGAATTATAATTCATAGAAAGACACCGCATTGGCTTGCTGTCAATGCCAGCAGGCACTATGTTTCATTAATACGCGCCGCAGGACCTCCGCACAAGAAGCCCGTGATCCGTAGTCCATGACCGACAGTCCCGACGCCGAATCCCGATTTCTCGAACAGCTCGGCCAGCGCGTGCGCACCATGCGCGCGCTGCGCGGCATGTCGCGCAAGGTGCTCGCCAAGGTATCAGGAATATCGGAGCGCTACATCGCGCAGCTCGAAAGCGGCAAGGGCAATGTCTCGATCGTGCTGCTACGCCGCGTCTCCGACGCGATGGGCGCGCATCTCGAAGACCTGCTTCCCTCGGCCGATCCGACCCCGGACTGGCAGATGTTTCGCGATCTCCTGCGCAAGGCGACGCCGGCGCAGATCGCGCAAGCCAAGGATCTGCTCGCGGGCGGCAGCGCCTCCGCGCCGCGGCGCGCGCCGTTCTGCGGCATCGCGCTGATCGGCCTGCGCGGCGCCGGCAAATCGACGCTTGGACGGATGCTGGCGAAGAAGGTCGGCTGGAGTTTTGTCGAGCTCAACAAGGAGGTCGAGCAGCAGAACGGCCTCTCGGTCGCCGAGATCATCGCGCTCTACGGCCAGGAAGGCTTTCGCCGCATGGAGCAGGCGGCGCTGCAACAGCTGCTCGCGCGCAACGAGCTGATGGTGCTGGCGACCGGCGGCGGCATCGTCTCGGAGCCCCTGACGTTCGACCAGATCCTGTCGTCGTTCTACACGATCTGGCTGAAGGCCGAGCCGGAGGAGCACATGGCCCGCGTCCGTCGCCAGGGCGATTTGCGCCCGATGGCCGACGACCGCTCCGCCATGGCGGAGCTGCGCAACATCCTCTTGAGCCGCGAGCCGCTGTATGCGCGCGCGACGGCGGTGGTGGACACGGCGGGACTGTCCGTCGATGCCGCCGCGGCGCGCCTGGTTGATGCGGTGCGGCCGGTGCTGCAGAACGATGCGCGCAGCTTTGGGCTGCGTAGCGTCGCGCTGTAGGTCCGAACTCCCATGACCGACAGCGACCTTGCGATCTCCATGTTCGAGCGGATCGGCGGCAGCACCGCGATCGACCTGTTGGTCGATCGCTTCTATGAGCGGATGGATACGCTGCCGGAGGCGAAGATCATCCGCGCGATGCATGCGGACGACCTTGGCCTCATCAGGGATGTGCTCAAGCGCTATCTCACTGAGTGGACCGGCGGCCCAAAACTCTATTCGGTCGAGAAGGGCCACCCACGGCTGCGCCAACGCCACATCGGCTTTGCCATTGGCGATGCCGAGCGCGACGCGTGGATGCTCTGCATGCGCGGCGCGCTTGAGGAAACGGTTGTGGACGTTGCCGCACGGCAGGATCTCGACAAGGCGCTGTCCGGTCTCGCCGACTGGATGCGCAACCGGTAGCGATTTTGCACAGGCGCGCAGCCCGGATGAGCGAAGCGACATCCGGGGCTTCACGATGACTTTCCCGGGTATCGCTTCGCTCACCTGGGCTACAAGAGTTGCGACCGCACCGCCTCCGCGCCCTGATGCAGCAGCGGCAAAAATCGCTCGATCAACTCCTGAGCCGGCACCCGGTCGACATGGGCGCCCATGTTGATGGCGGCGACGATGACATCGTCATAGCGACGCACCGGGACTGAGATCGAGCGGAAATGCGGCTCGGCCTCGCGATCGACCAGCGCGTAACCCTGCGCGCGGTCGGCGACGATGCGCGCAAGCAAGAGCTTGGGATCGGTCTCCGTCTGTGGCGTCAGCGCCTCGCACTTCATCGCTTTCAGACGCGCAGCAAGCTCGGCATCGTCGAGTTGACCGAGCATGGCGCGGCCGACCGAGGTACAGAAGGCCGGCAGACGGTAGCCGATGTCCAGCCCACCTGAAAACATGCGCGCCGGACTGCTGCGCGCGACGAACACGACCTCGTCGCCGTCGAGCACCGCGAGCGAGGCGATTTCGTTGGCCGCTGTCGCGACGCGGTCGAGCACCGGTTGCAGGACCGTGACGAGCTGGCTGGAGCGCAGATACGACGCGGCCAGCGTCAGCACATGTGGCGTCAGCGAGAACAGCTTGCCGTCGCCGCTGACGAAGCCGCCGCGCTGGAGCGTGAACAGCATGCGCCGCGCGGTGGCGCGTGGAAGCTCGGCGGCACGGGCGAGATCGCTCAGGGTCATCGGGCCAGTCGTGGTGCCGAAACATTGCAGCAGGCGCAGGCCGCGATCGAGGCTCTCGACGAAATCCGTCGCGCGTTCGTCGCTGTCGCTTCGCTTCAGCTTGGGCATGGGCGTCTGGATCCTGCAAAATAGTGCTTGCTGACGGATCAAGGCATGTCATAATTCGCCCATTCGTTCAATAAGCGAACAATCGCCACTCCACAAAGGATGCGACTGCCATGATGAGCCAGGAGCAGAACGACCTGATCACCCGCACCGGTGCGAAGGACCCCTGCGGCAAGCTGATGCGGAGCTATTGGCAGCCGGCGGCGCTGGTGGACGAGCTCGACGGCGATCGCCCGATCCGTCCCTTCAGATTGCTCGGCGAAAACCTGGTGCTGTTCCGCGACGAGACCGGCCGTTACGGCCTGATCGATCGGCACTGCGCGCATCGCGGCGCCGATCTCGCCTTCGGACGGCTCGAGCATGGCGGCCTGCGCTGCGCCTTTCACGGCTGGCTGTTCGACGCCACCGGCCAATGCATCGAGACGCCGGCGGAGCCGAAGGACTCAAAGCTCTGCCAGAACATCCGCCAGCGCTCTTATCCCGTGGTGGAGAAGAGCGGCATTCTCTGGGCCTGGCTCGGCGAGGGTGAGCCGCCGGCCTTTCCGGAACTCGACTGTTTCGTCGCGCCCAACACCCACACCTTTGCATTCAAGGGCCACATGGCCTGCAACTGGCTCCAGGCGCTCGAAGTCGGCATCGATCCCGCGCACGCCTCCTATCTGCATCGCTTCTTCGAGGACGAGGACACCTCGACGGCCTACGGCAAGCAGTTCCGCGGCGCATCGGCAGGCTCCGACTTGCCGATGACGAAGATTTTGCGCGAGTACGACCGCCCGATCATCAATGTCGAGCATACCGAATACGGCCTGCGGCTGATCGCGCTGCGCGAGATCGACGAGGAGCGCACCCATGTGCGCGTCACCAACCAGCTCTTCCCACACGGTTTCGTCATCCCCATGAGCACGGAGATGACGATCACGCAGTGGCACGTGCCGATCGACGACGAGAACTGCTATTGGTACGCGATCTTCACCAGCTATTCGAACCCCGTGGACAAGAAGAAGATGCGCGACCAGCGGCTCGAGCTCTATGAGCTGCCGGATTACAAATCTCGCAAGAACAGGACCAACGATTACGGTTTTGATCCGCACGAGCAGCAGACGGCGACCTATACCGGCATGGGCACCGACATCAACGTGCACGACCAATGGGCGGTGGAGTCGATGGGCGCGATCCAGGACCGCACCCGGGAGCACCTCGGCACGAGCGACAAGGCAATCGTGCAATACCGCCGCCTGCTGCGGCAGGAGATCGAGAAGGTCGCAGGCGGCGAGAAGCCGATGCTGCATCTCGACGAGGCCAGCGCACGTTCGATCCAGGGCCCGGCGACCATGGACGGCATCGGGCCGACACGAGGCTGGGAGATCTACTGGATGGAAGTCGACGTCAAGCGCCGCCGCAGCGCGCCGTGGACGGCGCCGGTGCCGAAGGAGATCTCGGACAACGTGCATCGGCTGACGGCGGCGGAGTGATAATGCAGTTCGCCGCTGGCGGGGCGAGACGGCGGCTCCACATTCTCCGCTGTCATGCTCCGCGAAGGCGGGGCATCCAGTACGCCGCGGCCTCTCGTGGATACACGGACGTCTCTGGAATACTGGATCGTCCGCCTTCGCGGACGATGACAGTGTGCGCTATACTCTCGCCGAGCAAGAAGGAACTGCCAAAGTGACTTTCGTTGCGCGTCATGCGCTGTGGTCGGATGAGCAGAAGGACGCGGCGGCGCGTATGCGCCGTATCGTCGAGGAGAAGAACCTCGAGGTCATCCGCCTCGCTTTCCCCGACCAGCACGGCATCTTGCGCGGCAAGACCATCATCGCCGCCGAGGCGATCGCTTCGCTGGAGAGCGGCTGCTCCATCACCACCACCATGCTCGCCAAGGACACCTCGCACCGCACGGTGTTTCCGGTGTTCACATCAGGCGGCGGCTTCGGCATGAAGGAGATGGAGGGCGCGGCCGACGCGCTGATGGTTGCCGATCCCACTAGTTTTCGCGTTTTGCCGTGGGCACCGACCACCGGCTGGGTTCTCTGCGACCTCTATTTCAACGACGGCCGGCCGGTGCCGTTCGCGACGCGCGGGCTCTATCGCAAGGCGCTCGATGAGCTCGGACGCCGCGGCCACGATTTCGTGGCGGGGCTCGAGGTCGAATTCCACATCTTCAAGCTCGACGATCCGCATATGCGCCCGGAAGATGCCGGCCAGCCCGGCACGCCGCCTTCGGTGAGCCTGCTCAGCCACGGCTATCAATACCTCACCGAGCAGCGCTTCGATCAGATGGAGCCGGTGCTGGAGATTTTGCGGCGTGACATCGTCGCGCTCGGATTGCCCTTGCGCTCGGTCGAGGTCGAGTTTGGGCCGAGCCAGTGCGAGTTCACCTTCGCGCCGAAGAAAGGGCTGGAGCCCGCGGACAACATGGTGCTGTTTCGGAGCGCCGTGAAGCAGATCGCGCATCGCCACGGCTATCACGCCACCTTCATGTGCCGGCCGAAGCTGCCGAACCTGTTCGCGAGCGGCTGGCATCTGCACCAATCGGTCGTCTCACGCACGAGCGGCGAGAATCAGTTCATGGCCAAAGACGGCGGCGAGCCGCTCAGCGCGTTCGGCCGCGCCTGGCTTGCCGGCCTGCTCGACCACGCCCGCGCGTCGACGGTGTTCACTACCCCGACCATCAATGGCTACAAGCGCTACCGCTCCTATTCGCTGGCGCCGGACCGCGCGATCTGGGGCCGCGACAATCGCGGCGTGATGATCCGCGTGCTCGGCGCGGCCGGCGACGCCGCCACGCGCCTGGAAAACCGCATCGGCGAGCCCGCCGCCAATCCCTATCTCTACATGGCCTCGCAGATCCTCTCCGGCCTCGACGGCGTCGACCGCAAGCTCGATCCCGGCCCGTCAGCCGACACGCCCTACGAAACCAAGGCGCCGCTGTTGCCGAAGTCGCTGCGCGATGCGGTCGCCGCCCTGAAGGACGATCCGTTCTTCCGCGAAAAGCTCGGGCCTGAGTTCGTCGATTATTACACCCACATCAAGAACGCCGAGATCGACCGCTTCCTGTCCGAGGTGACCGACTGGGAGCACCGCGAATATTTCGAGATATTTTGAGCCGCCGCCAACCGCCGCCGGTCCCTGCAACGCAGCCGGATTTTCCAGGAGTACCATGATGCGGTTGCGCCCGGCGGCCCTGCTATTTTCCCTGATCCTGTCCGCGCCAGCCTTGTCCGCGCCAGCCCTGGCCGACTGGCAGGCGAGCACCGTACGCACCCCCGGCCGCGTCAGCGAAATTGATTTGGCGGATAGCGACGTCCGAATTGCAATTGGCACGAATTGGTACCAGTTCGACGCGAAAGCGATGCGCATGGTGCCCGCCGCAGCGCTCGAACATCCGGCGCCGCCGACCGGGGCGCTTGCGGATGGGCGTATCGCGACAGGCCGCGACACCGTCGTGCGTGCTTGGCTCGCCGAGCCGACCGAACGCTATCGCCACGGCGTCCTCGGCCATGCCATCGAGGCCGGTAGCCTGGTGATCGAGCCGCGCGAGGGCGGACAACGCACGCTACGCCTGGATGGTGACGCCGTGTTCGAAGACTTGGAGCCGCGCGTCGCTGCGATCGGTGGCCGCGAAAGAATTGTGTTGGTCAAATCCTATCTGAAGCGCGGCTCCGCGCTGGCTGTCATCGATCCCGTCTCGACGGCCATCGTTGCGGAGACGCCTCCGATCGGCCACGCCCATGCTTGGCTCAACCCGGCCGGCATCGCCGATTTCGACGGCGATGGCACCACGGATATCGTGCTTGTCCGCCAGCCTCATGTGGTCGGGATTCTCGAAATGTGGTCGTGGCGGCATGATCGTTTGGAAAAATCGGCGGAAACTTCCGACGTATCGAACCATTTCATCGGCTCGCGATCGCTGCACATGAGCTTTACGGCCGATTTTGATGGCGACGGCCATCCAGATCTCGCGGTACCGGACCTCGAACGGCGAACGCTGCGGCTCATCGGGTTCGTCGCAGGCCCGCATGACATCGCGCGCATCAGGCTTCCGGCAAGGATCGCGACGAATATCGGCGGCGTGAAATACCGCGATCGTCCCGCACTCGTGTTCGGCCTCGAGGATGGCCGGCTGATGTTGGTCCACGATTAGGATCGCCGGGGCGCCGAGCCAACGACCGCCACTCCGACAGGCCCTCACGCCGGCGTGAGCCAGTTTCGCGCCGGTGCTTCCGACGAAACCTTTGACTTTGCCGACGAAGTCATTTTTCCGCCCCCGCGAAGATCGCCGGAAACGATGGAGGGTTAGGATGCCGGGATTGATCAACAACGGAGTTCGATCATGTGGGATCATCTGTTCAGCTTGATTTATCGCCTGTCCTGCCGTGCCACCCTGATCGAAATCGGGATGGGCCGCTCGTCGCGATAGAGGCCCGGCGAATTAGGCAAGACGGGTTGACCAGGTAACGGAGGGCGTCATGCGAAAGCTGATCCTGATCGCGGCAATGTCGCTGCTGGCGAGCCAGGCCTATGCCGGCGGACCACGAAGCCTTAGCCTTGCGGCGACAAATGCGAGCCCGCAGACCGCCGAGCAGCCGGCAACGACAGCAGCCACGCCGCCACAAGCTCCGGCGGCAGCGCCCACGAATGTCCAGACGGCGACCACAGCCCCAACTTCAACGCCCCCGGCAGCGACTGCGACGACCACCGCGATCGCTCCGGCCGCAACCCAGTCCAGTGCCGCGCCGGTTGCCAGCGCGAGGGAAACGGCCAAGCCGAAACGTCGCCAGCCATCCACCGAGGCACGCGTGATCCGCGAACTGCATCGGCACGGGATTTATTGGTGATTGCCAACGTCGTCCTGGCGAAAGCCAGGACCCATCACCCCAACAAGGCGTTTGGCGAAGACTGCCGTTCGGTACTTATACTGCCCACAATAGACCTCGCGGTATGGGTCCTGGCTTTCGCCAGGACCACACCAAGGGAAGCGGCCACGGCGTAACTCACCTCACCGCCCAGCCTCAAATCCCCAGATATTTGTGCTGCAGATCCGGCTCAGCCAACAGCTCGTCCGAGGTGCCGCTCCACACCGTCTTGCCGCGCTCGATGATGGTGTGGCGGTCGCAGATGCGGGCGAGGTGGTCGACGTTCTTGTCAACGACCAGGATCGACTGTCCCCGGCTCTTGAGCAGCGACAGGCAGCTCCAGATCTCTTCGCGGATCAGGGGTGCCAGGCCTTCGGTCGCTTCATCCAGGATGAGGAGCTTCGGGTTGGTCATCAGTGCGCGGCCGATTGCGAGCATCTGCTGCTCGCCGCCGGAGAGCTGGTTGCCCATGTTGGAGGCGCGCTCGGCGAGGCGTGGAAACATCACGTAGATCGCCGCCAGCGTCCAGGGATTGCTGCTGTCGAAACGATCGGCGGCGGCCGCGACCAGGTTTTCGCGCACGGTGAGGTTCGGGAAGATCTGCCGCCCCTCGGGGACGAGGCCGACACCGAGCTTTGCGATCCGGTAGGACGGTTGCGTCCGCACTTCGGAGCCCGCAAAGCGGATGCTGCCCGCGCGCGCCGGCGTCAGGCCCATGATGGAGCGGATGGTTGTGGTCTTGCCCATGCCGTTGCGGCCCATCAGCGAGACCATCTCGCCTGATTTGACCGACAGCGACAGGCCGAACAGCACCTGGGACAGGCCGTAGCAGGTCTCGATGCCGTCGACCTCGAGCAGCGTGTCACTCATCCCTTTTTCAGACATGGTGCGTCACCACATGCGCCTCGCCGAGATAGGCGCGCTTGACATCCTCGTTCGCCCGGATCGCGGCCGGATCGCCGGAGGCGATGACGCGACCATAGACCAGCACCGAGATGCGGTCGGCGAGCGCAAACACCGCCGGCATGTCGTGCTCGACCAGCACGATCGATACCTCTTTGCGCAGCTCCTGCAGCAGCTGCACCATGCGCTGAGATTCGGTGACTCCGAGGCCCGCCATCGGCTCGTCGAGCAGCAAAAGCTTCGGCTTGCTTGCCAGCGCAACCGCCAGCTCGATCTGGCGACGCTCGCCATGACTGAGCCTGGACACCAGCACATCGGCACGATGAGCGAGACCGACGCGGTCGAGCGCGGCATGCGCGGCATCGCGCAGGCCCTTCTCCTTGCGTGCATTGGCGAAGAAGCGGAACGAGGTGCCGGCATGCGCTTGCGCCGCGAGCGCGACATTGTCGGCGGCGGTGAAATCGAGCAGCAGGGAGGTGATCTGGAACGAACGTGCCAGGCCCAGCGCGCAGCGGCGATAGGCCGGCAGATAGGTGATGTCGCGCCCCGCCAGCAAGACGCTGCCGGAATGCGGCTCCAGATGCCCGGTGAGCTGGCTGATCAGCGTGGTCTTGCCGGCGCCGTTCGGGCCGATGATGGCGTGCAGCTCACCCGCCGCGACGTCGAGCGAGACGTTGTCGGTCGCAATGATGCCGCCGAAGCGGCGCACCAGCTTGTCGACGCGGAGCAGCGGTTCAGCCACGGTTGAGCCTCCCGAGCAGGCCCATGATGCCGCCGCGGCCGAACAGCACGATCAGGAGCAGCAGCGGGCCCATGATCAGCGCCCAGTATTCGGTGAGCTGCGACAAGAACTCTTCCAGCAGCAAATACACCACCGCGCCGATGACCGGACCGAACAGCGTGCCCATGCCCCCGAGGATCACCATCACCATGAGGTCGCCGGAACGCGTCCAGTACATCACGGCCGGGCTGACGAAATCGGTGTTGTTGGCGAGCAGCGCGCCGGCAAGGCCGCACATCATGCCCGAGATGACGAAGCAGACCAGCTGGTAGCGTTTCGAGGGAAAGCCGATCGCCTGCATGCGCTGCTCGTTGGAGCGCAGGCCCTGCAGGACGAGACCGAAGCGCGAATTGGCGATGCGCCAGATCAGGAAGACCACGCCGAACAGGCAGGCGAGGCAGAGATAATAGAACTGCGTGCGGTTCGACAGATTGATCAGCCCGGAGAAGTCGCTGCGCTTGTACACGGTGAGGCCGTCATCGCCGCCGTAACGCGCCAGCCCCGAGGCGACGTAATAGGCCATCTGCGCGAAGGCGAGCGTGATCATGATGAAGTAAACGCCACGCGTGCGAAGCGAGAGCGCGCCGATCACCAGCGCGTAAGTCGCGGACGCCGCGAGCGCGACGGGAAACTGGATGAAGCCGCTTCCCACGCCTTCCTGCGCCAGCATCCCGACCGCGTAACCGCCGATGCCGAGATAGGCGGCATGGCCAAAACTCATCATGCCACCAAAACCCATGATGAGGTTAAGGCTCGCGGCCGCCAGCGCCAGGATGACGATGCGCGTGAACAGCGTCAGGATGAAGACGTTGCCGGAAGCTTGCGAATAGAGCGGGAGCAGCACGAGGCCCGCCAGCATCAGGGCCGTGACGGCCTTGCTCACAGTGAAAGCCTTCATCGGCGGTTGGCCGGAAACAGCCCCTCCGGACGTACCACCAGCACGATCGCCATCAGCAGATAGATCAGCATGGACGACAGCGCGGGCGCGGCGGTGGAGGCGGCGGCGCCGCTCAGCACCTGCCGCAACAAATTGGGCAGGAAGGCGCGGCCGAGCGTGTCGATCATGCCGACGAAGATCGCGGCCAGGAACGCGCCGCGGATCGAACCGATGCCGCCGATCACGATGATGACGAAGGCGAGGATCAGGATGTTCTCGCCCATGCCGATCTGCACGGTGAGGATCGGCGCCTGCATCAATCCGGCAAGACCGGCGAGCGCGGCACCGAGGCCGAAGACCAGGGTGTAGAGCAGCTTGATGTTGATGCCGAGCGCACCGATCATCTCGCGATTGGAAGCACCGGCCCGGATCAGCATGCCGATGCGGGTGCGCATCACGCCGAGATAGAGCAGCAGCGCAACCAGCAGCGCCACGACGATGATGGCGAGGCGATAAGCGGGATAGTGAATGCCCGGCAGGATCGGCACCGGCACGGTGAGCCATGCCGGGAGCGCCAGCGCAAGCCCGGCCGGGCCCCAGATCAGCCGCACGGCTTCATTGAAGAACAGGATCAGGCCGAAGGTCGCGAGCACATGGTCGAGATGGTCGCGTCCATAGAGATGCCGCAGTGCGGTCATCTCGAGCACGATGCCGAGCACGAGCGTCGCGCCGAGCGCCAGCAGCGCGCCGAGCAGGAAGCTGCCGGTCCAGGCTGCGAAGGTCGCGGCGAAATAGGCGCCCATCATGTAGAGCGAGCCGTGCGCTAGGTTGACGAGATCCATGATCCCGAACACCAGCGTCAGGCCGGCGGCGAGTAGGAACAGCAGCAGGCCAAACTGCAATCCGTTCAAGAACTGTTCGACGACGAGCAGCATCAAAACTCTTTCAGGCGCACGCAGGTTCGCGCCGATGTTCGAACACGGTCGCCATCAGTGAAAGAGCTCCCCCTGCCTCTACAAGGCGGAAAAATGGGTAATGGCAGTATCGTTCCGAGGCAAGAGCGATTCGACACCCAACATGCACTTTGTTGCATGCCGATGCATGCGATCGATCCTGGCCCTGTAATTTGCCCTGCAAGAAGACTGCCGCGCAGGATGGGTCAACCTGCCGCACCCAAAGCGGATCACCCTCCCTCCGTTGCCGGAGAGAGGGTGTGAAATTCGTCGCAACGTATGGGATGGAGACGCCTAGTGCGACGTCATCTGCCGGGGAAGGTCATCCGGCTCGGCAAGCACGCTATTGGCGGTCGAGGCCTCCAGCGCCGCCATCCGGAACAGATAGGCGAGCGTCGCCAGTCCGGTGTCTTCCGCCATCTGCGCGAGCTCAAGCGCCATGTCGGACATGTAGCCGAGATTTTCGTCCTTGATCTGAGCCATGATCTGGCTGTCCCGCATCATGTTCGACATCTCAGGCGCTCTTTCGTTGCGCGGCAGCGAGGCCGCAGAGGTTGGCAAGGGCTATGCAATCGATACGCGGACCGTCCTGATGCACGACGTTTGTCATCCCGATACGGTCACACACGGCATCCAGCGACTCTTGACGGATCTCGATCGTGGCCGCCATCGTCCAGGAATTCTCGACCAGCGCCGGCAATCCCAGCGGCGTGACGATGAATCCGATCTCGTGGAAGCGCGGCAGCCACCAGGTCTCCATGACAAGACAGAGACGCTCGATGCCCTGATCGAGACAGAACTCCTGTGCCGCTGCCATCAATTGCCAATTGAACGCGCCGTCGCGGCGCTCGCGCGAAACGAAGAAACGTGACCACTCCCATACCAACGGGTTCGAGGGGCAACCGCGCACTGCAGCGAGATGCGGGAAGACCTCGCTCATCATCGTCGGCTTGGTGGTAGGATACAGGCGGGAGCCGCCGAGCACCCGGCGATTTTCGAGCGCCAGCAGGTAAACCGCGTCCTCATTGTCGTAGGTATCGACCTCGCGGCGATCGGGCTTGCGCAGCGCCTCCCATTTCCGCTCCTCGACAAAAATCTCGTGACGCACCCTGAAATGTTGCTCGAGAACGTCCTCGTAGAGGTGCCGGTTGGCGGCAGAAATCACATGAATCATTTATTCCCCCGTTGTTCGAAATAAGGGGAACACTCACGGAAAGCGGCCAAAGCGACTACTGGGAAATTTCCCAGTAGGCGCGGATTTCAGGGGGTGATGATTCTGTGGCGGATTGCGATCGCAACCGCATGCGTCCGGTTGACGGCACCAAGTTTGCGCGCGGCAGTTGCGAGATGCTCTTCGGCGGTGCGCTGCGTGATGTGCAGGATCTCACCGATTTCCCAAGCCGACTTGCCCTGCGAAGCCCAGGCGAGCACCTCGCGCTCGCGCGGGGTAAGGCGCATCGATCGATGCGGCGCCGGATCGAGCAAGCGGCGAATGTGATCGAAGCCGTACATGCCGATCAGGTGCAGCGCCGGCTTGCTGCGCGCATTGAGATCGAGGTGAACGCCACCGAGCGAGACGCCGGCCTCGTAGCCGGTCAATCCGTGGATCGGCACGACGAAGCCGCGCGACATACGGAAATCGGCAGCGCGCCGCATCACCTCTACCGCGCCCGGCTCCAGCTCTGGATCGTACGGCGCCTCGGACCACTCGAAAGGGTTCACCGTCTGCCGGCATTTGCGGATCACGGGATCGACGCGGTCGTAGCCTTTTTGGGTATAGAGGCTGAACCACTCTGCCGGCCACTTCTTGGCGAGCACCATCTGGGAAAAACGCTGATCGGGATTCGGCAAGCCGGTTACGATGATGTGCTCGAAGCCATAGCGCCCGAACGCGGTCGCAAGCGCATCCATGACGTCCGGAACCTTGGTATAGGCTCCAAGCCCCTCAATGAAGTCGAGCGCTTCCCGGCCATAATCCACGGCGGACATCGGTGCGTTTCCTGACCCTTGCTATTGGTATAGCACGTCCTGGCGACTGCCTCAATTCACCGCTTCCGTAGTTTCCCGGTATCTCATTGACCCCGAAGGCTTAATCTACTTGTGGAAGAAGTGACGTCAAGTTACACCTACAATGTCTGAAGCGGGGAAACCACGATGGAAGACGAGGACATCGCCCTCAACAGCGTGCTCGGCCTGGAACTCAACCGCGTATTTTTCGCCGTCCGCGAAACGGCAAACAAGCAAAAGATCATCGAGTTCGCACGCGGGGTGCTGCAAAGCGAGCGCAGCAAGCCGGCCGAGAGCGCCTCGCCGGACGGACCGGCGAGCTAGCACGCAATTGCCGTGAGCGCACGAACGGTCCGTTCGGTGCCATGCCTTGCTCTGATCTGAACCGAACGCGAATGTTTCCTTCCTTCTCCCCTTGTGGGAGAAGTGGCGTAGGCGGCCTTCGACCGCCGTTCTTAAAACAAAACGCCGATGCTTCGGATCGGCCATGGCGCCGGATGAGGGGTTGTTTCCACGCGTTCAAATGCGCGAGGCTCGCACGGGGAGAGAACCCCTCACCCGTCTCGCCCTATCGCGGCGGTCCACCCTCCCTCACAAGGGGAGAGGGAAACGCAGCGCCGCCAACGATGATCATTCGGATACCCAGAAAATGATGACGCTGCGCCAGGTTGAAGTGATCCGTGCCGTGATGGTGACGGGCACTATCGGCGGCGCGGCGAAGCTGCTGAACGTTTCGGCGCCGGGCATCAGCCGCCTCGTCAAATACACCGAGCGCTCGCTCGGCATCCGCTTCTTCCAGCGCCAGAACGGCCGCTATTTCCCGACGCCGGAAGCCGAGAACATCTTCGAGCAGATCAATGGCGTCTACAAGAAGGTCGACGACCTCTCCGAGATTATCTCCAAGATCGGACGCGGCGGATTGTCGGAGCTGCGCATCGGCTCGGTGCCGAGCATTTCGCAAGTCATGGTGCCGCGCGCAATCGAGCGGGTCCGGCGGCGCTATCCGGATTTGGGCATCGATATCAACATTCTAAAGCTCGAGGAAGCCATCGACTACCTCATGCTCGGCCGCGGCGAGTGCGTGGCGATGAGCTACCGCCTGGAGCATTCCGGGCTCGACTTCATGCCGCTCGCCTCGGGCGAGCTCTATTGCATCGTGCCGCCGGGCCACGAGCTCGCCGGCCGCAAGCAGGTCTCCGCCGCCGAGATCACCCGCTATCCGCTGATCGGCATCGATCCCAACGATCCCTACGGGCGGATCATGGCCGAGATCTTCGCGCGCCACCGCCTCGAGTACAACATCACCATCCGCGCCCGCTTCGGCACCACGGTCTGCGCGCTGGTGAAGGCGGGGCTCGGCATCGCCATCATCGACCAGTTCACGGTGGCCCATGGGGGCTATCCCGGCATCGAACTGATCAAGATCACCGAGCCGACGCGATTCGAGACCTATATCGCGGTGAAGCGCGGCGCGCCGCTGTCGCTTCATGTCGAGTATTTCATCGAGTCCCTGCGCGCGGAGATGCGCGCGGTCGAGCCGTCGCGGGGCAAAGGCAGGGCCGCGCCGCCACGGGGGCGGAAGAGATAACATTATGTTAGGTTTGCAGGACAAAAGGGTAATTGTGTTAGGCCGAGGAAAGGCTATCGTTGCCAGGGGAAGCCCCTTGGAATTGAGCGGATTTCCCCGCTAGTGGCCGGGACCAAACGCTCCCAACGAGACGATAGCGAACCATGTCAAAGCGCGGACCTGCCGCATCCAAAAAGCTCCTGACCGGCCTGATCGGCGCACCCATCGCGCATTCCGCCTCCCCCGCCATGCATGAGCGCGCCGCGGAGGGGCTTGGCCTGCGCGGACATTATCAGCTCATCGAAGTGGCCGGCGCCGGCTCGGCCGAGCTCGCCATGATGCTGGAAGGCGTGCGGCGCCTCGGCTTTGCCGGCGTCAACGTCACGTTTCCGTACAAGGAGGCGGTGGTCCCGCTGCTCGATGAACTGGCACCGGGCGCGGCCGCGATGGGGGCGGTCAACACCGTCGTCGTCAGCAACGGCCGGCTGATCGGCCACAACACCGACACGACGGGCTTTGCGCGCGCCGTCGCGCCGCTGCTGGCGGCCTCTGGAAACGCGGTCGCCGTGATCGGCACCGGCGGCGTCGGCAAGGCAATCGCCTTTGCGCTGGCGAGCCTTGACGTGACCGACATCCGCATCTTCGACAGCGAGCCGGCACGCGCCGAAAAACTCGCCGCGCTGCTCGTCAAGCAGGGTGGCGCCAGGGTCGCCGCAAGCGTCGAGGACGCGCTCGACGGCGCAACCGGCCTCGTCAACGGCACGCCGGTCGGCATGCTGCCGAACCGGGAAACGCCGGTCGCGCCGACGCTGTTGCGTCAAAACCTGTGGGTCGCCGACGCCGTCTATTCGCCGCTGATCACGCCGCTGCTGGCGGCTGCCCAAGCCAAGGGCGCGCGGATCATGACCGGCCGGGAGCTTGCGATCTACCAGGCCGCCGACGCTTTCGAACTGTTCACTGGCCTTGCCCCATCCACCGAGATCATGGGAGAGGCATTCGACGAGGTGATGGCGGCACGAAGCCCGGCCTATCACGCAGCGTAACCGAAGCGGCCGGACACAAGGCCGCACGTAACATCAAAAGAAATCGGAGGAGAGACCATGAAATCGACCATTCTGGCGGGCGCCCTGCTTGCCTTCGCGACTGCATCCAGCGTCCACGCCCAGGCGATCAAGCTTGCCGACGTCGCCGAGCTGTCCGGCGGCGGCGCTACCGTCGGCACCAACTGGAAGAACGGCATCGATCTCGCGATCGAGGAGATCAACGCCAAGGGCGGCGTGCTCGGCCGCAAGCTGGAAGTCACTCATGCGGATTCGCAATCCAACCCGGGCGTCGCGCGCGCGCAGGTGCAGAAGGCGCTCGACGCCGAGCCCTATCTGCTGCTCGGACCCGGCTATTCCGGGTCCGTGAAGGTGACCGCGCCGCTGGCGGCCGAGGCCGGCATCGCGCAGATCATGGGCGGCGAAGCCGCCGAGCTGACGCAAGGCGGAAACAAATTCCTGTTCCGCACCTCGTTCGGCCAGCAATCGTCGATGCCGAAGGTCGCCAAATACATTCACGACGACATGAAGGCGAAGTCGGTCGCGGTGGTCTGGGTCAACAATGATTTTGGCCGCGGCGGTCGCGATGTCGTCGTCAAGGAGCTCGACCGTCTCGGCTCCAAGGTCGTCGCCGATCTCTCCACCGAAGCGGGTCAAGTCGATTTCGCCGCCGACGTCGGCAAGATCAAGGCCGCCAATCCCGACGCCGTGTTCGTCTATTTGAACGAGGAAGAGAGCGCGCGCATCCTCAAGGAGCTGAAGCGCCAGAGCGTCACCGCGCCGCTGATGGGCGAAACCACGCTGATCGGGCAGAAGGTGATCGAGCTCGCGGGCGATGCCGCCAACGGCACGCGCGGCCATGTCGGTCTCACCACCGATGCGCCGGTCGACCTGATCAAGGCGTTTCGCGACAAGTTCGCGAAGAAGTACAATTACGTGCCCGACCATAATGGGCTGAAAGGCTATCTCGCCGTCTACATGGTGAAGGCCACCACCGACAAGATGGGCAAGGTCGATTCCAAGGCGTTCGCCGACACCCTGCACGGCCTGACTATCAAGGCCGCCGACGAGCCGGGCATCCTGATGGACGTCACCTTCAGCGACACCGGCGACATCGACCGCCAGAGCTTTCTGGTCGAGGTGGTCGAAGGCAAGCAGATCGTGAAGCAGGTGCTGCCGAAGGTGAAGTGAGGTGTTCTTCGCCTCTCCCCGCGTGCGGGGAGAGGTCGGAATTTGCGCAAGCAAATTCCGGGTGAGGGGGAGCCTCCACGAGTCCAACTCTCAGCGACCTCGCGGAGGCTCCCCCTCACCCCGACCCTCTCCCCGCAAGCGGGGAGAGGCAGGAGAGAGAGAGGGGAAAATGTCCAATCTGTTCGATCTTCTGGTCGCGGGACTTGCCACCGGAGCGATCTATGCGCTGGTCGCGGTCGGCTTCACGCTGCTGTGGCAGACATCGCAGACCATCAATTTCGCGCAGGGCGAGTTCGTGATGCTGCCGGCGTTCCTGATGCTGGCGGCGATGCATGCCGGCGCGCCGTTCTGGCTCGCGATCATCCTCGGCATCCTGCTCTCGATGCTTTTGCTCGGCCTCGCCTTCAAGATGCTGCTGGTGGATCCGATGATGCGCCACGGCGTGCTGCCGCTCGCGATCGCGACCATGGCGCTCGCGATCGGCCTCAAGGAGGCCGTAAAGCAGTTCTTCAGCGCCGAAGCCTCACCCTTCCCCTCGATCGTGCCGACCGGCGACGTCTCCATCCTCGGCCATGCCGTCTCGCTGCAAAGCATCGGCGTCCTCGTCCTCGCCATCCTTGCCGTCTTCGGCCTGACTGCGCTTCTCAACCGCACCTCGCTCGGCCACCAGATGCAGGCGGCGGCGCAGAACCCGACGGTGGCGCGCATCATCGGCGTCCCCGTCGAACGGATGATTCTCCTGACTTTCCTGATCAACGCATTCCTGGTCGCTCTCGCCTCGCTGTTGATCACGCCGATCTACCTCGCGAAATTCACGTCCGGCGAGGTGCTGGGCCAGGCCGCCTTCATCGCCGCGATCGTCGGCGGGTTCAACCAGGTACGCGGCGCGATCGCAGGCGGTCTCCTGATCGGCGTGCTCGACAATCTCGCGGCCGCCTATGTCTCGACGCAGTACCGCGCCGCCGTGCCGATGATCTTCCTGATCGCCGTCATCCTGTTCCGGCCGCAGGGCTTGCTCGGCCGCGCCGAGGAACGCACCGTATGAGCGGCTTCGCCAAACCTCTCAAGATCGCGTTCGGCCTCGTCGTCATCGCTGCGCTGATCGTTGCCCCCATGAACTTCAACCGCTACGGCCTGTTCATCCTGAGCCAGTGGGCGGTGATGGCCATCGCCGCAATGGGCCTCAACCTCACGCTCGGTTATGCCGGCCAGGTGTCGCTGGCACAGGGCGCCTTCGTCGGCATCGGCGCTTACGCCGCGGCGATCATGACCACCCATGGCTGGCCGCTGCCGGCGGCGATCGTCGTCGCGATGGCCTTGAGCTTCGCGGTCGGCTGGGTGCTCGGCTATCCGGCGCTGCGGGTCCAGCACCACTACCTCGCCTTCGTCACGCTCGCCTTCTCTACGCTGGCCTTCCTGGTGTTTCGCAACGAGAGCTGGCTCACCGGCGGCATCTACGGCATCTCCAACATTCCGCGGCCCCATATTTTCGGCATCGCGACCAACAAGCCGCTGCCGTTCTACTATGTCTGTCTCGGCTCGCTCGCGATCGTGTCGCTCGCAGTGTGGTGGCTGATCCGCTCGCCCTGGGGCCGCGCCTTCATGGCGCTGCGCGAAAACCCGCTACGGGCGCAGTCGCTAGGCGTTGACACGCGACGCTATACGCTGATGGCGTTCGCGATCGGCTCCGCGCTCGGCGGGGTCGCCGGCGCGCTCTACGCGCCGCTGACGCAATATATCGATCCCGTGCCGTTCAACCTGTCGCTCTCGCTCGACCTCCTGATGATGGTGATCGTCGGCGGCGCCGGATTCTTCCTGGGTCCGTTCCTCGGCGCGATGATCGCGGTGCTGCTGCCGGAATGGCTACGCTTCACCGAGGGCTATTATCTGATGCTCTACGCGATCGCGGTGATGGGGCTGCTGATCTGGTCACCGACCGGCATTTTGGGAATCCTCGACCGCTATCTCGCCGAGCGCCGAACCAAAGCGGCCTCGGCTCAGCGCGCCGTCGCAAAGTCCCGGCTGGAGACGGTGCAATGAGCGCTGTCCTCGAAGTCACCGACATCAAGAAGAATTTTGGCGGCATCAGCGCCGTCGGCGGCGTCTCTTTCGACGTCCGCGAGGGCGAGATCCTCGGCCTGATCGGACCGAACGGCTGCGGCAAGTCGACCCTGTTCAACTGCATCCTCGGCCAGCTCACGCCGAGCGGCGGCGAGGTCAAGCTCGACGGCAAGGTCGTCACGGGCTTGCGCCCCGCCGAGCTCAACAAGCTCGGGGTCAGCCGCACCTTCCAGCTTCTGCAGGTGTTCCCAAAACTCTCGGTGCGCGAGAACCTGATCCTCGCAGGCCAGGAGCACCAGGGCAGCATGGCCTCGCGGCTGGTCGGCCGCTCCGATGCCGGACTGACGGAAGCCGCCAACCAGATGATCGGCTTTTTCAAGCTCGATCATCTCGCCGACGAGCCGGCCGGCGGTTTGTCCTATGGCCAGCAAAAACTGCTCGACGCCGCCATGGCCTTCATGGGCGGACCGCGGTTGGTGCTGCTCGACGAGCCCGCCGGCGGCGTCAACCCGTCGATGTTGACGGATTTGAAGGAGCGGCTGGTGGCGATCAACTGCGAGAAGAACGCCACCTTCGTCGTGATCGAGCACAACATGGAATTCGTGATGTCGCTGTGCTCGCGCGTGATGGTGATGGCGGAAGGCAAGGTGCTGGCGATGGGACGGCCCGACGAGGTCCGCAAGGACCCTGCCGTGATCGAAGCCTATCTCGGACACTAGGGAGAGCCATCATGAGCGATCCGATCCTTTCGGTTCACAATCTCGTCGGCGGTTACGGCAAGATGACGATCCTGAACGGCACCACCTTCGCCGTGCCGCAGGCCACCATCACCACCATCATCGGCCCGAACGGCGCCGGCAAATCCACCGTGTTCAAGGCGATCTTCGGCCTGCTCAAGCTGCGCGAGGGCAAGATCAACTTCGCCGGCCGCGACGTCACCCATTTGAGCCAGCGCGCGCTGCTCAATGCCGGCATCTGCTACGTGCCGCAGGGCCGCAACATCTTTCCGGAGCTGTCGGTGCGCCACAACATCGAGCTTGGCGGCGTTTCGGCGGGCAAGGGCATCGACCTGCGGAGCCGGATCGAGGCCGCTCTCGACCTGTTCCCGGCGCTGCGGCGGAAATCGACGCAGCAGGCCTCCACGCTGTCCGGCGGCGAGCAGAAACAGCTCGAAATCGCCCGCTCGCTGCTGCTCGAGCCGAAGCTCGTGCTGATCGACGAACCCTCGATCGGCCTGTCACCGCTGATGGTGCAGCAGACTTTCGATATCCTGAAATCCCTGCGCGACCGCGGCGTCACCATTCTGATGATCGAGCAGAACGCACGCTCGGCGCTGGAGATTTCCGACATCGGCATCGTGCTCGAACTCGGCCAGACCCGCATGATCGACGGCGCGAAGCGCATTTTGAATGATCCCCGCATCGGACAATTGTTCCTGGGCGGAGCGATGGAGGACAACGCAGCATGACCAAACGCTCGATCGCAACGGTCTCTCTCTCCGGCGCCCTCGACGAGAAGCTCCGCGCCATTGCAGCCGCCGGCTTCGACGCCGTCGAGATTTTCGAGAACGATCTGCTGTCGTTCGGCGCCGGCCCGCGTGACATCGCAAAGCTCTGCCGGGGCCTCAATCTCGAGATCTGTGCGTTTCAGCCGTTCCGCGATTTCGAGGGCATGCCGGAGCCGCAGCGGTCGCGCAACTTTGCCCGCGCCGAACGCAAGTTCGACCTGATGCAGGAGCTCGGCACCGACCTGCTGCTGATCTGCTCCAACGTGTCGCCGGCCTCGCTCGGCGGCATCGACCGCGCCGCGGATGATTTTCGCGAGCTCGGCGAGCGCGCGGCCAAACGATCTTTGCGCGTCGGCTACGAGGCATTGGCCTGGGGACGCCACGTCAACGACTACCGCGACGCCTGGGAGATCGTGCGCCGTGCCGATCACCCCGCGATCGGAATCATCCTCGACAGCTTTCACGCACTGGCCCCCGGCTTTCCGGTCCGCGCGATGGCCTCGATCCCCGGTGACAAGATCTTCCTGGTCCAGCTTGCGGATGCGCCGAAGCTCGAGCTCGACATCTTGTCGTGGAGCCGGCACTTCCGCTCCTTCCCCGGCCAGGGCGATCTCCCGGTCGGCGAGTTCATGGCGGCGATCGCGGCGACCGGCTACGCCGGGCCACTGTCGCTGGAGATCTTCAACGACCAGTTCCGCGCCGGCTCGGCCGTGCAGACCGCGGTCGACGGCCTGCGTTCGCTGATCCTGCTGGAGGACCAGCTTGCACCGGATTGGCCAAAGCTCATCAGCGAACCCTTGGCGCCCAAGCCCAAAAGTGGAGGCACGGGATTCATCGAGTTTGCCGTCAACGAGACCAAGGCCGGCGAACTCGCCCGCCTGCTTTCGCAGCTCGGTTTCCGAAAGACCGGCAAGCATCGCAGCAAGGCGGTAGAGCGCTGGTCGCAGGGCAAGGTCGAGCTCGTCGTCAACTCCGAGACCGACGGCTTTGCGCATTCGCACTACGTGACGCATGGCCCCGGCGTCTGCGCCATCGCGCTCGATGTCGACAATGCCGGCCTTGTTATGCAGCGCGCCGAGACACTGAAAGCGCGCACCTTCTACCAGCCGGTCGGACCGGGCGAGTTGGAGATCCCCGCGATCCACGGCGTCGGCGGCAGCCTGCTTTACTTCCTGGACCAGGCCGGCAAGAACTGGGACACGGATTTCGAACAGGTACCGAGCGACGCCGGCGCCGACGCCCTGCTCGCCGTCGATCACATCGCGCAGTCGATGCCCTATGACGAGATGCTGTCGTGGCTGCTGTTCTACACCGGCATCCTCGACCTCGAGCGGCTGCCGCAGATGGAGATCGCCGATCCCAGGGGCCTCGTGCAAAGCCAGGCCGTCATCAACGGCGACCAAAGCCTGCGCTTCGTGCTCAACGGCTCATCCGCTAACCGCACGCTGCCGGCCCGCTTCATCTCGGAGTTTTTCGGCTCGGGCGTGCAGCACGTCGCGTTCACATGCCGGGACATCTTTGCGGCGGTCGCGGAGATGCGCAAGCGCGGCGCGGATTTCCTGGATATCCCCGACAATTACTACGACGACATCGAAGCCAAATACGACCTCGCACCCGAGCTGATGGCCCAGCTGCGCGCCAACCACATTCTCTACGATCGCGAAGGCGACGGGGAGTTCTTCCAGGTCTATACCCACATCTTCGACGAGCGCTTCTTTTTCGAGATCGTGGAGCGAAGGGACTATCAGGGATTCGGCGCGGCCAATGCCGGCATCAGGCTTGCGGCGCAGGCCCGAGAGGTGCGGCCTGTGAGCATGCCGCGGGTGTAGAATCTCTCCACGCCGTCATTGCGAGGAGCCTTGCGATGAAGCAATCCAGAATTCCTCCGCGGAAAGATTCTGGATTGCTTCGCGGCGCTCGCAATGACGTGGTGAGAACGTGAGAGTTCGGCGACTGGGCAGCTCGTAGAGACGGCCCCTCACCCCTATCCTCTCCCCTTAAGAACGGGGAGAGGGAGAAGCAATCAGCTCACTTCATCGGGCACTTGTCGTGGAAGCGGTCCTGGTCGGCCGTGACGATGGTGGCGGCGGTCTTCAGCGTAAGCTCGCCCCCGGCGCCCTTCACCACGTCCTGCAAATAGAAGTTCTGGATTGGGATGTGGTTGTTGCCGTATTTGAAAGGGCCGCGCAGCGACTTGAAGTTGGCCTTCTCCATCTCGGCTTTCATCGCATCCTTCTTGCTGGTGTCGCCGCCGACGGCGACCACCGCGCTATTGATGAGCTGCGCCGCGTCATAGGCCTGCGCACCGTAATAGCTCGGCCGGGCGCCCGGATATTTCTTGCGGTAGTCGGCGACGAACTTCTTGTTCTGCTCGTTCGGGAGGTCGTTCACCCACTCCTGCGCACCAGACACCCCGAACGCATTCTCCTTCTGCAACGGCAACGTCGTCTCGTCGACAGTGAAGGCGGTGTAGAGCGGCATGGTGCTCTTGAGGCCGGCCTGGACATATTGATTGAGGAACTGCGCGCCGGCCGCACCGGGATAGAACACGAAGATCGATTCGGCGCCGGAGGCACGGGCTTTCGCCAGTTCGGCGGAGAAGTCGAGCTGGCTCGGCCAGACCGTATACTCCTCGCCCTTGATCTCGCCTTTGAAGGTGCTCTTCACGCCCGAGAGCATGTCCTTGCCCGCAGCATAGTTCGGGCCGATCAGGAACACGCTCTTGACGCCGTTCGCGTTCATGTAGAGGCCCATGGCCGCCGGCGTCTGGTCGTTCTGCCAGGAGGTCGAGAACACATAGGGCGAGCAGAGCTCGCCGGCGAGCTGGGACGGGCCGGCATTGGCCGAGATCAGGAAGGTCTGCGAGTCCACCGCGGTCTTCAGCGAGGCCAGCAGCACGTTCGACCAGATGTAGCCGACGATGAAATCGACCTTGTCGGACTGCACCAGCTTCTCGGTCTTCTGCTTGCCGACGTCGGGCTTCTGCCCGTCGTCCTCGTAGATCACCTCGACCGGCTTGCCGTCCATCTTGCGGCCGAGGTGATCGAGCGCGAGCTCGAAGGAGTTGCGCATGTCGTTGCCGATCACGGCGGTCGGGCCGCTGAAGGTCGAAACGAACCCGATCTTGATGGTGTCGCCGGCGAATGCCGGGCCTGCCAGCACCAGCGCCGCTGCGCCCGCCAGCCAGAATGCCGTCCTCATAACCACTCCCCTCCATATTATTATGCCCGGAAGCGGGGTGATTGCCGCCCCGGGTCATCTCTATTGAACGCAAAATCTGTCGCGCCGCCAATGGCTCAGCGCCCGCCCCTGCACCATATTTCGCCGCGATCGGCGATAGCAAGAAATATAATTCTACTTACTTCGGATGAGGCTGCGGCGCTTTTTCGCGGGATAGCGATACACTCGATATCCTTAGCCTATCCGTCCATTGATGACGGCTATTGGACCGCCACGCCCAATCCGCACTTAAATGAGAGAATAGAGCAGCGAGATTCGAGGGCGCATCATGACCACGACACCGCATCGCGTCGTCATCGTCGGAGCCGGTTTCGGCGGGCTGGAGACGACCTACCGGCTTGCCGGCAGCCCGGTCGAGATCACGCTGATCGACCGTCGCAACCATCATTTGTTCCAGCCGCTGCTCTACCAGGTCGCCACCGCCTCGCTCGCCACCAGCGAGATCGCATGGCCGGTCCGGCACCTGATGCGCGACCGGCGCGATGTGACGACGCTGTTTGCGACCGTCAGCGGCATCGACGCCGGCAGGCGCTGCGTACTGATCGACGACGGCAGCGAGGTGCCTTACGACACGCTGGTGCTCGCCACCGGCGCGCGGCATGCCTATTTCGGCCACGACGAATGGGAACAGTTCGCGCCAGGCCTGAAGACGCTGGAGGACGCGACGACGCTGCGCCGTCACATCCTGGTGGCGTTCGAGCGCGCCGAGCGCGAGACCGATCCCGAAAAGCGCGCGGCGCGACTGACTTTCGTCATCGTCGGCGCCGGCCCCACCGGCGTGGAGCTCGCTGGCACCATCGCCGAAATGGCGCACCACACATTGCCCGCCGACTTCCGCAACATCGACACCAACAAGGCGCGGGTGGTGCTGATCGAGGCCGGCCCGCGCGTGCTCGCAGGCTTTCCCGATGATCTCTCGGCCTATGCGCAGGCCTCGCTGGAAAAAATCGGTGTCGAGGTCGTGCTCGGACAGGCCGTCACCGAGATCAATCGCGAGGGCGTAGTGTTCGGCGGCAAGCTGCTCGAAGCCAAGACACGAATCTGGGCCGCCGGTGTGCGCGCCTCGCCCGCGGCCGAGTGGCTGGGCGCACCGGCCGATCGTGCCGGGCGCGTGCAGGTCGAAGACGATCTTACCATCCCCGGTCATCCCGAAATCTTTGCGATCGGCGATACCGTCTTGATCAACGCCTGGGACGGCAAGCCTGTGCCCGGCATCGCGCCGGCCGCCAAGCAGCAGGGCCGCCACGTGGCCGAGACCATCAAGGCGCGGCTGCGCCAGGAGCCGACCGGCCCGTTCCGCTACAAGCACTCCGGCAGCCTCGCGCAGATCGGCAAGCGGCTCGCGGTGATCGACTTCGGGCGCATCAAATTGCGCGGCACCATCGCGTGGTGGATCTGGGGCATCGCCCACATCTACTTCCTGATCGGCTTGCGCCACCGCCTCAGCGTCGCGTTGAGCTGGCTTTGGATCTACGCCCGCGACCAGCGCGCCGCGCGGCTGATCACGCAGGGAAGCAGCAAGGTGGTGTAGGTTGTTTCCTTCTCCCCTTGCGGGAGAAGGTGGCGCGAAGCGCCGGATAAGGGGTTCTCTCCAGTCGCAAGACCATTCGTGAGGATAGAACCCCTGACCCGCCTTCGCTCACGCGAAGCCACCCTCTCCCGCAAGGGGAGAGGGTGCAGCTACGCTCTTGGCTACGATCACTTCACCAACCCGCAGCCACCCTCCGCCAGCGGTCGAAACGCCTGCTCCGCGGAGATCGTCGAGACCAGCTTGTAATAGTCGTACGGATATTTCGACTCCTCCGGCTTCTTCACTTCGAACAGATACATCGGATGCACGACGCGGCCATCCTGGCGGATCGTGGTGTCGCCGAACAGCTTGTCCTTGCCCTTGAACTTCTTCATCTCGGGCACGGCATCCTTGGCATTGTCGCTGCCGGTTGCGGCGACCGCGTTGAGATAAGCCAGCGTGGAGGCATAAACTCCGGCCTGGTTGCCGCTCGGCATCTTGCCGTTCATGCCGGGCCGCGCGGCGAACCGCTTGGCGAAGGCACGGGTGTCGTCGTTCATGTCCCAATAGAAGGCCTCCATGAGCTGGAGGCCTTGCGCGACCTTGATGCCCATGCCGTGGACGTCGTTGATGAAGAGCAGGAAGGCGACGAGCTTTTGTCCGCCCTGCTGGATCCCGAACTCGGCCGCTTGCTTCACCGCGTTGATGGTGTCGCCGCCGGCATTGGCGAGCCCGATCACCTGCGCCTTCGAGCCCTGCGCCTGCAACAGGAACGACGCGAAGTCGGACGTGCCGAGCGGATGCTTGCTGGATCCGATCACCTTGCCGCCATGCGCCTCGATGTATTTCTGGGCTTCCGTCTCGATGCCCTTGCCGAGCGCAAAATCGACCGTGAGGAAATACCACTCCTTGCCGCCGCGCGACACCATGGCGGCCGCCGTGGTGTTGCCGGTCGCCCAGGTGTCGTTGACCCATTGGATGGTGTTGGGCGAGCAGGCCTTGCCGGTGAGATCGGAGCTCGCGGTGGACGATGCGAGAAACGTCATGCGGCTGTCGCGCAGCAGCGTGTTGATGGAGAGGCCAACGGCCGAGTTCGGCACGTCGACGATGGCGTCGACGCCCTCGACATCGAGCCATTTGCGCGCGATGGCGTTGCCGACGTCGGCCTTGTTCTGGTGATCGGCATAGACGATATCGACCTTGATGCCTTTGCCGCCGCCGTTGAAATCCTCAGCGGCCATGCGCGCGGCCTCGACCGAGCCCATGCCGTTGGTGTCCTGGAAGATGCCGGAGATGTCGTTGAGCACGCCGACGCGCACGACGTTGTCCGAGATCTCGGCATTTGCCGCGCCGCCAATCAGGCTCGCCGCCAACGCAAGCGTCCACTTCAGATGTCTCATGGTTCCCTCCCCTGTTCGATGTGATGCCGCGCCGGTCGTTGCCGGCACGTTGAAGACTCAGACTTGCCGCTCCGGCAGTCTCAGCACGAGCCCGTCCAGCGCGGGCGTGATGTGGATCTGACACGACAGGCGGCTGTTCGGCAGCCGCTCGGTCGCGGTGCCGTCGAGCAGCGCGTCCTCGTCATCGGCCACTGCCGGCAGACGCGCGAGCCAGGTGTCGCCGACATAGACGTGGCAAGTCGCGCACATGGCGTTGCCGCCGCATTCGGCCAGAATGCCGTCGAGGCCGTGACGGGTGGCAGCCTGCATGGCGCTCTCGCCGACGCTGATTTCGATACGTTCGGACTTGCCGTCGGGATGAATGAAGGTGATGGCGGGCATAGAACTCCTCGTCAGGCCGGAGTGATGGTCACAGGCAGGCTGTCGAGCCCACGCAGCGTGTTGTTGAAGCGGCGCTTCGGCTCGCCGGTGATTTCGATCGCAGCGATGCGCTTCGCCAGTGCGGTCAGCATCACCTCGCCCTCGAGGCGCGCGACGAGCTGGCCGACGCACATGTGGATGCCGGAGCCGAAGCCAACATGGCCGGAGCTGCGACGCGTGATGTCGTAACTGTCGGGCTTGTCCCAGCGCCGCGGATCGCGATTGGCGGCGGCGAGGAACATCAGCACCTTCTCGCCCTCGCCGATCGTTGCGCCGGACATGTCGACCTCGCGCGTGGTGGTGCGGAAAAACGTCTGCACCGGGCTCTCGAAGCGGACGGCTTCCTCGAAAGCGTTGCGCGCCAGCGTGAGATCGTCGCGCAAGCGTTGCCACTGGTCGGGGAAGCGCGCGAGGCAATAGACGGCGGCGCCGATGCCGTTCACGGTGGTGTCGAGGCCGGCGGACAGCAGCGAGCGCACCAGCAGCGGCGCCTCGGTCGCCGTGATCTCGCCGTCGTCGACACGGGCGTGAATGCAGGCGCCGAAGCCGCCGGGCGCGAGATTGTCGCGCTGGCACTGCTCGGTGACATAGGCCTGGTGCGGCGCCGAGCGCGCGATCGCGTCCTGCCGCAGCTGGTTCGGCGGGCCGAACGCGTTGAAGACGAGGCTCGCATAGGGGATGAGATGCTCGCGGCCTTCGGGCTTCAAGCCCAACGCATCCGGGAAGATCGAGAGCGGATAGGCCTCGGCGAGATCGGTGATCGCATCGAAGCTGCGCTTCTCCAGCAGAGCATCAACACGTTGCTCCGCCGCCGCCGCAAAGCGGTCGCGCACCTGCTTCATCACGGTCGGCGACAGCACTTTCGACAGCACCGCGCGGGTGCGGGTGTGCGCGGGCGGATCGGCTTCGAGGATCAGGCTCGGCGGCCGCCACGGCGTCTCCTTCTTGAAGTCGGAGAGGCCGACGCCGCGGCTGGAGCAGAAGGTCGCGGGATCATTCAGCACGGCATGAACTTCGGCATAGCGCGCCACGCCATAGACGCTCCACTTGTCGAGATAGACGACAGGTCCGGCCTCCCGCAACAGCTCATGCGTGGGATAGGGATCGGCGAAAAACTCCATTGCGAAAGGATCGACGTCGAGATGCGGGACAGGCGACGAACCGGTGATTTCCGGGGAGCTGGAAGTGCTCATGGAAGTCCTCCCTCATTTTGAACTTGTGAAAGGGCGGCGCTTACTCTTAGGTCTCCAGACACGCCGCGAGACAGAATCCCGACATGCCGCCGTCTTCGACCAGAGCCCGCCAAAAACCTGCGCCCGCCGAAACGGGACCGACGCTCGATCTCGACCGCTACGTCCCGGCGTTCATCACCTTCATCGCCAACAAGCTCTCCAACAGCGCCACCGCGTTCTATCAGCGGCAGTTCGGCGTCAACGTCACGGAATGGCGGATCATGTCGTTGCTGGCGATCGAGCCCGGCATCCCCGCCTCGCGCATCTGCCACGTCATCGGTTTCGACAAGGGCCCGGTGAGCCGGACGCTGGCCGGCCTGGAAAAGCGGGCGCTGATCTCGATCCGCACCGATCCCAACGACGGGCGCACCCATTCGATCGCGCTGACCGCGAAGGGCCGCGCCATCCATGACAAGGTGATCGTCGCGGCATTCGAGCGCGAACGGCGCCTGTTGTCCTGCCTGGACAAGGACGAGCGCGAGGTGCTGATCGACCTGTTGCGCCGCCTGCACGAGAATCTCGGCGCGGTGACCGGCGGCACCGAGACCTGACGGACCCCGCACCGGACGCCGACCTCTGTCACGTCCAGGCATGCGCCGGCGTTCGCCCGCGGCACCCTCTCTGCCGAGCATTATTCCCTCCGATCCGACGCGGCGGTTCCTCCCGCCGTCATCATAGTCTGGAACGGTTCGCACAAATTAGTTGCTTAGGCAACAAAAGAATCATGCAGGATAATGCGGCAGGGCAGCTGGCATATCGCGAGCTGTCTCTCTCCCTGTCCCCGTCCTTCACGGGGAGAGGGTGGGGTGAGGGGCTGTTTCCGCAGATGAGATGATCGGGAGACCTGTACCCCCTCCCCCCGGGGGGGGGCGCCCCGCGGG
This sequence comes from Bradyrhizobium sp. WSM4873, assembly GCF_055811355.1. NCBI lineage: Bacteria > Pseudomonadati > Pseudomonadota > Alphaproteobacteria > Hyphomicrobiales > Nitrobacteraceae > Bradyrhizobium > Bradyrhizobium sp. WSM4873. Next base: position 94 of record NZ_JBVVPS010000040.1, on the reverse strand, counting down.
GCGGGGGGGGGCGGGGGGGGGGGCCCCCCCCCCCCCCGCCCGCGGGGGGGGGCGGGGGGCGGGGGCGCGAGGCACTGGCACCAGAACAGCGCCC
>NZ_JBVVPS010000039.1:0-59014 GCF_055811355.1 Bradyrhizobium sp. WSM4873 | reverse complement strand
CACCCCCCTAACACCCCGCCGGCTGTGTTATACCCCATCGGGGTTTTTCTCCCCCCCCCCCCCCCCCCCCTACTCCCCCCCCCCCCCCCCCCCGCTACGAGGGGTGACGCATCACTCCCCGTTCGACTCCCCATTTGCCCCATTCCCACTCTCGGCCTCTTCCGTAATATGCTCGACCGAGACGACGTGTTCGTCCTCGGCGGTGTCGAACACGATCACGCCCTGGGTCGAGCGGCCGGCGACGCGGATGCCTTCGACCGGGCAGCGGATCAGCTGGCCCTTGTCGGTGACCAGCATGATTTGATCAGCGTCCTCCACAGGGAACGACGCTACGAGGTTGCCGTTGCGGTTGTTGACGCTCATGGCCACGATGCCTTTGCCGCCCCGGCCGGTGGTGCGGTACTCGTAGGACGAGGTCCGCTTGCCGTAGCCGTTGACAGAGACGGTCAGCACGACCTGCTCCTGCGCCGACATCTCGATGTAGCGCTCCTGGGCGAGCTGGAAGCTGCCGGAGGTCTCCTCGGCCTCGGCGTCCGCCGCCGGCTCCTCGGCCGCAGCTTCGCCGGCGACCGCACGACGCATCTTCAGGTACGCCGAGCGCTCGTCGGACGTCGTCTCGACGTGGCGCAGGATCGCCAGCGAGATCACCTTGTCGCCCTCGGCAAGCGCAATGCCGCGCACGCCCATCGAGGTGCGCCCGGTGAACACGCGCACGTCGGTGACGGGGAAGCGGATGCACTGGCCGCCGGCGCCGGTCAAAAGCACGTCGTCATGCTCGGTGCAGATCTGCACGTCGACGATCGCTTCGTTGTCGTCGAGCTTCATCGCGATGATGCCGGAGCGGCGGACATCGACGAAGTCGGACAGCTTGTTGCGCCGGACGTTACCGCCGGTCGTGGCGAACATCACGTCGAGATTGCCCCAAGTGGACTCGTCCTCCGGCAGCGGCATGATGGTGGTGATGCGCTCGCCCTGCTCCAGCGGCAGGATGTTGATCAGCGCCTTGCCGCGCGCATTCGGCGCGGCCATCGGCAGGCGCCAGACCTTGATCTTGTAGACCTGGCCGCGCGACGAGAAGAACAGCATCGGCGTATGCGTGGACGCCACGAACAGCCGGCTGACGAAATCCTCGTCGCGGGTCTGCATGCCGGCGCGGCCCTTGCCGCCGCGGCGCTGCGCCCGGTAGGCCGACAGCGGCACGCGCTTGACGTAACCGGCGTGGGAGACGGTGACGACCATGTCCTCGCGCTGGATCAGGTCCTCGTCCTCGACCTCGCCTTCCTGCTCGATGATGACGGTGCGGCGCGGGGTCGCGAACTCGGCCTTCACTTCGGCGAGCTCGGACTTGATGATTTCAAGCACGCGGTCGCGCGAGCGCAGGATGTCGAGATAGTCGGCGATCTCGCCGGCGAGCTTGTCGAGCTCCTCGCGGATTTCGTCGCGGCCGAGTGCGGTGAGGCGTTGCAGGCGCAAATCGAGAATGGCCCTCGCCTGCTCCATCGACAGCCGGATCGTGCCGTTCTCGCTGATGCGGTGGCGCGGATCGTCGATCAGCGTCAGCATGTCCTCGACGTCCCGGGCGGGCCAATCGCGCGACATCAGGGTGTCGCGCGCGGTGGTCGGGTCGGGCGAGGTCCGGATGACGCGGATCATCTCGTCGATATTGGCGACCGCGATCGCCAGACCGACCAGGATATGGGCGCGATCGCGGGCCTTGGCGAGCAGGAACTTGGTGCGCCGCGTGACGACGCGCTCGCGGAAGTCGACGAAGATCGCCAGCAGGTCCTTCAGATGCATGATCCGCGGACGGCCGCTGTCGAGCGCCACCATGTTGACGCCGAAGCTCGTCTGCAGCGGCGTGAACCTGTAGAGCTGATTGAGCACCACATCCGGCACCGCGTCGCGCTTCAATTCGATGACGACGCGGTAGCCGTCGCGGTCGGATTCATCGCGCAGGTCGCCGATCCCCTCGATCTTCTTTTCCTTGACCAGCTCGGCGATGCGCTCGACCATCGTCGCCTTGTTCACCTGGTAGGGAATCTCGGTGATGATGATCGCCTCGCGCTCCTTGCGGATGGTCTCGATCGCGACCTTGCCGCGCATCATGACCGAGCCGCGTCCGAGGTGATAGGCGGCGCGGATGCCCTGCCGTCCGAGAATGACGCCGCCGGTCGGGAAATCCGGTCCCGGCACGATGTTGATGAGCTCGTCGATGGTGAGCGCGGGGTTGTCGATCAGCGCGACGCAGGCGTCGATGACCTCGCCGAGATTGTGCGGCGGGATGTTGGTCGCCATGCCGACGGCGATGCCGCCGGCGCCGTTGACGAGGAGGTTCGGGAACTTGGCCGGCAAGACCGACGGTTCGGTCTCGTTGTTGTCGTAGTTCGGCTGGAAATCGACCGTGTCCTTGTCGATGTCGGCCAGCAGAGCCAGCGCCGCCTTCGTCAATCGAGCTTCGGTGTAACGATAGGCCGCCGGGGGATCGCCGTCGACCGAGCCGAAATTGCCCTGGCCATCGATCAGCGGCACGCGCATGGAGAAGTCCTGCGCCATCCGGACCATGGCGTCGTAGATCGACTGGTCGCCATGCGGATGATATTTACCGATGACGTCACCGACCACGCGGGCGGACTTGACGTACTTCTTGTCCGGCGTGTGCCCCTGCTCGTTCATCGAGTACAGGATGCGGCGATGCACCGGCTTCAGACCGTCGCGGGCGTCAGGCAGCGCCCGCGCCACGATCACACTCATGGCGTAGTCGAGATAGGACTTCTTCATCTCCTCGAAGATGGAGACGGGGCGAATATCCGAGGGTTGCGCCGGCTGGTCGCCGGGCTTGTCGTCGTCGTCAGCCAAGGGGAAATCCGGTGAGGTTTTATCTGGGAATCATATAGCGCATCGAGCCTCTGATAACCACCCTCGCGGGGTTCTTGGAAGCGCTTTTTCCGCCTATTTTTCCAACAACTTAAGCCCTTGCGAGCGATGTCTCGGACGGCCCCCGCATCGGCCTTGCAAAATCGCCCGCTGCGCGCGGAAAACCGCGCGACGGGCTTGCCCCGTCAGCGCGTTTGCCAAAGCCGCAATCCGAGCTCACCCCAAACATGAAGCGGGCCCGGAAACCCCGAGCCCGTCCTGCCGATTAGTGGGATTTTCTGACACGAGATGAGAAGCGCCGCTCATCCGGCCGGCGCCTCCGCATCGAGACGCCGCGTTCTCAGAACGCGGTCGCTCAGAACGGGATATCGTCGTCCATGTCGCTGTTGCGGCCACCGCCGCCAGCGGCAACGGGGCGCCGCGGCGCGCTGCTGACCGGACCGGAGGACCCGAAATCGCCACCCGGCTCGTCGCCGAAGCTGCCGCCTCCGCCACCGCCGCTACGACCGTCCAGCATCGTCAGGGTCGAGTTGAAGCCCTGCAGCACGACTTCGGTCGAGTACTTTTCGACACCGCTCTGGTCGGTCCATTTGCGGGTCTGGAGCGCACCCTCGACGTAAATCTTGGCGCCCTTCTTCAGATACTGTTCGGCGACCTTGCAGAGCCCTTCATTGAAGATCACGACGCGGTGCCACTCGGTCTTTTCCTTGCGCTCGCCGGTTGCCTTGTCGCGCCACGTCTCCGAGGTGGCGACGCTCAGATTGGCGATCGGACGCCCGTCCTGGGTGCGGCGGATTTCAGGATCCTTGCCGAGATTTCCAACCAGAATGACCTTGTTGACGCTTCCCGCCATCTCCGCTCTCCGCTCCGAATGCCATTGAATTCAAGAAGGCCGGTCCGCTCCCCGCGTTCCGCCGTGCCTGTTGAGGCGACCCTATACGCTCGCCGAACGCTTGCGGACGCCGATCAGTCCGTCACCCCTCCGGTTATCCCCACATATAGCATCGACCTCCGGCTCGTTCCAGATTTGTTCTTGGCGAACGACAGCACTGAAGGTGTGAGATCGATCGGCCGATGTGCTGCGGGAAGGCACGGGTAGATTGGAACCTTTGTAGGTTCCCTGAAACGGGAGAAAGAACTTAACATTCAGCAGGTTATGGGTACTCGCACTGCCCCGTTCTTGTTGCATTTCGGAGACGGACTCTGCCGCTCCGCAGAGTTACCGTTGCCTCGGACTTAGTTCATATGGGCCCTCGCGCCTGATCAGCCGCTTCGGGGACATAAGAAGCGGACGAACCTGGGGAGACTGGCAATGAATAAGCTTCTTATTGGTGCAATAGGTGCAGTGGCGATGGGCCTGTCGGCTCCCGCAAGCGCGGCGGATCTGGCTGCGCGTCCCTATACCAAGGCCCCCGCGCCGGCGATTGCCACCATCTACGATTGGAGCGGCTTCTACATCGGCATCAACGGCGGCGGGGGCTCGAGCCGCAATTGCTGGAGTTTCCTGGATGCGACCGGCGCGGTGACCGGGGTCCCAGGTGCTCTGGCCAGCGAAGGCTGTCACAATGCGACGGGGGGCACCGTCGGTGGCCAGATCGGCTATCGGTGGCAATCCACCAATTGGGTGTTCGGCCTTGAAGGCCAAGGCAACTGGGCCGACTTCCGGGGCGACAACGTGAGCACCCTCTTCCCTGGCACCGCTCTGGTGACGGGTGATCGCAACCGTTCTCGCATCGACGCTTTCGGCCTCATCACCGGGCAAGTCGGTTACGCCTGGAATAACGTGCTGTTCTACGTGAAGGGCGGCGCCGCCGTCGTCGGCGACAAGTACGACGTCTACGCTGCTGCGGGCACGCCCGGCGCGGGCACCCTGTTGGCTTCCGCCCGTGAAACTCGCTGGGGTGGCACGGTCGGGGCCGGTCTGGAGTTCGGCTTCGCACCAAACTGGTCGCTGGGCCTCGAGTACGACCACATCTTCCTCGGCAATCGCACGATCGGCTTCACAACGCCCGCGGGTGCGGTCTTCGGCAGTGACCGGATCGGCCAGGACGTCGACATGGGACTCGTCCGCTTGAACTATCGCTGGGGCGGTCCGGTCATCGCAAAGTACTGATCGAACTGACATTCATCAATCAAGGCCGGCCTCGTGCCGGCCTTTTTTGTTGCTGGTCCCATGGAGGACCATAGGTCAGTAACTGCGCCATTTTCAGGCCGCTGTGGCTTTCCAGTGACACAACTTGCAGCTTCAATGGTGTAAGTAAGGCCTCACTTGGGCAAGTGAGTCCGATGCCCTTCCCTATCGTGGAAGGCACAATCAAAAACTGGGACTGGGATTAGTTTAAAATGAAAAAGGTTTTGTTGGCTTCGGCCTGTTTGTTCGCTCTCGCTGCCCCGGCTTCGGCCGCTGATCTCGCGGCGCGCCCCTACACCAAGGCCCCGGTGGCCATGGCTTCGGTCTACAACTGGACCGGCTTCTACATCGGTGCAAACGCCGGTGGCGGCTCAAGCCACAATTGCTGGGATCTCACCGCGGTTGGCGTAGCCGCAATTCCCGTCACAGCCGAGGGTTGCCATAATGCGACCGGCGCGCTCGTCGGTGGCCAGATCGGCTATCGCTGGCAGTCCACCAACTGGGTGTTCGGACTCGAAGCCCAGGGCGATTGGGCTGATCTGAAGGGGTCGAACGTTAGCTCGCCCGCCGCGCTCAGCCCGCTGGTGAACAATACCAAGATCGACGCCCTCGGCCTCTTCACCGGCCAGGTGGGTTATGCCTGGAACAACGTGCTCTGGTACGTGAAGGGCGGCGCGGCCGTCACTCACAACAAGTACAGCGGCTCTTTCGCTGGCGTTACGATCGACACCGCGAACGAAACGCGTTGGGGCGGCGCCGTCGGCACCGGCATCGAATTCGGCTTCGCTCCGAATTGGTCGGTCAGCGTCGAATACAACCACCTGTTCATGGGCAAGCACACCGACACCTTCACCTTCCTCGGCGTTAACACCCGCACCGACAGCATCAAGCAGGACGTGGATATGGCCACGGTCCGCCTGAACTACACCTTCGGTGGCCCGGTGGTCGCTAAGTACTGAGTTCAGTACTTAGCTCCAACGCCATCCGCGTTACGAAAGGCCGGCCTTGCGCCGGCCTTTCTGTTTGACCGGCCGCTCCTGCGCAGTTCCGCAAGGCCCTGCTCCTGCCAGATGCCGCCAGCGCGCCAACAATCGGTTGACGATTCGCAAGTCCCACTGGAAATCTGTCCTCGTTCTTCCTACGTTCGCTCACAACCCCATCGGCGCCGATCCCGGTTCCGGGCGAAGCGCGCCTATTCAGTTGGCGCGATCGCGCGCTTTTGGATTCCCTGAGGACCACCAGGATGGATGAAGTGATCAAGGCGAAGCGCCAACAACAGAACGTGGGATCAAACCTGCGCGCAATTACGATCCGTGGCGCGCGCGAGCACAACCTCAAGAACGTCGACGTCGAGATTCCCCGCGACAAGCTGGTGGTGTTCACGGGGCTGTCAGGCTCCGGCAAGTCCTCGCTCGCCTTCGACACCATCTACGCCGAGGGCCAGCGCCGCTACGTCGAATCGCTGTCGGCCTATGCCCGCCAGTTCCTGGAGATGATGCAGAAGCCCGACGTCGACCAGATCGACGGCCTGTCGCCGGCGATCTCGATCGAGCAGAAGACGACGTCGAAGAACCCGCGCTCCACTGTCGGCACGGTAACCGAAATTTACGACTACATGCGCCTGCTGTGGGCGCGCGTCGGCGTGCCCTATTCGCCCGCCACCGGCCTGCCGATCGAGAGCCAGACCGTCTCGCAGATGGTCGATCGCGTGCTGGCGCTGCCGGAGGGCTCGCGGCTCTATCTGCTCGCGCCGGTCGTGCGCGGCCGCAAGGGCGAGTACCGCAAAGAGCTCGCCGAATGGCTCAAGAAGGGCTTTCAGCGCGTCAAGATCGACGGCGTCTTCCACGAGCTCGCGGAAGCCCCTGTGCTCGACAAGAAATTCCCGCATGACATCGACGTCGTCGTCGACCGCATCGTGGTGCGCGCCGACATCGGCCAGCGCCTCGCCGAAAGCTTCGAGACCGCGCTGAAGCTTGCCGAGGGCCTCGCCGTCATCGAATTCGCCGATGCGCCGGCTGCGACAGCACCCGCGGAAGAGAAAAAGAAGACCGCAAAGATCCACGACAAGAGCGGACCCGAGCGCATGCTGTTCTCGGAAAAGTTCGCCTGCCCGGTGTCCGGCTTCACCATCCCCGAGATCGAGCCCCGCCTGTTCTCGTTCAACAATCCCTATGGTGCCTGCCCCGCCTGCGGCGGCCTCGGCGTCGAGCAGCATGTTGACGAAGACCTCGTCATTCCCGACAAGGAGCTCGCCATCGGCAAGGGCGCGATCGCGCCCTGGGCCAAGTCCTCGTCGCCCTATTACATTCAGACGCTGACTGCGCTCGGCAAGCACTACAAGTTCACGCTGACCACCAAATGGAAGGATCTGCCGAAGAAGACGCAGAACGCGATCCTGCATGGCTCCGGCGAGGACGAGATCAAGTTCTCCTACGAGGACGGCGTCCGCTCCTACGACACCAAGAAGCCGTTCGAGGGAGTCATCACCAACATCAACCGCCGCTATCGCGAGACCGAGAGCGAGTGGGCGCGCGAGGAGCTTGCGAAGTATTTCCACGACGTGCCCTGCGAGGCGTGCCACGGCTTTCGGCTCAAGCCCGAGGCGCTCTGCGTCAAGATCGGCGGCAAGCATATCGGCGACATCTCAGAGATGTCCGTGAAAGGCGCCGGCGCGTGGTTCGAGACCGTCCCGGAGGCGCTGAACACCCAGCAGAACGAGATCGCCGGCCGCATCCTCAAGGAGATCCGCGAGCGCCTCACCTTCCTGCTCGACGTCGGCCTCAACTACCTCACGCTCTCCCGCTCCTCCGGCACGCTCTCCGGCGGCGAGAGCCAGCGCATCCGCCTGGCCTCGCAGATCGGCTCGGGGCTAACAGGCGTGCTCTATGTGCTCGACGAGCCCTCGATCGGCTTGCACCAGCGCGACAATGCGCGCCTGCTCGACACCCTCAAGAGACTTCGTGACCTCGGCAACACCGTGATCGTGGTCGAGCATGACGAGGACGCGATCCTGCTCGCCGACCACGTGCTCGACATCGGCCCCGGCGCCGGCATGCATGGCGGCAACATCATCGCCGAAGGCACGCCCGCCGAGATCATGCGCAACCCCAACTCGCTCACCGGCAAATATCTCACGGGCGAGCTCGAGGTCGAGGTGCCGGAGCGGCGCCCGCCGAACCATCGTCGCACCATCAAAGTGGTCAACGCGCGCGGCAATAATCTCAAGAACGTCACGGCCGAAATTCCGCTCGGCCTGTTCACCTGCGTCACCGGCGTCTCCGGCGGCGGCAAGTCGACGCTGCTGATCGACACGCTCTACAAGGCGATCGCCCGCAAGCTGAACAATGCCAGCGAGGGCGCCGCCCCGCACGACCGCATCGAGGGCCTCGAGCACATCGACAAGATCATCGACATCGACCAGTCGCCGATCGGCCGCACGCCACGTTCGAACCCCGCGACCTATACCGGCGCCTTTACGCCGATCCGCGAATGGTTCGCAGGCCTGCCGGAATCGAAGGCGCGCGGCTACGAGCCCGGCCGCTTCTCCTTCAACGTCAAGGGCGGCCGCTGCGAGGCCTGCCAGGGCGACGGCGTCATCAAGATCGAAATGCACTTTTTGCCCGACGTCTACGTCACCTGCGACGTCTGCAAGGGCAAGCGCTACAACCGCGAGACGCTCGAGGTGCTGTTCAAGGGCAAGAGCATCGCCGATGTGCTCGACATGACCGTCGAGGAAGCCGCCGAGTTCTTCAAGGCGGTCCCGCGCGTGCGCGAGACGTTCCAGACGCTGCATCGCGTCGGCCTCGACTACATCCATGTCGGCCAGCAGGCCACGACCCTGTCGGGCGGCGAAGCCCAGCGCGTCAAGCTGGCAAAGGAGCTGTCCAAGCGCGCTACCGGCCGCACGCTCTACATCCTGGACGAGCCGACCACCGGCCTGCATTTTCACGACGTCAAGAAGCTGCTTGAGGTGCTGCACGAGCTGGTCGCGCAGGGCAACACGGTCGTCGTCATCGAGCACAATCTCGAAGTCATCAAGACCGCCGACTGGGTCATCGACCTCGGCCCCGAAGGCGGCGACGGCGGCGGCGAAATCGTCGCCTGGGGCCCGCCCGAGGACATTGCGAAAGCGCCGCGGAGCTATACGGGCAAGTTCCTGGCGCCGGTGCTGGCGAAGGCGCGGAAGCCGAAGCGGCGACGCGCAGCGAGCGAGGCGGCGGAGTAGCCCACCTGGAATGAGCAGAAGCATTTGTCTGAGGGAGGATCGCGTTTGCCTGCAGGACTTGTGCAAACCTATCGTGCGTTCGCCCCTGGGCGAACCATCGGCTTCTCACCGCTTGCGCGACGCTGTCTCAGGCCGACTTCGAAGCCGCACGAACCGGCTTCTTTCCGAGCCTGCAGCGCACGCTCAACCACATCCGTGTCATAGACCTCTTCTATGTCGATGCGCTGGAGGGCGGGTGGCTGGGACCGGCGGCTTGGAAGAACGAAGTGCCGCATCCCTCCCTTGCCGCGCTGAAGGCTGCGCAGGCTGCGATCGACAAGCGCTTGATTGCCGTCTGCGATGCGCTGACGCCCGAGCTTCTCGACGGCATTGTGCGGATCAACCGCGACATGCGGGTCCAGACCGAACGCCGTGACCGGCTACTCATGCATCTGTTCCAGCATCAAATTCATCATCGCGGACAGGCCCACGCGATGCTGTCCGAAACGCACATTGCCCCGCCTCAGCCCGACGAATTCTTCGCCGAGGGAGAAGCACCGCTCCGGGCTACCGAGTTCGCCGATCTTGGTTGGACCGAGGGGACCGTGTGGAAATCCTAGTCAAGGTGGAGGCGCGCGTGCGCGAGACGCTGCATCGCGCCGGCCTCGACTACATTCATGTCGGCCAGCAGACCACGACCTGTCCGGCGGCGAAGCCCAGCGCGTCAAGCTGGCGAAAGAGCTATCCAAGCGCGCCACTGGCCGCACGCTCTACATCCTGGACGAGCCGACCACCGGCCTGCACTTCCACGACGTCGTCATCGAGCATAACCTCGAACTGATCAAGACCGCCTGGGTCATCGACCTCGGCTCCGAAGGCGGCGACGGCGGCGGGATCGTCGTCTGGGGCCCGCCGGAAGACATCGCGAAGGCGCCAAGGAGCTACACGGGGAAGTTTCTGGCGCCGGTGCCGGCGAAGGCGCGGAAGCCGAAGCGGAGGCGCGCGGCGAGCGAGGCGGCGGAGTGAGGGCCGCTTTCTCTGCTACAGTCCCATTGAAGTCTTTAAGGCTGCGACCGCGAGGCCTACCCCAATCTTTTCGGCTATCGCGAGTGCCCAATTCCCCGCCGTTTTAAGATGCTGCAGCGCAGCTGAGCCATCACCTTCCGCTGCCGCTTTTTCGGCAGCAGCAACGCCACCGATAGCCACATCATGATCAGCGGTCGAAGCTTCACCCTTGAGCGCAATTCGGAGCATCCCCAATTGTTTAGATAGCTCCTGCGGGTCAATCTGCCCCTTCGAGAGCTGAATCATCGTGACGTTGTTAGCGGTGGCACCCGGCCCCATCGCGGCCACCTGATTTCCCGTGAAGCTCGATTTACCCATAATCATCTCCCTTCTAACCTGCAGACATGCCACCACAGAGTGTGCAAACATTCAAGGTTGTCTGCATCGCCGAGGAGGGACCAATGGATGAGTCGTCGATCGACCTGGAACGCCGCGTTGCTCACTTTCGTGGAGACGTCTCACGCGAGGAACGCCCTGAAAGCGTTACAAGCTACTTAGATGATAATTTGGGGTTCAGGCCGGTGATTGCCGACCTTAATTCTACGGATATTGAAACTCGCACTCCAACTCCTACGGTATATTCCGAAAATCAATCACTTTGGACCGACCTAAACACCCGACGTGTCCGGGAGGGCCATCGATTGTTGTTATCAGAATTCTGTGTCACCGAGTGGAGCCCACTCGCTCCCGGCAGATACTTCACCCCTGAAGCAGCAACAGCCAGAGATCGTGCAGCCGAATTCTTCTCATGGACCAATAACGAATATTATCCCGCTGGAAAGGCAGAAATGGTTCTGGGTGGTATCGGCTGTGTCCGCCTCCAATCGTTCAGTATCGAACGACAAGTCTTTTACCTACTAGGGGCATCTTCGAACGGAATAGCTCATCAAGGCATCATTATTGCGCTCCCTGAATACCTGTATGATCGCATCGGTACAGAAATAGAGAGACGCGGCTCTTGTGTTGCGAGCATTGCTGGTCGCCTACGTGTTCCACCTAAGCACACTCAACTAATCATCAGCGATCGCTGTGTCCCAAAATACTATCTGTTCGCAGACGCAATATCTTTTATCGGGAGCCCATCCACCAAGTTGATCGCGACGGCATCCGTGATGTTTGCCGGAAGCTATTATAAAAACGAAGACAGCCGTGGAGCGAGAGGACCATCGAGAGTTTCATTAGATGGATACGAAACAGATCTTAGAAAGCAATGGACATTCTGCTCGTTCGACCCAAGTCGTGGGAGCGACGGATTGGCTGAGGCAACGGATTGGCTTGAAAACTATGCAGGGCGATATTCAGACAGCAAACGGCCGATTTTGACCGACTTCGATGAGCATATGAATCACTTTTCGAATCCTGTTGAATTCCCCCTCAAGCAAATAATGGGAGGAAACATTTCGATCGAGAGACTAAACATTTATGGTGATTTCTATGGTTTTCAAATTAACGCCCAAGCGATTTCAGTAGCCGGAGACAGCTATTCGGCGCGCCAAGCGGTAGCACTTGGCAAGGGCGCGACGGTGGAGCACGCGACCTTGACGCAAATCCAGACAATTGGGAAGCCACCAAAAAAGCGTCCACCGTCGAAAAGCAAGCGTCGATCTGAGGAGTGATTGCGTCGGCGCGTCGTAAGCCAGCTGCCGGAACGCCGGCGTTTCCAATCTCTCAAAATGATTTCCGCAACTGTGAGAGTTGCGGACGCCGCGGAATCCATGCCCTACTCCCTCGCCATCTTCGATCTCGACGGCACGCTGGCCGACAGCTTCCCGTGGTTCCTGCGGACCATCAACGATGTCGCCGACCGCTTCGGCTTTCGCCGTGTTGCGGATGAGGACGTCGAAGGGCTGCGGCATGCTTCGTCGCGCGAGATTCTCAGCCGGCTTGAGGTGCCCCTGTGGAAGCTGCCGGCGATCGCGCGGCATGCGCGGCGGCTGAAGGCGGAGGCGGCGGCGGAGATTGCGCTGTTCGCCGGGGTCGAAACGATGCTGCGGACGCTGGCGGAGAACGGCGTGCAGCTCGCGCTGGTGACGTCGGACAGCGAGGCCAATGCGCGCGAGAAGCTCGGCGATTGTGCGGCACTGTTCGCCCATTTCGATTGCGCGGCGTCGCTGTTCGGCAAGCCGTCAAAATTTCGACGGGTCATGCGGCGCGCCGGCGTGGCGCCGGGCAAGGTCATTGCGATCGGCGACGAGGTGCGTGACATCGAAGCGGCGCGGGCCGTGGGGATTGCCTGCGGCGCGGTGGGCTGGGGCTATGCGGCGCCGGCGGCGCTGCGGGCGCTGGCGCCAGATCACATGTTTGAACGGATGGACGAGATTGCGCGCGCATTGCGCCCGGCGTCGTAGCCCGGATGGAGCAACGCGCAATCCGGGAAAGTGTCCCCGCATTCCGCTTCGCTCCATGCAGGCTACAATCCCCTACTCCGTCCTGCGCAAGAACGCCCCGAACGCGCGCGGGCCGTCGCCGGTCTTGACCTCGCCGATCAGCTTCAGCTCGGCGGCATCGATGATGTCGAGCGTATTGCTTTCCCAGCAGGCGACGATGATGCGCTTGCCGTCGGCGGTCGCGGCGATGCCTTCGGGATAATCGCCGACATTGATGCGCTTGATCGGCTTCAAGGTCGCCAGATCGAACACGCTGACAGTGCCACCATACTGGTCGGTGACGAAGCCGCGGTCCTGAGCCAGCGCCACCGCATAAGGCCGCATCCCGACCGGCACGCGCCCGATCTCGCGCGCCTCTGCGATGTCGATCACCGAGACATCGTCGGAGCCGACATTGGCGGTGTAGGCGCGCTTGCCCTCGGCATCGATTGTGACGCCGAACGGACGGGTGCCGACCTTGATGGTCGCCCTGCGCTGGCGTGTCGCCGTGTCCACCACCGAGACGCTGTCGTCGTCGCGGTCGGCCGAGAGCAGCAGCTTGCCGTCCGGCGTCACCGCGAGGCCCGACGGCGAGGCGCCGACCGCAATGCTGGCCGTGACGCTGCGGCTCGCCGCGTCGATCACCCGCACGGCGGCTGCGTACCAGTCCGCGACATAGACGGTGCGGCCATCCGGCGCGACGGCAATGCCGAGCGGCCCGCCGCCGACCTCGATCCGTCCCGCAACCTGCCGCGTTGCCGCGTCCACCACCGTCACGGCCTTGGCATCCGGGCTCGTCACATAGGCAAAACGCCCGTCGGCGCTGACGGCGACGCCGGCCGGCTTGCCGCCGATCGGGATCGTCGCAACGCTGCGCGCGGTGGCGAGGTCCACGACCATCAGATCGTCGCTGAGCTGGTTGGTGACGAACGCCTCCTCAGCGGAGGCGTGCGCGATGCCGTCCAGGCAAAGGCTGACGGCGAGCGCCGCCAGGACCAGCGCCCGCACCGTCAGCTTCCGCTCTCGATCTTCTTCTTCAACGACTCGAGGCCGGCCTTGTAGAGCCCGCTCACCGCAGTCTTGGCCGCCTCGTCGCTCAGCTCCGGCGGCGGATCGTTGTTGGGAAAGCCGCGGTAGAACGCGCCTGCCCATTCCAGCGTCGCACCCTTGCCGTCGCCGTTCGGCGTCACCGTCAAGGTCGAGGAATAATTGGTCACCGGCAGCACCTTCACGTCCACATTGGTGATCCGGTAGGAATAGCTCATGGCGGCGGCGTCGAACTTGTAGAGCTCCTCGTCGACGGTCGCGCCTCCCGTCAGCGTCAGCTTCCGCGTGGCGCCGATCTCGTTGCCCTTCTCGCCCTCGGTCTTGGTAACCGGCGGCAGCCAGCTCATGTCCTGGAAATTGCCCATTGCGGCCCACACCTTGGCCGGAGCGGCGTTGATCTCGATGGATTCGCGCACCTTCTGCCGGGTCGGCCCGTGGGCCCAGGCCGACGTCAAAACCGGGCCAAACGCCGCCGTCAGAGCCGCCGCGCCCGCGGCCGTCAGCACCGCGGCCAGGACCGTGCGCCGTCCAATCGTCACCCTCATCTCGTTTCCTCATGCGTCTCATTGATCATGCGCGACTTGATGCGCGCTGGGATCATGGTAGCGCATTTTGCGGCCGGGGGGAGACCCGTTCGTGGCCGCGTTGCGGCGGCCGTCCGCGCGCCCCACAACCCCTTGCCGCCCGGCGGGGCAAAACACCCAAGCAGAGGGTCAATCATGGTGCGTAAAAATATTTCTCTTTATCCGTATTTCGGATTATCATATAGAGAGCCATCCCAACCCGGCCGAGGGGCAGATCGCGATCGTCACGAACGCGGGATGGGACGTGGTGGACGCAGGCGGCGTCGGCGCGAAGGGCTTTGCAGGGCGGGCAACCGTGAGCGAAGGCGTCGCGCACACGACCGGTGCAGCCCGCGTACGGCAAAATCGTGTGGTCCTGGCGCCCGGGGTCTGTGCGCCAAGTGTTGCGGTGATGTGGCGGCCCGACCGGGCAGGCGCATCAGCCATCCGCAAGGCGACGGGGGCAATAGTGCATCGCTCCCCGGGGAGAGCTCGGCATAAGCCGTCAAACCACTGCGCAGGGAAGGCCGTGTGTTGGGCTTCACCTGTATGCCGCTGTGCAGCCTCTTGTAGCGCAACCTTCGCACAGTGGACCGTGGGTGCCAGCCGGCACCCGGTCTTCCCTGCGCCCTCGGCATTTTTGAGGGCAAAGAATTCCGCAAAGCTCGGGCCGCACAGGCCGCGAGAATGCGAAACTGCGCGGACTCTGTGGATTGAAATGCGAAGATGGATTTTGCGCGCGTGCCCCGGACGCGGCGCAGCGCCCCTTCGGCGGGGCGCCGCAGAGCCGGGGCCCACGCAGCGGCAAATGCACGGTTTCTGGATCCCGGCTCTACGCCGCAACGCTTACGCGTTGCAGCTTGTCCGGGACACGAGCGTGGAACTCTATCTGGCGCGCTGGCGACAGCAACATGCCAAGTACGAAAGCCTCGCGAAAGCTGCATCTGGGAAACAGCTAGAAACAAACGGCAACAAAACCCGGTATCCGTCACTTGGACGCAAATTGTAACCTGAGAATGTGACCAGAATCGTCATGGGAAGACGCAGCTGAGATAGTTTCCTGGCATGAAGCCAGCCCCCACCTCGCGACCCCGCAATGATTGACGGACGTCCGGGACCGCAACAGCCGCGAGGAGTGCGCGATGGTATCAACGTATTTCAGTTACAGCTACATCACGCGCAATCTCAAGCAGTCCCTGACGCGGGTCGAACAGCAACAGGACGTGGCGCGAGAGGCCGCCTATTACAAGGCCCACATCGGCAAGGTAAAGTCCGTCGACGACTTCATGAAAGACTATCGCCTTTATCATTATGCAACGAAGGCATATGGCCTGGAAGACATGGCCTACGCCAAGGCCTTCATGAAAAAGGTGCTGGAGAGCGACCTCTCCGACGCAAACAGCTTCGTCAACAAGCTGGTCGACAAGCGCTATCGCGAGTTCGCCGCGGCATTTTCCTTCAATGGCAGCGCCACGCCGGTTGCGCAATCGGAGAACCAGACCGATGAGATGATCGGTCTGTACACGGCCACCAGGAAGAGCCAGGTCGATGCACTTGCCAGCGACTCGAATTACTACAGCGCCGAAATCGGCAACATCAGCAGTGCAGACCAGCTCCTGAACAACGACCGACTTCGCAATTATGTCTATTCAGCGTACGGGATCGATCAAGGCAAGTGGTCGCGTGACACGATAAGCCAGGTCTTGCGCAGCGATCCGTCCGATCCCAACAGCTACGTCAACACCACTTTCGCTTCTCAGTTGAGTGGCCTCAACGCCGACCTTGCCCAAGCCCGATCGGATGTCACCGCGGCCAATTCAAGGATAGCCGACTACACCACCCAATTATCGCAACCGGGCGCGAACGTGACCCAGTTGAACGTCCAGATCCTGGTCGAAAAGTATCACCTGGAATCATATGCGAGCAGCATTTCCAGCCTCAGCGACCAGATAGGGACGATTGGCGGCTTCGTCGACCTGGCCGGTGCGTTCGAGTTTTCCTCCGACGGGTCGCTTCCGTCAGGTGTGTCGGCGCAGACTGCAGCAAATGTCACGATCACGAAACAGAAGTTCGACGACAGCAAGTCCGACGTCTATTCGGCGGCAAGCCCGTTGAACGAAGCCTTTGCAATCAGGCAATTCAGAACAGCCATCCTCAAGATCGATTCAGTCGAGGCGTTCGTATCGACACCGGGCGTGTACAATTTTGCGCTGGGAGCCGTCGGCCTCGATCCCGCAAACGTCTCGCCGGCGGCTGTCAAGGCTGTGCTCGAAAGCGACCTCAACGACCCCAAGAGCTACGTCTATACCCTCAAGGACAATCGATATTTGGGACTGGCCCGCGCCTTCAACTTCGACGCAAAAGGCAATCTGACGACCCCCTTGGTAGCTCAGGACTCGGCTGAAGTCCTCCAGATCGCGAAGGACTACGTCATTGGAGCGGTGAAGAGCGCAAGCACGGCAACTCCCCAGCAACAGGCCGCGGTTCGGGCGCAGGCCACGAAGGATGCGTCGGAATATCAGCAAGCGATCGCCGGCATCGACGGCGTTTCCGATCTTCTCGCAAACAGGCCGATGGTCGATTTCATTCTCCTGGCCAAGGGTCTGGATCCCAAGAAGGTCAGCACCGAATTTCTCAAGAAGATCTTCAGCTCCGATCTGAACGATCCAAAGAGCTTCGCGAACACCCAGAGCGATCCTCGCTTTGCCGAAATCGTGGCGTCGTTCAATTTCGACAGCAAAGGCAACGTCGCGCGTCTTCCGATGATGGGTCCGCAGAAGCGGGATCAGTTTCGGGAGACACAAGCGAACTATGTCGAGCAAAGCCTGGAGCAGCAGCAAGGGAATGCGAATCCCGGCGTGCGCCTGGCGCTCTATTTCCAGCGAAAGGCGGGGGACATCACGTCCGCGTACGACATCCTTGCCGACAAGGCTCTTTCGGAGGTGTTCAGGACCACCTTCGATCTGCCTGACTCGATGGCGGCGATGCCGATCGATCAGCAGGCCAAGTTCGTGGACAGATTCATGAAGATCAAGGATCTGTCGGATCCCGCGAAGGTTACGAAGCTTTTGAACCGTTTCTCCGCCATGTATGACATCAGAAACAGTCAGAGCACCGGCCAGGGTCAATCCCCCCTGCTCAACCTGTTTCAGGGATCCGGTTCGGGGATCAGCGACTCCACATACTTGGCCATTGCCAAGCTACGCACCCACTGATGATCGCTCGCCGGGACTAGTCCAACACCTCGAGCACCAGCTCCATGGTCATCAGCACGGGATTGTCGCCACGGATCAGGCGGCCCTCCGCTATGCCGCCGGTGTAGTCGATCAGGGCGACGTCGAGCGCGGCTTCGAGCGCGCCGGAGGAGCCGGCCGCAATCGTGCCGCCGGTTACCGCAAGCTCAGTCGCGAAGGGCTCGGTCACGCCGCCATCGGTGAAGCGCGCCCCAATGGTCGAACCGACGCCGCCATGGATCCTGGCGCGCGCGATGCCGTGCGCGCGGCAGAAGTCTTCGAGACAGAAGGCGAAATCCTGATTGGGGCGCAGCCGCAACGCGAAAGCGCGGCTGATCGTGCGTGCGCCGGTGCTCGCAGCCGCCATCGGCCCGAACAGCTTGAAATTGGTCTCGGGATCTGGCTCCGCGGCAAACATCGCTCCATCAATACCGAAGGCCTCGACCTCGAACGGCTCGGCGACATCAGTCTCGTCCGGCAGCATGTGGCCGCCACTGGTGCGGCCATCGGCCTCCGTCCACAGTCCATGGCAATGAAAGAACGGCGCGCCATCGCGCATGCCCAAAGTCATGCTGCCGAGCCTGGTGCGCGTCACGCCGCTGGGCCGGAATGTGTCGCTATAGAACGCGGCGTTCTCACTCGTTTTCGACAGCGCCGGCATGACATAGCCGAACGGCCCGAGCGCGCCGTGCCCGAAGCTGAGCACACCGCCGGCAAATCCCTCCGCGGCAAAACCGCGGCGCGCGGCTTCCAGCAGCGGCAGACCTGCTTGAAGCGTGAAGGAGAAGGCGCGTCCCCTCGCCTCCACCCATTGGATGCGTTCGGCGACCGGCGCGCCGGGCTGCTTGATGCTGCGCATGACCTTCGCTCAGCCTGCCCGTGTCTTGTCGAGATCGAGCAGCCCGCGCGCCTCGAGCTCGTCGCGAACCATCCGCTTGGGAACCTTGCCGTAGCCGGATTTCGGCAAGGCCTCCCAGAAGAAGAACCGCTTCGGCATCTTGTAGCGCGGCACCTTGGGGCTGAGGAACGCCGCCATCTCCGCTTCGCTCACCGGCTTGGCGCCCTCGCGCGCGACGCAGACGGCAACCCCGACCTCGCCCCAGGTCGCATCGGGGACGCCGAGCACCGCGACCTCGCCGACGCAAGGATGGGTCAATATTTTCTCCTCGATCTCGCGCGGATAGATGTTGGAGCCGCCGGAGATGTACATGTCGGAGGCTCGTCCCGTGATGTAGACGAACCCCTCCTCGTCCATGTGGCCGAGATCGCCAGTGCGGAACCAGCCATTGCGGAACGCCTTCGCATTGGCTTCGGGATTGTCGTAGTAGCCGGCAAGCACGGCGGGGCCGATCACGCAGATCTCGCCGCTCTGGTTGGCGCCGAGTTCGCGGCCCTCGTCGTCCTGGATCGAGACCTGCATGCCGGTACGCTCGAAGCCACAGGTGCCGATCTTCGCGTGCGGCCCGTCCTCGGGATCATGCAGCGCCGCCGGCAGCACGGTGATGTTGCCGGTCACCTCGCCGAGGCCGAAATACTGCACGATGACCTTGCCGAGCTTCCTGAGCGCAGCCTTCTGGTCCTCGCGATACATCGGCGCACCCGCATAGATCACCTGGCGCAGCGAGGAATGATCGTATTTGTCGGCGGCGGGATGCTCAACCATCATCTTCAGAATGGTCGGCACTACGAAGAGATTGCTGACCCGATGCGCCTCGATCAGGCGGAACGCCTCGTCGATGTCGAATTTCTCCGTCGGCAGCAGCACCGTGCGCACGCCGCGCGCGGTCTGAACCAGCTGATGCACGCCGGCGCCATGCGAAAGCGGCGCCACCACCAGCGAGGCATCCGCTTCGGTGACGCCGGGGGTGAGATCGGCGAGATGGTTGGTGACGACAAAACCCATCTGGCCGTGGGTGAGCACCGCAGCCTTGGACCGGCCGGTGGTCCCCGACGTGAAAAAGAACCAGCAGGGATCGTCGTGCTCGACCGCGACGTTGTCGACCACCGTGCCGGCACGCGACGCGACGGAATCCGCAACCGACGTCTCAGCAAAGGGCGCCCGACCGTCGATGCTCCAGGTGAATTCCAGCGCTCCACCCGTCACGGCCGCGGCGTGCTCGGGAAAATCGGCATGGCATAGAAAGGCCTTCGCGCCGGAGGCCTGTGCGAGATAGGCGACCTCGTCCGGCATCAGTCGGAAATTGGTCGGTACCCAGACCGCGCCGAGCCGAAACGCGGCGAACATCGAGAAGAACATCTCGTCGCCGTTCTTGGAATGGACGAGGATGCGGTCGCCCTTCGCGATGCCGCGCGCGGCCAGTGCTGCCGCCAGCGCCGAGACCTGCGCATCGATCTCCCGCCAGGTCCAGGATCTATCGCCCCAGACGAAACCGGGACGCGCCCCATGCCGCCGCGCATTCTGGGTCAGCATGTGAGCGAGATTCATGACGCGACGGGACATGCGCAAGGGCTGCATCGGGCTTCCTCTTCGGCGGCGGACGGCACGCGAGCCCCCCGCTCATTGCAGCCCATTTATCGCCATCGCCAGTGCCCCTGCAAGGCCACCGCCCGCGAAGCTGCCCTAAGGCTGCTTGAACGCGAACGGCGCCACCGAGATGGCCCTCTCCTTGACGCAGGCCTGCGCACCAAAGCCGCCGCAATAGCTGCCATGCAGATCGAAACGGATGGTGCGCCCCGCACCCCGCTTCGTTGGCTTCGGCTTGATCTCGTAGCTGCGGACATGGCCATCGAAGACGGGTTGCACACTGCCGTCCGGCAACGTGACCAGGATGTTCATGATGCAGCCGCCGGTTCCGCAATAGGTCGTCTCGCGATCGCCGCATCTGGTGTCGCTGAAATCGACGATGTAGTCGTCGCGACCGTCGCCGGTCAGATCGATCCTGCGCACCGTATCGGGCGCAAAAGTCACCGCGCCACCGCCCTGGCTCTCGCATTCCTCGTTCGCGTAGCGCACGGCCTTCTGCACGCCGGGCGGATAGTCGGCGGGATTGAACGGCTTTGCGTTCTCGGCGCGCGCAGCGGTTGCGAACAGGACGAGCAGGAGGATCAGATATCGCATTGGCATTGGTCGTCAGCGCAGCCGCGATCGTTCAGGAAATTTTAAACATGATCGGCGCAACCTTCGTCAGTTGTCGCGTACAGAGTGCCGCATCATGGTCAAAGCGCCCGCCCTCCTCGTCTTGTCGCTGGCGCTTGCCGGATGCGCCGCGGGCCCACAAGCGCACCTCGCCTCCGATCCCGCCTTCACGCCTGCGCGCTATGCCTGGGACGGCGCCGGCGAGAATCCCAATCACCCGCGCGCTGGCTCAGAATCAACACGGACCGTCGCGCGATCCGAGCGCAACAGGTCGCAAGCCGGGCTTCAGCCCTATTCGAAGGAATGGTGGCAGGCGCAGGACGGAATCGAGGCTGAACAGGACGCCAGGGTCAACCGTTCCCTCGTCATCTGCCAGGGATGCCTGCGCCCGCAGGCGCAGCCGGAGGATTCCAGGCTCGCCAAGGCGACCGATTGAAGTATCCGGCCTATCAGGACCTGGAGGAAGTCCAACCCCGTCGTCGCGAGAAGCAACCGAGAGCTACAGCGCCCCGAGCTTCCGCAATGACTCCTGTGCTGTCTGGAGGCCCGGCTTCAATTCCAGCGCCTTCCTGAAATCGGCAATCGCGCCCTGTTTGTCGCCGAGCCGCAGCTTAGCCTGTCCGCGGTTGTTCCACGAGAACACGTCGGAGGGATCGTATTGCAGCGCCTTGTCGTAATCGGAAACGCCGCCCTTGCTGTCGCCCTGATAGAGCCGGATCATGCCGCGATTGCGCCAACCGCGCGCGTCGGTCGGCGCAACACGGATCGCCTCGCCATAATCGGCGGCGGCGCGATCGAGCTGCTCGCTGTCGCGATACACGTTGCCGCGGTCGATATAGGCGAGCAGATCTGGCGCAAGCTTGATCCGCGTGGTGTAATCGGCGATGGCGTGCGCCATGTCGTGCCTGCGGTAATACACCAACGCGCGATTGGCGTAGGCCATCGCGTATTTGGGATCGCGCTTGATCGCCGCGTCAAAGTCGGCAAACGCACCGTCGAGATCGCCCTTGTTGAAACGCGACTCGCCGCGATTGCTGTAGGCCAGCGCCAGCGACGGATCGAGCTTGATGGCCTTGTCGTAATCGGCGATGGCGCGATCATAGTCGCGCTTGAAACTGTAGACACGGCCGCGATTGTTGTAGGCGCAGGCATAACCGGGGTCGAGCCTGACCGCCTCGTCGAGATCGGACAACGCCGCCTCGAGCTCGCGCTTCTCGGTGAGGCCATGACCGCGATTGCAATAAGCGCCGGCGAGCCGAGGTCCGCTCTCGCTTTTCGTTTCGATCACGGTCGAGCAAGCCTTGATCCGCTCGTCCGGCGTGCTGGTCAATCCGACGCAAGCCTCCCAAGCCGGACCGCCTGCCGCCGCAGCCGGCGCCGGCGCCGGCGAGATCAGCGCGGCGAGCAGCGCCAGGCGGCTGAGCGGGACACGCATTTTCCGGATATCTCCCCTGCGGCAACCTCTCTTGGTCGCACCTTGGCAAGGGCTGGTTCAGGCGCCTAGATCAGAGGCAAGCAGTACGTCGGAAGGATTTTGCATGGCGCCATCGGTACGGGACAACAAGGACAGAAGCCGCTTCGAGCTCGATGTCGGCAGCGAGATCGCCTTCGCCAATTACCGGCTGACGCCGTCGGCGGTGATCATCACCCACACCGAGACGCCGCGTGCGCTGCGCGGCCGGGGCATCGGCTCCGAGCTGGTCAAGGGCGCGCTGGAATTGATCCGTCGCGACGGCAGGAAGGTGATCGCCGGTTGCGGCTTCGTCGTCGACTATCTCGACAGACATCCGGAAGATGCGGATCTCGTCGCCTGAATGCAAAAGGGCCCGCCCGATCGCGGGCCCTTGGATTGCGAGCGGGCGATCGGTCAGTGCTTGATCTCCGGCGGCAGCTTGCCGCCATTCGCCGCGAGCTTGGACATCACCTGCTTGTGCAGCCAGACGTTCATGCTTGCGGAATCGTTGGTGTCGCCGCTGTAGCCGAGCTCTTTGGCGAGGTCCTTGCGCGCGGCGAGGCTGGAATCGATGTCGAGCGCCTTCATGAGGTCGACGATCGAGGTGCGCCATTCCAGCTTTTCGCCCTTGTGCGCGGCGACCGCGGCGTCGACGATTGAGGCAACGTCCACCGTCGCCGCAGGCGCCGATCCGCCCGGCGCGGCCCCTGCGGGCGCGCTGCCCGACGGTGCGCTGCCTGCGGGCGCGGCGGAAGCTGGATGGCTACCGAAGATCGCGCCCATAATTTTCCCGAAAATGCTCATGTCTGCTCCCCGAAAAGGACCCGTGGAAGGGCCTTGAGTGGCCCTTATAGACCAAGATGCGTCGTTGCGCCCGCGAAGTTCCGCGAACCAACACGCAGCATCAGCTTATCTGCGGCGGAATGACGACCGAATGACATCGTCGAGGTTGCGCTGCGGCATCGAATCTCACCCAAGCGTGAGGGACAGGACTCGCAAATGGGCGTACGCTTGATGTTCAGTTCGCGACGCCATCCGGAATTCGCGTCTGGTCGGGATCGCGAAACTCAGAATAGCGGCCACTTGCGCCGTTGCTGGCGCCAGATGCGGCCGCATGGCAAGGGAGCTAGCGACCATGGCCACACTCTACCAGGGCAATGTCCCAACTATGGGCCAGACCGCCGAAGCGGCTGGACCGGTGATCCGAACCATCCAACTCTCCGATCTGCACGATGCGCTCAAGCGCGGCTGGGACGATTTCAAGGCGGTGCCGAGCCACGCCATCATCCTCTGCGTGATCTATCCCGTGCTGGGCCTCGTGCTCGCCCGCGTGGTGATGGGCTATTCAGTGCTGCCGTTGTTGTTTCCGTTGGCCGCTGGCTTCGCCCTGATCGGCCCGTTCGCCGCTCTCGGTCTCTACGAGCTCTCCAGCCGGCGGGAGCGTTATGAAGAGGCCAGCGCCTGGGATGCCATGGAGGTGCTGCGTTCGCCCTCCTTCGGCGCCATGCTCGGCCTCGGCGCGCTGCTGCTGGCCCTGTTCGTGACCTGGGTTGCGACCGCGCAGGCGATCTACGTCGCTGCTTTCGGCTATGAAGGCGCGTCCGGGATCTCGGATTTTCTGACGCGCGTGCTCACGAGCCGGCAAGGCTGGTGGCTGATCGTGGTCGGCTGCGGCACCGGCTTCCTGTTCGCCCTTGCGGCGCTCTGCATCAGCGCCGTCTCGTTCCCGCTGATGCTCGACCGCCATGCCGGCGCGTTCGAGGCCATGGTGACGTCGTTGCGCGTCGTCGCGAAGAACCCGGTGCCGATGGCCGCCTGGGGCCTGATCGTGGCCGTCCTGCTGGCGCTGGGCACGATTCCCGCCTTCCTCGGGCTTGCCGTGGTGGTCCCCGTGCTCGGCCATGCCACCTGGCATCTCTACCGGAAAGTGATCGCCGCCGATCCGGGCGCGCGTCCGGTGCCGCCTCCGCCGCATCGTCCACGCAAGCCGGCCGCCGACTTCCCCGTCAACCTCTTCCCCTGGCGCAATCGGACCGACGCCTGACGATATCGTGAGATGCGATCCTGCCCCGGTGCGGGCAGGATCGCTGACTGTCATACGCCTTGCTTTGGCCGCGGTTTCCATCGAGATTGCGTGCGCTGGTCAGATCACTTCACGGAATTTATTTGCTCGAATGACCCCGACGATTTCTCGTCTCGCCCTCGCCGCCTTAGCCATCACCGCATCCATCCTATCCGCTCAGCCCGCGCTCGCCGCGGTTGCCTGCGGCTCGGGCAATTTCGACGCGTGGCTTGCAGACTTCAAAACCGACGCCGCGGCCAAAGGCGTCTCGCAACAGGCCATTTCCGCCGGGCTCGCCGGTGTGACGCTCGATCAGAACGTGCTCAACCGCGACCGCTCGCAGAAGGTCTTCAGCCAGACCTTCGAGGAGTTTTCCGGCCGCATGGTGCCGCCGCGCCTGACGCGCGGCTCCAACATGATGAAGCAATACGGCTCGGTGCTGTCGCGCATCGAGCAGACCTACGGCGTGCCCGGCGAGGTGCTGGTCGCGATCTGGGGTCTCGAGACCGATTTCGGCGTCAATACCGGCAAGTTCGCGACCATCCGCTCGCTGGCGACGCTGGCCTATGACTGCCGGCGCTCCGAGCAGTTTCGCGCCGAGCTGTTGGATGCGCTCCGCATCGTCCAGCGCGGCGACCTCGCACCGGCCGACATGAAGGGCGCCTGGGCCGGCGAGCTCGGACAGACCCAGTTCATGCCGTCGTCATGGATGAAATACGCCGTCGATTTCGACGGCAATGGCAAGCGCGATCTCCTGCACAACGCCCCCGACGTGCTCGCTTCCACGGCGAACTATCTTGCCGGTTATGGCTGGCAGAAGGGCAAGGATTGGCAGCCGGGCAGCCCGAACTTCGCGGTGCTGCAGCAGTGGAACAAGAGCGAGGTCTACTCCAAGACCATCGCTTATTTCGCCACCCAGCTCGCGCGCGCCCCCTAGCAGCCCCATAGTTCGGCGTGTGTGCCACTGCACCAGCGTCCTCGTCATGTCGATCCGCGGGTCCAATCGCACCGCTGCCTACAGCTGGCAAAGGGTACGCGACTGCCGGTAATTGAATTATGATTCAGTTCTATTACTCCGCTATCATGCGATTCGCGCATGCAAGACTTGGGTATAGAGGCTAGTCAACCAGCTTGCTGACGACCGAAAAGCAGCCTATTCGCATGCGAATGGAACCGGCTGATCTGCGATAAATCCGTGAATTGACGGGCATTTCCAGCACCTTTTTTCCCATTCCGCCCACCCTTTGGGCGGGAGTGCTCCTGGGTTAATCGTCCGTTACCGATGCCATGCATCCAACGCTTAGCTGCATCGCAACATCGGAACTTTCGCACTGCACCACTCTCATCTATATTCATTTCAACGATGAGGCTCGGGCAAGAGCTGAATCGAACTACAGGAGACTACCAATGCTGCTCTCGCTCATCCGCATGATCCAGGCTTTCCGGGACTATCAGCGCAATGTTGCCGAGCTGTCCCAGCTCAGCGATCGCGAGCTGGCCGATATCGGCCTCGATCGCTCGGACATCCCGCGCGTTGCCGCCGGTCAGTATCAGGGCTGATATCGTTCAGCCCTTAACCGGACGAACCGATAGCGCCCGCCTCGTGCGGGCGTTGTCGCATCCGGAGGCAGAAAACTCGATCTCGGCGATTCCACTGACCGCCGAAAAGCGCTACCTGTCCGCCCATGACAGGACCCCAATCAAATACTGTGCACGTGATCGGCGCAGGCCTTGCCGGCTCCGAAGCCGCCTGGCAGGTGGCCAAATCCGGCGTGCCCGTGGTGCTCCACGAAATGCGGCCGACCCGCATGACCGAGGCACACCGCACCGATGGGCTTGCCGAGCTCGTCTGCTCCAATTCGTTCCGCTCGGACGA
This sequence comes from Bradyrhizobium sp. WSM4873, assembly GCF_055811355.1. NCBI lineage: Bacteria > Pseudomonadati > Pseudomonadota > Alphaproteobacteria > Hyphomicrobiales > Nitrobacteraceae > Bradyrhizobium > Bradyrhizobium sp. WSM4873. The sequence continues at coordinate 33,043 of NZ_JBVVPS010000039.1, read as the reverse complement.
TGCCGCCAACAACGCCGTCGGCCTGCTGCATGCCGAGATGCGGCGCCTCGATTCGCTGATCATGCGCGCAGCCGACGCCAACCAGGTGCCCGCCGGCGGCGCGCTTGCGGTAGACCGCGACGGCTTCTCAGCGGCCGTCACCAAGGCGCTGAACGATCATCCCCTGATCGAGATCGCCCGCGGCGAGGTCGCAGGCCTGCCGCCGGCCGAGTGGAGTAACGTCATCGTTGCGACCGGCCCCCTCACTTCGGCGCCGCTGGCCGACGCGATCCGCGAGCTGACCGACGAGAACGCCCTCGCCTTCTTCGACGCGATCGCACCGATCGTGCACCGCGAAACCATCGACATGTCGGTGGCCTGGTTCCAGTCGCGCTACGACAAGGTCGGTCCCGGCGGCACCGGTGCCGACTACATCAACTGCCCGATGACGAAGGAGCAGTATGACGGCTTCGTCGCAGCGCTGGTTGCCGGCGAGAAGACCGAGTTCAAGGAATGGGAGACCAACACGCCCTATTTCGACGGCTGCCTGCCGATCGAGGTCATGGCGGAACGCGGCCCCGAGACTCTCCGCCACGGGCCGATGAAGCCGGTCGGCCTCACCAATCCGCACGATCCCACCACAAAGGCCTACGCGATCGTGCAGCTGCGCCAGGACAACAAGCTCGGCACGCTCTACAACATCGTCGGCTTCCAGACGAAGCTGAAATACGGCGAGCAGCAACGCATTTTCCGCACCATTCCGGGGCTGGAGAAGGCCGAATTTGCCCGCCTCGGCGGCCTGCATCGCAACACCTTCCTCAACTCGCCAAAGCTGCTCGACGGCCAGTTGCGCCTGCGCGCACAACCACGACTGCGCTTTGCCGGCCAGATGACGGGCTGTGAGGGCTATGTGGAATCCGCCAGCGTCGGCCTGATTGCCGGCCTCTATGCGGCAGCGGACGTGCGCGGCGAGACGCTTGCGAGTCCGCCGGGCACGACCGCGCTCGGATCCCTGCTCGGCCACATCACCGGCGGCCATATCGAGACCATCGAGCCCGGCACGCGCTCGTTCCAGCCGATGAACATCAATTTCGGCCTGTTCCCGCCGCTCGCCAGCGCACCGACGAAAAAGCCCGACGGAAGCCGGCTGCGCGGCAACGAGAAGACGGTGGCCAAGAAGCAGGCGATGAGCGCCCTGGCGCTCGCCGATCTCGATCGCTGGATCGCCGATCACCTGCGCATTGCCGCCGCGGCGTGAGTTTTCGATGAACCTTCCCAAAGACGACGCCGCAACACTCTCGGCGCGCTGGATCGAGGGCGTGCTGCTCAAGCGCGACGTGTTCTCGACCGTCGAGCGCGGCCGCTTCCGCGACGACGACGGCGAGGTCGACGCGGTGCTGCGCCGCCTCGACGAGGTGCCGTGGTGGTCATTCCTTTTGGCCCGCCATCTGTTCGCCCGCGAAAAGCATGCGCTGGTGCTCGCCAAAGGCCTCGATGTCGGCCCCGAGCTGCTGTGGGCCGGACGCCGCGCACTGGTGCGTGGCTTTGTCGACGGCGTCGCGCTGCATCTGGCGAAGCCGCATGGGGACCTCGCCTATTTTCGCTCGGCCAAGGCCGCGCTGCGCCGGCTGCGCCGCGCCGGCATCTGCCACAACGACCTTGCCAAGGAACAGAACTGGCTGGTCGGCCGCGACGGGCTCGCCTACGTGACCGACTTCCAGCTCGCGGCTTGCTTCAACCGACGCGGCCGGCTCTATCGCACCCTCGCCTATGAAGACTTGCGGCATCTGCTCAAGCACAAGCGCTCCTACGCGCCTGAAGCGCTGACGCCGCGTGAGCGCAAGATCCTGGCGAAGAAGTCCTTCGCCGCCAACCTGTGGCTCGCGACCGGCAAGAAGGTCTATCGGGCAATCACCCGCGGCTTGTTCAACTTCACCGACCGTGAAGGCGGCGGCCGCCGGCTCGTCAACGACGCGCCGGTGCTGGCGGAACTGATCCGCAAGAACCCCGCCGTGCGCGACACCGCCATCGTCGCCTTTGCCGACCGCCGCTCCGGTGTCGGGCTCTATGCCTTCGTCGAAGCCGATCAGGCCGCGCTCGAAGGCCAATTGCGGAACGAGCTTGGCGCCGCTAAGGGGCCGAAGCCGCCGGAACACATCCAGGTCGTGCACGCACTGCCACGCAACGCCGACGGCAAGCCGCGCACAGAGATCCTGCAACTGGTCGCCATGAACCAGCTCGACCTGATCGAGCCGATGATGAAGAACGACCAGGACCGCGCTTTCCTCAAGGACATCCTGGAGCAGCGCAAGAACCTGCGCGACCGCTTCAATTTCGAGGCCGATCTGCCGGCGGGCTAGCGTGGATCACGCCTTGAAGCGTCCACATTGGCGATAGAGAAGCGATCCGGTATTCGAGCTTGGCGGAGGGACTTGGCGGGGTCATGGGCACTCGGGGGACGATGATGCACCGTGTGGTTGGCGGCCTGATCGCCGGCCTTCTGCTGCTCGCCACCACGTCCGCGATGGCCGAGTCCCCGGCCGAGCTGATCTCGAGCTTCCGCCTCAAGCATGGTGAAGTCCGCGTCGTCCGCGATTCAACCCTCGACCGCATCGCCATGGACCAGGCGCGCGCGATGGCGACAAAGGACGACCTCAGTCACGACGCACTCGGCCCGTTCAACCGCCGCGTCGCACCGGCAGGCGCAGGCCGCGCCGCCGAGAACATCGCCTACGGCTACGACAATTTCGAGAAGACCCTGGGACAGTGGATCGACTCGTCGGGACACCGCAAGAACCTGCTGCTGCACAACGCTTCCCGCGTCGGGATCGCGAGCGCGAAAAACGCCAGCGGCAAACGCACCTATTGGGCAATGGTGATCGCCGGCGACTACGAGCCGAAGGGCAAAGGCAAAGGCAGGAAAGACGGGGAACCTCTGGTTGCCGTGAAGCGCGAGGCCGCGCCCGCGAGCAAGCCGAAATCCAGCGGTTGCCACATCAAGCTGCTCGGCCTCTGCATCTGAGACGAGATCAGATGTTGCAGCTGGCCTCTTGTCCGCATTCCTCGGCGGTCTAATCTATTCGGGACGATCGCGAGAGCAAAGGCGGCGCACTTGATCAACATCGGGCGAATACGTGCCGACACGCCAGCCACCTCCCGGCTTGCGTACCTGCACAACGCGGGTGCGGCTCTCATGCCCGTTCCTGTCGTCGAAGCCATGAAGCAGCATATCGATCTGGAGAGCGAGATCGGAGGCTATGCGGCCGCCGACCACGAGGCCCGCCGGCTTGATTCAGTCTACGGCGCCGTGGCGCGCCTGCTGAATGCCGCGCCCGATGAGATCGCCCTGATGGAGAACGCGACGGTTGCCTGGCAGATGGCGTTCTACGCGCTTCCGTTTCGCGATGGCGACCGGATCCTGACTGCCGAAGCAGAGTACGCGGCCAACTATGTCGCCTTTCTTCAGGTCGCGAAGCGAACAGGCGTCGCGATCGACATCGTGCCGAGCGATGCCAGCGGCGAGCTCGAGGTCGACGCGCTCGAACGCATGATCGACGAGCGCGTAAAGCTGATTGCGATCACCTGGGTTCCGACCAATGGCGGGCTGGTCAATCCGGCTGCGGCCGTCGGGAAGATCGCGCGAGCGCGAGGCATTCCTTATCTCCTCGACGCCTGCCAGGCGGTCGGACAGATGGTGGTCGACGTCGAGGCCATCGGCTGTGACATGCTGTCGGCGACCGGTCGCAAATTCCTCCGCGGCCCGCGCGGCACCGGCTTTCTCTACGTCCGCCGCCCGACGCTGCAGGCGCTCGAACCGCCGATGATCGACCACTTCGCCGCACCCTGGGTCTCGCGAGACGCTTATCGGCTGCGTGACGATGCGCGCCGTTTCGAGACCTGGGAGAACAACTACGCAGCCCGGCTTGGGCTCGGCGCGGCTGTCGATTATGCCCTCGATATCGGGATCGGCCCCATCGAGCAGCGTTGCCGCATGCTGGCGGACCGCCTCCGGGGCGGCCTTGCGTCCATTCGCGGCATCAGAATTCGCGACCTCGGACGCGCTCCGGGAGCCATCGTCAGCTTCACGGTGGAAGGCTACGAGGCGGAAGCCGTCGTCAGCGACGCGGCCGCAGCCGGCATCACGATCGGTGCCTCAGATCCGTCGAGCACGCGCATCGATGCCGAAATTCGCTCGCTGCCGCCGGTGGTGCGCGCCTCCCCGCATTACTACAATACGGAAGCCGAGATCGATCGGCTGATCGCCCATTTGGCGGGTTTGACGCCGCGATAGCGGCGATCATGCACCGCTCAGGTACAGCGCGCACTCAATCCGGATGCGCCAAGCTTCGCCATGACCTCGTCGAGATGGGCGCTGTCGCGGGTCTCGATCACCAGCTGCAGCAGCGTCGCCTTGGCCGGAAGATCCGAGAAGGTGCGCTGGTGCGAGACCTCGATGATGTTGGCGCCGGCCTCGGCCAGCAGTGCCGCAACCGCAGCCAGTTGGCCGGGCCTGTCGGGGATGTCGAGCGACAGCTGGGTGAGCCGCCCCTCGCGCGCCAACTCGCGGGTCAGGACCGATGCGATCAGCCGTGTGTCGATATTGCCGCCGCTCAGCACCAGCCCGACCTTCTGGCCGGCGAAACGGGACGGGTCGGACATCAGCGCGGCGAGACCGGCGGCGCCGGCGCCTTCGACGACCGTCTTCTCGATCGAGATCAGGGTCGCCACCGCGCGCTCGAGCTCGGCTTCGTTGACGAGCGCAATGTCGTCGACGAGGCGGCGGACGATTTCGGTGGTGAGCTTGCCGGGCGATTTCACCGCGATGCCTTCGGCGAGCGTGTCGCCGCGCGCCGGCAGATTGCCGTCGTGGATGGCGTTGTACATCGAGGGGTAGAGCCAGGCCTCGACGCCGAGGATCCGCAGCGACGGCTTGATCGATTTCGCGGCAATGGCGATCCCGCTGATCAGGCCACCGCCGCCGATCGGGACGACCAGCGTATCGAGCTCCGGCACGGCCTTGAGTATTTCCAGCCCGACAGTGCCCTGCCCCGCGATGACAAGCGGATCGTCATAGGGATGGACGAAGATCATGCCACGGGCTTCGCCGTGGTTGCGCGCATACGCGGCCGCCTCCTCCAGCGTGGCGCCCGTCACGACCACCTCGGCACCGTGATGCCTGGTGTTCTCGACCTTCACCATGGGCGTGCCGACCGGCATGACGATGGTGGCGGGAATGCCGAGCCGCTTGGCGTGATAGGCGACGCCCTGCGCGTGGTTACCCGCCGACATCGCGACGACGCCCCGGGCGCGCTCCTCCGGCATCAGCGCCTTGAGGCGGTTGAGCGCGCCGCGCTCCTTGAACGAGGACGTGAACTGGAGGTTCTCGAATTTCAGCCAGATGTCGCAGCCGCAGATATTGCTCAGCGTGCGGCTGTAGCTACAGGGTGTCTCGACGACGGCGCCGCGGATCGTCTCGGCGGCGGCATGGATGTCGGCCGGTGCGACCGGAAGGCCGCTGAGATCACAGGAGATGCTTTGCGACAACTCAGCCATAGGACAGCATAGGGCATTTGACAGTTTGAGGCTATAAGCCAACCGCTATTTGGTAAATTCCCGCGAACGTGAAGCCCGCCAAAGCGTCCACAGCGTACGCAGCCGCGATGACGGTTGCGGCGTAAACGGATTGCGCCCGGGCTGCGACAGGCGCTTGAGGTCGGCCCTTACCTGGCTCAGCGGCAGAAACGCCGGCCGTGCCGACACCGACACCTCCGGCAACAGCGACAAGGCCGTGGTCAAATGCTGCCCGGCCTCGTCCACGAGTTGGTCCAGGACGGCGCGCAAATTCGCCGTCTCCTTGCCGGCGAATACGTCCTCCATGTTGCAATTGTGGCTCGCCAGGACCTGCTGCGGCAGGAACAATTGCCGGTGCGCCGCATCACGGGGCAAGTTCGCGATGACCTGTACGATGCCCTGCGCCAGCCCGGCGTGGCGGGCGAGATGCTCGGCCGCTTCCGACGGTGGTCCCATGATCCGGGCGGCGAGATCGAACAGCGCCGATGAGGTCGCCGCGAGGTAGCCCTCCAGCGCCGCCATGGTCGGCATTGGATCGTTGTAGAGATCGAATTGATGCTCGTCGACGAGCAGCGACAGCGGTTCGATCGGCAGGTCGAAATCACGGATCGCGCGGAGCAGCTCCGCCGCGACCGGATTGCCCTCGGCGCTGCCATGGACCTGGCCCGACAGCATGTCCGTCCACCATTGCAGGCGGATTTCACCGGGCAAGGGCTGGCTCACCTGGTCGCGGACGCGGACGATCTCGACATTGAAGGCATAGAGCGCCAGCAGCGCGCGGCGCTCGGCGGCAGGCGCGAACAGGGTCGCGGCATAGCGCGGAAAGTCGTGGCTGCGCACGAGGTCCGCACAGAACGCAGCAGAATCCGGCGGCGGCGCGGAGCCACTCATGGCACGGCGATCAGCGCGGCCGCGACGCGCCGCCGTTCGCCGATCATGATGTTGTAGGTACGCACGGCGGGACCGGTCTGCATCGTATCCAGAACCACCCTCGCCGCTTTAAGTGCCTGGCGCAGTTCCGCCGACGGCAGCCAGACTCCGGTTCCGGTGCCGATCAGGAGCGTGTCGATGCTGTTGGCGGACTTGAAGACTCGATCCAGCGAATAGCGGTCGATCTTCGCGGGGTCCGTTATATCCCAAGCCCAGATCGCGTCGGGCAGGCAAAGCAGCGATCCCCGATGCGACATGCCGGCAAAGGCAAAGCCGCCCTTGCCATAGGCTTCGATCGGCGCCGAGCGGGGGAAATGCGGTGCGTTGGGATCGCCGGCCATGAGCTTCGTCCGAATGAGCTTACTGCCCTCGCAAACTCCTGCGAGGGCACGCGGTTCGGATCATGCCCTGCTTTTCTTCGCGGGCGTAGCCTTATCGGCCGCATCTTCGCGATGCTCGCCGACGCCGAGATAGATCAGGATCGGGGCCGCAATGAAGATCGAGGTATAGGTGCCGACCAGCACCACGCCAAACATCATCACCGCGGTGAAGCTGTGGATGGCATGGCCACCGAACAGCAGCAGAGCCAGCAGCGCCAGCGTCACCGTGAAGTGGGTGATGATCGAGCGCGACAGCGTCGAGTTGATCGATTCATTGAGGAGCTGCGGCATCGGCATCTTCTTGTAGCGCCGCAGCATCTCACGGATACGGTCGTAGATGACGACGGTGTCGTTGAGCGAATAGCCCAAAATGGTCAGAAGCGCCGCGATACTGGTCAGGTCGAAATCGACCTGGCTGATCGACATGAAGCCGATCGTCAGCACGATGTCGTGCACGTTGGCGATCATGGCGCCGAGCGCGAACTGCCACTCGAAGCGGAACCAGAGGTAGACCAGGATCGAGACGATCGCCAGCATCAGGCCGAGCATGCCGTAGGCGAGCAATTCGCCCGATACGCGCGGTCCCACGACCTCGACGCGGCGATAGTCGACCGAATCGCCAAGCGCGGTGCGGACCTTCTGCACTGCCTCCTGCTGGGCGGCGTCGCCGCCCGGCTGCTCCGCGACGCGGATCAGGACGTCCGCGGGGCCGCCGAATTGCTGCAACTGGACTTCGCCGAGACGCAGGCCATCCAACCTCGTACGCATCGCCGCGATATCGGCTGTGCCGGACTTGGCCTGCACCTCCAGCAGCGTGCCGCCGCGGAAGTCGATGCCGAAATTCAGTCCATGGGTGAAGAACAGCGTGATCGCGACGATCGACAGCGCCGCCGAGATCGGGAAGCTGACCCGGCGAAACCGCGTGAAATCGAAATGGGTATCGTCGGGAACGATGCGCAGCGACGGCAGCCAGCCGAATGCCGCAACCACGGTGAGAATGGCAATGAGGACGCCGAGCCCGATGAGAACGGTGTGATTCACGATCAGGCTCCTAGATCGGCACGCTCTGCGGCCGCTTCCACCGCACCCACCAGGCCACGATCAGCCGGGTCAGGGTGAAGGCGGTGAACACCGTGGTGATGATGCCGATTCCGAGCGTCACGGCGAAGCCGCGCACCGGACCGGTGCCGATGTAGAACAGCACCGCGGCGGCAATGAAAGTGGTGATGTTGGAATCGAGGATGGTCGCAAGCGCCCGCTTGAAGCCGGCGTCAATCGCCGAGATCGCGTTGCGGCCGCCGCGCAATTCCTCGCGGATGCGCTCGTAGATCAGCACGTTGGAATCGACCGCGATGCCGACGGTGAGCACGATGCCGGCGATACCGGGCAGCGTCAGCGTGGCGTTGAGCAGCGACAGGAGGCCGAAGATCATGGCGACGTTGATGGCCACCGCAATATTGGCGAACACGCCGAACAGCCGGTAGGTCAAGAGCATGAAGATGATGACCAGGATCGAGCCGACATAGGCGGCGAGCTCGCCCTTCTCGATCGAGTCCTGGCCGAGGCCCGGACCGACGGTGCGCTCCTCGACCACCGTGAGCGGTGCCGGCAGCGCGCCGGCGCGCAGCAGGATCGCGAGATCGTTGGCCGACTGCACGGTGAAATTGCCCGAGATCTGGCCCTGTCCGCCGGTGATGGGCTCGCGGATCACGGGAGCCGAGATGACCTTGTTGTCGAGCACGATTGCGAAAGGCAACCCGACGTTCTCCTGCGTGGCCTGCGAGAATTTGCGCGCGCCTGACGTATTGAACTTGAAGCTGACGACGGGTTCGCTCGTGCGCTGGTCGAAGCTCGCCTGGGCATCGGTCAGATCGCCGCCGGCAACCAGCACCTGCTTCTTGACCACATAGGGCGTGGGCGGTGGCGACGCGCTCATCAGAAGCTCGGATTCCGGCGGCAAACGTCCCTGCTGCGCCTGATCGGGCGGCACCGACGTATCGACCATGCGGAATTCCATCTTCGCGGTCTTGCCCAGCAATTCCTTCAGACGGGTCGGGTCCTGGAGGCCGGGGACCTGCACCAGGATGCGATCGTTGCCCTGGCGCTGGATGACGGGCTCGACGGTGCCGAGCTCGTTGACGCGGCGTTCGACGATCTGGATCGACTGCTCGATGGTCTTGCGCATGCGGTCGAGCATCGCGGCCTGCGGGATGGTGAGGCGGATCACGCCGCCGCCGGCGTCAGTCACCTCCAGGTCGCGCTGACCGCTGGATCCGACCAGTCCACCCAGCGGCTGGGACAGCTCGCGCAGCTTGGCGAGCGCAGGCTGCAGGTCGGATTCCTTGGTGATCCGAACCTCGGCCGCGTCGTTGCGCACGATGACGCCGCCGGTGAAGCCGATCTTGGCATCGCGCAGCGTCCGGCGAACGTCGTCGCGGACCTGGTCGAGCCTTTCCTTCTTCACATAGTTGCCGTCGACCTCGAGCAGCAGATAGGAGCCGCCTTGGAGATCGAGGCCGAGCACGAGCCGACGCTGCGCCCAGGCGGGCCAGGTCTTGACCTGCGCTTCGGGAAAGAAGTTCGGGACCGCGCAGAGGCACACGATCAGCGCCGTCAGGATAATCCCGAGCGCCTTCCACCGCGTGAAATACAACATCGACTGGACCTGTCAGATCAGGAGATTTGCAGGAAAACTTGAGAGACTCGCGGAAGCACTCACTTCGACGCGGCGTCTTCCTTAGCGCTTTCCTTGGATTCCTTGGCCGGCTCACCCTTGGCGCGCACGCCGGAGACCATCGAGCGCATCTGCCGCACGCGCACGCCATCGGCGATCTCGAACTCGATCTGATCGTCGTCGACGACCTTGGTGACCTTGCCGACGAGACCGCCCGAGGTCACGACGGTGTCGCCGCGGCGGATGTTCTTCACGAGGTCGGCGTGGTCACGGACCTTCTTCTGCTGCGGACGCAGAATCAGGAAGTACATGATCACGAAGATCAGGGCGAACGGCAGCAGCGACATCAACATGCCGCTAGTGTCGCCGGCGCCCGCAGCCTGGGCATACGCAGGGGTAATCAACATTCGGACGATCCTCGTGAGAACGGGGGAGAACCGGTCAGGCCCAATGGCGACCGGCTCGGTCAAATTCGCGCGGACTATAGCGGCCATTGCTCCAATTGCAACGCTGCCACACCGCCCTTTTAGCCACCTTGCGGCGCGCGCTCAGGCCCGATAAGGCTGCATTCTCAGGAACTTCGGACATGCCCCAAAAACCAAGCAAAAGCCCGGCCGGCAAAGGCCCCCGGACCCCTGCCGCGAAGCCAGCCCGCGTCGCGGCAAAACGTCCCAAGGCGGCCCCCAAAGCGGCTTCCAAGACGACTTCCAAGGTGAGCTCCACGGCCAAGGCCACGTCCAAGGCCAACCAAAGCGTCTCCCAGGAGCGCATCGTTCGCGCGCTCGAGACGATTGCGGCGCACCTCTCCGCTCAAGGCAAGCCCGCCGTCGAACGCGAGTCGTTCAAGCAGGCGGATGCTTTCGTCTGGCACCCGGACGGCCGCCTTGCGGCGGTGCCGCGCGTCAGCCGCGTCGAATTGTTCCTGCTCAAGGGCGTCGACCGGATGCGCGACATCCTGATGGAGAACACCGAGCGCTTCGCCAACGGATTGCCCGCCAACAACGCATTGCTCTGGGGCGCGCGCGGCATGGGCAAGTCGTCGCTGGTGAAGGCGGCGCATGCCAGCATCAACGCGGAGCGCAAACCGGCCGACAGACTGAAGCTGATCGAGATCCATCGCGAGGACATCGAGAGCCTGCCCGCCCTCATGGAGCAGCTTCGCGCCTCGTCCTTCCGCTTCATCGTGTTCTGCGACGACCTCTCCTTCGACGGCAATGATGCGTCCTACAAATCGCTCAAGGCGGTGCTCGAAGGCGGCATCGAAGGGCGGCCGGAGAACGTCATCCTCTACGCCACCTCCAACCGCCGCCATCTGCTGGCGCGCGAGATGATCGAGAACGAGCGCTCGACCGCGATCAATCCCGGCGAAGCCGTCGAGGAGAAGGTCTCGCTGTCGGATCGCTTCGGTCTCTGGCTCGGCTTCCACCGCTGCAGCCAGGACGAATATCTCGCCATGGTGCGGGGCTATTGCAGCCATTTCGGCGTCAAGGTCGACGATGACGCGCTGGAGCGCGAGGCCCTTGAATGGTCGACGACGCGCGGCTCGCGCTCGGGCCGCGTCGCCTGGCAGTTCGTGCAGGAGCTTGCGGGACGGCTCGGCGTGAAGCTGACGGCGACGTAGCGGAATCTGTAGCCGCACTCGCACCTGTCATTCCCCGCGCAGGCGGGGAATCCAGTATTCCAGCGACGGTTTTGATCGATCGAGACGCCGCGGCGTGCTGGGTCGCCCGGTCAAGCCGTGCGACGACACCGCGTTTGTGGCGATGGCGCGCCCGACTTCAGGCTCAAGCCCCGTTCAGGAATTGAAGCGGGTCAACCGGGCTCGATCCCTTACGGATCTCGAAGTGGAGCTGCGGCGACGCCACCTCCCCGGATTGACCCGACTTGGCAATGACCTGGCCGCGCTTGATGGTATCGCCGCGCTTCACCATCAGCTCACTCGCATGGGCATATGCGGTGACGTAGCCGTTGGAGTGCCGAACCAGGACGAGATTGCCATAACCTTTCAGCTCGTTGCCGGAATACGCAACGACACCGTCTTCAGCCGCCTTGACCGGGGTTCCCTCAGGCACCGCGAGATTGATGCCGTCGTTGGACTTGCCATTGGTCTTGGCGCCGTAGCTCGTGACCACCTTGCCGCGCACCGGCCAGCGGAAAGTCGGCAGCGCGCTGGTGGTCTCCGCAGCTTTCGCCGGAGTTTCCGCGGTCTTCTCTTCAACATTGGCGGTGGCCTGGGCCAAGCGCGCGCTTTGCGCCGGCGCGACGGCCGCCATTTTGGTGGCGGGCGCAGGCGCCGCGGCAACGGGCTGCAGCGTGCTCGCGACGGGAGCGGCTCCGACCGGAGGCGCGGCAAGCGGTGCTGCGACGGCCGCGGTCTTGGCGCCGGGCACGGCCAGCCTGGCGCCAAGCTTGAGCTTTGCAGAGGGATTGAGGCCGTTGGCACGCGCCAGTTCAGCCGCCGAGATATGGTTCTTGCGGGCAATGCTGGCGAGCGTGTCGCCGTGGTTCACGAAGTGCGTGCTTGACGGCGCGGCAACGGCCGCAACCGGCCTCGCAGCAGGCGCCGGCGCAGCGGCAACGGGGGCCATGAGCGGCGCGGGCGCAGCGGCCGTGGCCTGGTGCGGAATGATCAGTTGCTGGCCGGGCGAGAGCGCGCGCGGCCCCTTGTACCCGTTGGCGGCGAGAATCGCCTGCGGCGTGACGCGGTAGCGCTTGGCAAGCAGGTCGAGCGTATCGCTGGTGCCGACGATGATCTTGGTTCCACCGACCGGCTGGGCGGCTGCAACCGAGCGCGGCGGCACGGTGGCCGTGGTCTCGAGATGCGGCTGCGCCGGGGGTGTGTACGAGCCGACACCGCGGCCGCCTCCGGACACACCGCCTGCTGCAACGGGGTAGGATTGCGGCGTGGACACCGCCGGCGGCAAAGGCTGCGACTGATAATAACCGGGCTGCGTCTGCGGCCGCGAATATTGCGGCAGCTCACGCTGCGGCGGCGCCTGTTGCACCGAACCGGTCGATTCCTGCGCGAAGGGATTGGAGAAGTTCGACTGGGACATGCGCGACGACATGTCGGCGCTGCACCCTGCGAAGCTGAAGGAGATCAGCGCCAGCACCGCGACCTGCGGCACACGGCGCGAGTAAAGCAACTCGGCGGCAACGGACATGGTTACTCACTCGTACGCAACAGAACTGGTGTTTTAAGTAAACACGCGCCGAGTAAATAACGGCTTAACCCTCCCAATAAGATGTTGGCAGCACAGCCAATCCGGAATTCTACAGCTCCCGCGCCACCCCGGGCAGCGCCGGCACGAACCGGACCTCGACGAGTTCCTTGCGCTCGATCCCGGCTTCGGTCCGGCTCAAGCGGATCAGCGTCTGCACGCCCTGATGCGGGCCGACGGGCGCGATCAGGATGCCGCCCACCTCCAGCCGCTCGACCAGGTTCTCCGGAAGCTGCTCCATCGCGGCCGTGACGATGATGCGGTCGAACGGGCCGATATTGGGGGGCAGATTGAGTCCGTCGCCCAGCATCACCTCGACGTTGTGATAGTTTAGCTTTTCAAGCCTGATACGTGCGGCATCCGCAAGCTTGCGGTAGCGCTCGACCGTCAACACCTGGCCGGCGAGCCGCGACAGCACCGCCGCCTGGTAGCCCGAGCCGGCGCCGATCTCCAGCACGCGGTGCTTCTTCTGAAGCTGGAGCTGCTCGGTCATGTAGGCGACCACGAAGGGCTGGCTGATGGTCTGCCCGCAGGCGATCGGCAGCGCGCTGTCGCGATAGGCGCCGTCGCGATCGGCGTCGTCGACGAACTGATCGCGCGGTACCTCCTCCATGGCCCGCAGGACCGCCTGGTCGCTGATGCCCCGACGCCTCAGCGTGAGCTGAAACATCATCTTTTCCGGCGGGTGCTGATGGGAGGTCATTGCCTGCGTGCTGTCTTTTGGGGTCCGGGGCGCCAACCCGGGGGGCGCGAGATTCTTGTTCCAGCTCCGGGAACCCATGATAGGCTTCGGATGGCGTAGTTGACCACAAATTGGCTTGCAACGGGCGAGCCGCGATGGCCATTTTCAAGCATCCGTTCGTCGAAACGCACATTGCGTCGATTCATGTTATCTGCGAACGTTTTTGGTGATGGGCAAGGACTCGACCATGACTGCGACGGGGCTTACCGGCCGCTCTGTATTCCTCGTCGAAGACGAGGTGATGATCAGGATGATGGTCGCGGATATGCTCGAAGAGCTTGGCTACAAGATCGCGGCCGAGGCTGGCGACATCACCGAAGCCATGCGGCTCGCCCAGGCAACCGAGTTCGACATCGCCATTCTCGACGTCAACGTCAACGGCAAGGTCATCTCGCCGGTCGCCGATGTCATCAAGGCGAAGGGCTGCCCGTTCATCTTCGCCACCGGATACGGTTCCTCCGGCCTGCCCGAGCAGTACCGCGATCGGCCGGCGCTTCAAAAACCATTTCAGCTCGACGCCCTCGGCAAGACCATCGAAGCCGCGCTTCGCGGCGGCTAGACTAGGCCCCGTTCCAGGTCAGACTTACTTCAGCGTCGCACTTAGCGCGTCGGAAAACGACTCGTTGGTCCGGTCGAGCCTGAGCGGCGTGACGGAGACGTAGCGCTCGCGGAGCGCCGCGAGATCGGTGCCGTCGGCGGGCGTATCCATCATCGCGGTGCGCTCAAAGCCGATCCAGAAATAGGGATTGCCACGGCCGTCCTTGCGCTCGTCGATCCTGAGGAAGCCGAGGTTGCGCTTGCCTTGCCGCGTCACGCGAATGCCCAGCACATCCTCCGGCGCGCAGGCCGGGAAATTGACGTTGATGACGGTGTCCTTCGGGATGCCGGCGGCGATCACCTTGCGCAGGATGTCGGGCCCGAATTTGCGCGCAGTGTCCCACAGCGGCCGGTCGCGGGTCTCGACGCTGAACTCCTGCGACAGGGCGAAAGACGGTAGTCCCAGGATGGTTCCCTCCAGCGCGCCGGCGATGGTGCCGGAATAGACCACGTCCTCGGCGACGTTGCGGCCCTTGTTGACGCCGGACAGCACGACATCGGGCAGCTTGGCGCCGAGGATGTGGCGCGCGCCCATGATGACGCAGTCGGTCGGCGTGCCGCGCACCGCAAAGTGCCGCGGACCGACCTCGCGCAGGCGCAGCGGATCGTTCAGCGACAGCGAATGCGACACGCCGGACTGGTCGAGCTCAGGCGCGACCACCCAGACGTCATCGGACAATGCGCGCGCGATCTCCTCCAGGACCTTGAGGCCGGGGGCATGGATGCCGTCGTCATTGGTGCAAAGAATGCGCATGGGAAAGGTCGATTCCTGAAGCGGGTCTGAGCCGTCTTATCCGGCCGAGGCCCATCAGGCAAACCGGCCGACTGGGGCCGGCACCCGGTTGCCGGCTTGGGCCGGCTACCGGCGAACGCGCCATTGCGGCAGGAAGCGCGCCAGCCGGCCCTCGGCATGCAATTTCATCGCCGGCACGACCGGGCTCACGATCGGAGCCTCGATGACGCCGAGCGCCTCCAACTGTGCAACGAACGGGTCCGCTAGCGGCGCCTGCGGAAAGCGTTCGCGTGCCAGCGTCAGTGCCTGGTCGAAATCCGCGGCATTCACACCGGGCTTGGCCCGCCGGCTCTGGACGAGATGATCGTCCCAGAGCCGCGTGATCTCGATGTCGAGTACGCCACGCAGCCGCTGATCGACAGCCTGGATGCCGGCACCCGTCACCGCCCATTGTCTGCCGACCCAGAAGATGTCGCGGTGCAAGGCCATGAACGATCGGTTCGCGTTGTCGGGTGGCCGGCAGGATAACCGGCCGCCCGATCTTCGCAACCAAACGTTTCTCCGTTTCAGGTTGGCAGCACGCCTAGTGGCGCGCGACCACCTTCAGCCCGCCCATATAGGGCTGGAGCACGCTGGGGACCGCAATCGAGCCGTCCTCTTGCTGATAGGTCTCCATCACGGCGATCAACGCGCGGCCGAGCGCTGTGCCGGAGCCGTTGAGCGTGTGCACGAACCGCGGCTTGCCATCGGGGCCGCGCGAGCGCGCGTCCATCCGGCGGGCCTGGAAATCGCCGCACACCGAGCAGCTCGATATCTCGCGGAATGCCCCGCCGTCGCCCTGGCCCGGCATCCAGACCTCGATGTCATAGGTTTTTTGCGACGAGAAACCCATATCCCCGGTGCACAGCGTCATCACGCGGTAATGCAGGTCGAGCCGCCGCAGCACTTCCTCGGCACAGGCGAGCATGCGCTCGTGCTCGTCCTTGCTCGTCTCCGGCGTCGTGATCGAGACCAGTTCGACCTTGGTGAACTGGTGCTGCCGGATCATGCCTCGCGTGTCGCGCCCAGCGGCGCCCGCCTCCGCGCGAAAACACGGCGTCAGCGCAGTCAGCCGCATCGGCAGCTGCTTTTCGTCGAGGATGGATTCACGGACGAGATTGGTGAGCGCCACTTCCGCGGTCGGAATGATCCCGAGACGCTCGGTCTGGAGCCGCTCATGGTCGGGCTCAGCGAGCAATTCGCCCTTGATCGCCCAGAACTGGTCGTCCTCGAATTTCGGCAATTGTCCGGTGCCGAACATGATCTCGTTGCGCACGAGCAGCGGCGGATTGATCTCGGTATAGCCGTGCTCATCGACGTGTAGATTCAGCATGAACTGGCCGAGCGCGCGTTCGAGCCGCGCCAGTCCCTTCTTCAGTACGACGAAGCGCGCGCCGGAGAGCTTCGCCGCGGTCTCGAAATCCATATCACCAAGCTCGGCGCCGAGATCGTCATGGGGTTTTGGCACGAACGCGTAGTTGCGCCTGTTGCCGAAGACATGGCGCTGAACATTGCCGTGCTCGTCGACACCATCGGGCACCTCGCCGAGCGGCAGATTGGGGATCGCCGCCAGCTCCCTGGCGAGCTCCTCGTCGGCAGCCTTCGCGGTCGCCTCGAGCTCCGGCATCGTGGTCTTGAGCTCGGCGACCTCCGCCATCAGCTTCGCCGCGCGCGCCTCGTCCTTCGCCTTCTTGGCATCGCCAATTTCCTTGGAGGCCGCATTGCGCCGCGCCTGCGCCTGCTCGGAAGCCAGGATCGCCGCACGCCGGGTCTCGTCGATCGCAAGCAGCGACGCCGACATCGGCTTCAGGCCGCGTCGTGCCAGGCCGGCGTCGAAGGCTTGCGGGTTGTCGCGGATCGATTTGATGTCGTGCATGGCCGAGGTCCTGGGGGCAGCGCGTAAACACACAACGGCAAACGTTGTCAGTTCACATCAGCGCGTCTCCTAGCACGGCTGTCATCATCCGCGAAGGCGGATGATCCAGTATTCCAGAGACGTCCGTGATTCCCCGAGAGGCCGCGGCGTACTGGATTCTCCGGCTGCGCGGGGGATGACAGCGGGGGTGTCGCCCTACTCCGCCGGA
The DNA here is from genome assembly GCF_055811355.1 of Bradyrhizobium sp. WSM4873. Lineage (NCBI taxonomy): Bacteria > Pseudomonadati > Pseudomonadota > Alphaproteobacteria > Hyphomicrobiales > Nitrobacteraceae > Bradyrhizobium > Bradyrhizobium sp. WSM4873. Next base: position 16,093 of record NZ_JBVVPS010000039.1, on the reverse strand, counting down.
TTGGCCGGCGTCGATACGTCAGTGCCGCTAGAGGCTTGCGAAGCTGCCGCCTTCTTCTCCACAATTCCCACCGCGATGATCGAGCCCTCGTAGAGCGCGAGCAAGGGGATCGCGAGCGAGCACTGGCTGAGCACGTCGGGCGGGGTCAGAACAGCCGCGATGACGAAGGCAACGACGATGAAATAGCGGCGCTTCTCGCGCAGCATTTTTGACGTGACGATGCCGATGCGCCCGAGCAGCGTCAGGATCACCGGAAGCTGGAAGGCGATGCCGAAGGCGAAGATCAGCGACATCATCAGCGACAGATATTCGCCGACCTTCGGCAGCAGCTGGATTTGCGCGGTGTCGTCGCTGCCGGCCTGCTGCATGCCGAGCGAGAAGCGGACCAGCATCGGCAGCACGACGAAATAGACCAGTGCGGCGCCCAGCACGAAGAAGAACGGGGTCGCGACCAGATACGGCAGAAAGGCCTGCTTCTCGTGCTTGTAGAGGCCCGGAGCGACGAACTTGTAGATCTGCGTCGCGACGATCGGGAACGAGATGAAGCCGGCGCCGAACAGCGCGAGCTTGAGCTGGGTGATGAAATATTCCAGCAGCGCGGTGTAGATGAATTTCGAGTTCTCGGGACCCGCGACCCACACGAACGGCCAGACCAGCACGTTGTAGATCTGCTTGGCGAAGAAGAAGCAGAAGATGAAGGCAATGCCGAAGCCGAGCAGCGCCTTGATCAGCCGCGAACGCAGCTCGATCAAATGGTCCATCAAGGGGGCTTTGCTGGCTTCGATGTCGGCGGCGCTCATGACGCTTTGGCGTCCTTGATCGCCTCGGCCGGCGCAGTGTCCTGGATGACCGAATCCTGCGTGACCGAACCTTGCGTGACCTGCGCCTGCTCGACCTCACGGGTGATGGCGAGCGGCTCGTTTGCGGCCGCATGTGCCTCGGCCTCCACGAAGGTCTCTGGCGTCGGCGCTTCCGGCGTGGTGGGCGTCGCCGGCGCTTCGCTTGCGGTCGTCAGCGGTTCGACAACGGCGGTGGTCGAGGTCTCGGCCGGCTTGTCCAGCGCATCGACGCGGAGTGCGTCGCTGACGTCCTTTTGGAGCGAGGTCATCAGATTGTTGCCGGCGAAGCCGGAAGCCGCTTCCTTGACCTCGTCGAAGCTCTTCTTGAGGTCGGCCATTTCGGCCTCGCGCATCGCTTCCTGGAATTGGCCCTGGAATTCGGCGGCCATCTTGCGCGCCTTGCCCATCCACTGCCCGACCATGCGCAGCACGCCCGGCAGCTCTTTCGGGCCGATGGCGATCAGGGCCACGACCCCGATCAGGACCAGTTCACTCCACCCGATATCGAACATGAGGTCTTCCGTTCACGCCAGCAGCAAGCCGGCCCAATCCCTCGCGCGCAGGATCGGGTCCGCTACCCGCGTCTCGCGTGCTCTCTGGCTTAGACGGCCTTGCTGCCGACGTCGGACCGTGCCGCGGTCGGCGCGGCATTGTTGTGCTCGATGGACTTGGCCGGCTCGGGCTTGTCGGCGACCTTGTCGTCGTCCTGCATGCCCTTCTTGAATGCCTTGATGCCCTGCGCCACGTCGCCCATCAGATCCGAAATCTTGCCGCGACCGAACAGCAGCAGGACCACTGCGATCACCAGGACCCAGTGCCAAATGCTGAGTGAACCCATCCTGCAACCCTCCAAACGCGCATGGCCGGGGACCGGCCGATCTTCACCGAAACCTAGGCTTGGCAGGTGTCAAAAACAAGGACCAAGGCAGCGCCAATTCGCTGTTGGCGCTACGTAATTTTGCTAGTGTTAACTGGTCGCAGGTGGCCGGTAGAAGGCCGGGACGTCAGTCCTCGCTGCCGCCCTCGCCACCCTCCTGGCCGCCTTCCGGCGGCGTCTCGGGCTCGACCGCAGGCGCCAGCGCGAGATCAAGGTCCTCTCCCGGTTCCAGCGGATCCTCGTCCTCCCGCAAAGTCGGGTCATCCGACGGCGTCGGCACGCTGAATCCGGTCGGCAGGCGCGAATCCAGGAGCCCCGTGCCCTTCAGCTCCTCTAGGCCCGGCAGATCGCCAAGCTGTTCCAGAGTGAACTGCGACAGGAAGTCCTCGGTGGTTCCGAAGGTCAAGGGACGGCCCGGCGTCTTGCGACGTCCCCGCGGCTTGATCCAGCCGGTTTCCAGCAGCACGTCCAGCGTGCCCTTCGAGGTGACGACGCCACGGATCTCCTCGATCTCGGCGCGGGTCACCGGCTGGTGATAGGCGATGATCGCCAGCACCTCGATCGCGGCGCGCGACAGGCGGCGGGTCTCGGTGCTCTCGCGGGTCATCAGCCAGGCGAGATCGCCCGCGGTGCGGAAGGTCCATTTGTTGGCGACCCGCACGAGATTCACGCCGCGCAGGGAATAGTCGGCCTGCAACTGCTCGAGCGCAGCCTTCACGTCCACGCCCTCGGGCATGCGCTTGGCCAGCGTCGCCGTGTCCAGCGGTTCATTCGAAGCAAACAGCAGCGCTTCCAGCAGCCGCAATTCTTCGGGACGTGCCTGGGACTCGTTCTCCATCGGCTCGGCCTCTTCTACCCGCACTTCAGCCAGGCTTGCCATGGCAGATTCTCCTTGTTGCACTTAAGCGACCGGCGCATCGGGCGCAGGAGCTGCGTCCATGACCGGCTTGGGGCGCCCCTTCCGGAAATAGATGGGCGCAAACGCCTCTTTCTGATTCAGCTCGAGCTGACCTTCGCGCACCAGCTCGAGCGCAGCCGCGAAACTCGAGGCGAGCACCGTCGCGCGCTGCGTCGGATCGGCGACATGCTGAAGCAGAAAATCGTCGAGAACGCCCCAATCGTCCTGCTCGCTGATGCTGCCGACCAGCCGCTCCAGCGTGGCGCGCGCCTCGGCGAGCGACCACACCGTGCGCTTGGCCAGATGCACGTTCGCCAGCACGCGCGACTGGCGCTGCGCGGCATAAGCGGTGAGCAGGTCATAGAGCGTTGCGGTGTATTTCGGATGCTTGATCTCGGCGATCTGCTCGGGCTCGCCGCGCGGGAAGATGTCGCGCAGCAATTGCTGCCGGTTCATCAGCCGGTTGGCGGCTTCGCGAATGGCCTCCAGCCGGCGCAGGCGATTGGCGAGCGCCGTCGCCATCTGCTCGGCGCTCGGGCCTTCCGCACTCGGCGGCTCCGGCAGCAACAGGCGCGATTTCAGGAAGGCGAGCCAGGCCGCCATCACGAGATAGTCGGCGGCAAGCTCGAGGCGGATCTTTCGCGCGGCCTCGATGAAGTGGAGATACTGGTCGGCGAGCGCCAGGATCGAGATCTTGGCGAGATCGACCTTCTGCTGCCGCGCCAGTGCGAGCAGCAGGTCGAGCGGACCTTCATAGCCCTCGACGTCGACCACCAACGCCGGCTCACCCTCGGCGAGCTCTGCGGGCCGCCCGGTTTCAAACGATAGGATTTCTGCGGTCATGCCGATGCCGTGTTTGCCCGTGCGATCAATGCGTCCAGTTCGGCGCGTGCGGCCGCGCGATCGAACGGCTGCGGTCCCTTGCGCGCCGCGAGCGCGGCGTCCGCCCGCTCCAGCGCCCTGCCCGCCAGTTCGGGTGTCTGGCCGGCGACCTCACGCATCTCCTCGATGTTGCCGTTGCAATGCAGGGCCATGTCGCAACCGGCCGCAAAAATCGCGCGGGTCCGCTCGGCGATATTGCCCGACAGCGCATTCATCGACACGTCATCACTCATTAACAAACCCTGGAACCCGATAGTGCCGCGAATCACCTCAGCGATCATTGTCGCAGATGTCGTCGCCGGATGGGCGGGATCGACCGCGCTAAACACAACATGTGCAGTCATGGCCATCGGCAAATCCGCCAAAGGCTTGAATGCCGCGAAGTCCGTGCGATCCAGTTCGTCTCGCGGCGTGTCGACCGTCGGCAGATTGAAATGGGTATCGGCCGTAGCGCGGCCATGGCCGGGGATGTGCTTGAGCACCGGCAACACGCCGCCCTGTTCCAGGCCCTCGGTGACCGCGCGGGCGATCGCGGCGACTTTTCCCGGTTCGGTGCCGTAGGCCCTGTTCCCGATGACGGCGTTGGCGCCAGCCACCGGCACGTCGGCCAGCGGCAGGCAATCCACGGTAATGCCGAGATCTGCGAGATCGACCGCGATCAGCCGTGCGCTGAGGCGCGCCGCGGCCAGCCCGAGCGCCGAATCAGTATCGTAGAGATCCGCGAAAACAGCGCCCGGCGGATAGACCGGCCAATGCGGCGGACCTAGGCGCTGCACCCGTCCACCCTCCTGGTCGATCAGGACAGGGGCATCAGCGAAACCCGCGACCGCCCGCAATTCCGCAACGAGTGCAGCAACTTGAGCCGGCGTCTCGACGTTGCGCTTGAAGAGGATGAAACCCCATGGGCGTTCGCTGCGGATAAACTCCCGCTCGGCGGCGGTTAGTTCCGTTCCGGAAACGCCGGTAATGAAGGCCCGCGTGCTCATACGGCCGATTAACCCTGACCCGCGAGAGGGTCAAGGAAACGGCTGTTAATTCCTCTGGACGAAGCAGGCAGACAGGCCAGCGGATTTCAAACTGTTGCAGGCTTGGTTCGCCTCTTCGAGCGAGCCGTAGGGCCCAGCGAAGGCGCGGTAGACGATTCCCTTGCCCTTGTCGGTGAGGTCGACCCGCTTGACCACCGGTGCGCGGGAGCCCAGCACGCTGCCGTACTTGCTCTGAAGCACCCGGTAGGAGGCGTGGGCGCTATCCTCGGTCTGCTGCGATGAGACCTGCACGACGTAGCCGCCGCCACTGCTGCTCGGGGGCGCAATTTGCGTCGGATTGGTCGCAGCCATCCGCTGCGGCGGCTCCGCAGCCGGCGCCGATTGCGGCGCCAGCGAGAGCGGCTGATTCGCACTGGCATTGGCCGAGGTCGGCGGCGTGCGTGGTGCAGCCGGTGCCGCAACGGGCTTCGGGAGAGCTGCCGGTTTCGCGACCGTGGCGGCTTGCGACGCGGTGGCGTCGGTCTGATCGCCCTTCACGGCCACGGTCCTGATCGCGCGCGGCGAATTGTTCGGCAGCGTGCCGTTGCTCGGATTCGGGCCCGCACTCGACAGCGGAATGCTGGACGGCGACACGCTCGCCACCGGCGGCGGGTTCGCGTTCTGGTTCAGCGGTGGGAACACGACGCGGGGACCTCCCGCCTTGGCGTTGACGTCGACAGGCGCCTCCTCGCGCGGCACGATCTTCTCGGTGCCATCACCGGTGACCATACGGTCCGGCACCTTGGCCGAGGAATCCGACGGCGCCGGCACGATTTTGGTCGGCGTGTTGTCCGCCTTGATGATGGGCGGCTCGCCGCTGCGGGGCGAGCCCACATAGGTCTTGTAGGCGAACGCAGCGCCGGTCCCGACAACGGCAAGCGCCAGGATCGCCGCGACCGTCATCATGCCGCCACGCTGCTTCTTCGGCTCGTCGAGATCGGCCTCGGGATAGTCGCTCTGGAATGCGTAAGGATCGTCAGGATAGGCGGGATCGCGCTGGTAGTCCTGCTCGCCTGCCTCCAGCCGTCCGTAGAGCGCATCGTCGTAGCGCGCCGAATCGGGCTGCTGATAGGCTTGCTGCTGATAGGCTTGCTCTTGGTAAGCCTGATCATGCTGCTGGTAGGCCTGATCCTGATAGGCAGGAGGTTGATAAGCAGGAGGTTGATAGGCCTGATCCGGATAGGCCTGCGGCTGACGAAAATCAGGTTCGGGCTCGGGCGCAGTCGGCTGGGCTGAATAACGATGCAGTGGATGAACCGGGCTTACGGAAGCGGGATAGGAAGGCTCAGCTGGCGCCGTCTGCGGCTGCACATTGGCGCGCCGCATCCATGAGGGCGGTCCGGGCGGCGGCGGAGGAGCCTGCTCAGCATAGTCCTGCTGATCATCGTCCTGCCGATAGTCGTCGTCCCGATAGCTCTGAACAGGCGCAGGCGCTGCTGGCGGGTGCGCGCCGGGCCGTCCTTGCGCTGCGAACGGATCGGTCTGCCCGATCAAACGGGCAAGTTCGGCCAAGGGATCGCCGCTCGCATGCTGATCGCCACCGCGACCATAGTCATCGGAAGGAAACGGTCTGTCCTGATATCGTTCGGCCATCGTGATGATGCGTCCCTTCGGGAAAGCCGCGCGCCCCTCGACCAAGGCACGGCTTTCGACCCACAAGGCTTTCAACCAAGTCTAAGCGATCCGGCTTCTGCCGGTTACCCCCGAAATCCCTTAAGTAGTTCGCCCCAAACTACCGCATCTCGTCCGGAGCATGGACGCCGAGGATGGCGAGGCCCGATGCCAGGACAGAGACGACGCCCTGGACCATCGCCAGCCGCGCCTTCGTTAGATCTGCATCATTATTGATAATGAAGCGTAAATAGGGCAAATCGCGCCCCTTCGTCCAAAGTGCGTGAAATTCGCTCGCTAAGTCATAGAGATAGAAGGCAATTCGGTGCGGCTCGTGGGCGCTTGCCGCCGCTTCCAGCATGCGCGGAAAAATTGCGAGCCGCTTAAGAAGGTCGAGTTCAGCCGGGTCTGACAGCCGTTCCACCGCCGACTCACCGAGCCAGGCGATGCGCTGTTCCGTATCCACCGGGAGTTCCGGGAACACCTCGGCCCGGGCGTTGCGGAAGATCGAATGGCCGCGGGCGTGGCCGTACTGGACATAGAAGACAGGGTTGTCGCGCGACTGTTCCATGACCTTGGCGAGATCGAAGTCGAGGACCGCGTCGTTCTTGCGGTAGAGCATCATGAAGCGGACGGCGTCCTGGCCGACTTCATCCACCACCTCACGCAAGGTGACGAAGTCCCCGCTCCGCTTGGACATTTTCACCGGCTCGCCGTTGCGCAGCAACTTCACGAGCTGGACGATCTTGACGTCGAGCGCCCCCTTGCCGGAGGTCGTCGCCTTCACCGCCGCCTGCATGCGCTTGATGTAGCCGCCATGGTCGGCGCCCCAGACGTCGATCATCTCCGCGAAACCACGATCGAACTTATTCTTGTGGTAGGCGATGTCAGCGGCGAAGTAGGTGTAGGAATTATCCGACTTGATCAGCGGGCGATCGACGTCGTCGCCGTAAGCGGTCGCCTTGAACAGCAACTGCTCGCGATCTTCCCAGTCCTCGGCCGGGGCCCCCTTTGGCGGCGGCAGACGGCCCTGGTAGACGTCGCCCTTGGCGCGCAGGAAATCGATGGTCTCGGCGACCTTATTGTTGCCGGCGTCCTGCAGCGAGCGCTCGGAGAAGAACACATCATGGCGGATGTTGAGCGCGGCGAGATCGTCCTTGATCTCGTCCATCATCATCGCGATTGCCTTGGCACGTACCGTCGGCAGCCACGCGCCCTCGCTCATGGCGAGGAGCTTGTCGCCGTGTTCCTGTGCCAGCGCCTGCCCGACCGGCTTCAGATAGTCGCCGGGGTAAAGGCCTTCCGGAATCGCGCCGATGTCCTCGCCGAGCGCCTCGCGATATCTGAGGAAAGCGGAGCGGGCGAGCACGTCGACCTGCGCGCCGGCGTCGTTGATGTAATATTCGCGCGTGACGTCACGGCCTGCGAACTCGAGCAGGCTCGCCAGCGCGTCGCCGAACACGGCGCCGCGGCAATGGCCGACATGCATCGGTCCGGTCGGGTTGGCGGAGACATATTCGACGTTGACCTTGGAGCCGCCGCGGACACGGCCGTAATCGGCGCCCTCGCCCAACACGGTCCGTAGCGCCTCGGCCCATGCGGCCGGCTTCAGCGTCAGGTTGATGAAGCCGGGACCGGCGACGTCGACCTTGGTGATCAGCGGGTCCGCGCGCAGCCGTTCGGCGATCTGCTCGGCGAGATCGCGCGGCTTTGCCTTTGCCTCTTTCGCAAGCACCATGGCGGCATTGGTCGCCATGTCGCCGTGGGAAGCATCGCGCGGCGGTTCGACCACCACGCGCGAGAAATCGATGCCCTCGGGCCAGTTGGCTTCCGCCGCGAGCGCGCGGCAGACGGCGTGCACGCGTGCGAGCACGTCGGCGAACAGGTGCAGTGCTGAGGATGTGTCGGGCATGGGCGCCGCCTAACGCAAATCCGGGGTCGAGTCAAAGAGCCGCTGGTGCTCGGTCAGGGCGAAACGGTCGGTCATTCCGGCAATGAAATTCCCGATCCGGCGAGCCCGGTCGCCCTCATTGTCCGCCTCCGCCCCGACCAGCCATTCCGGCGGCAGCTCGCCGGGCGATGTGAGGTATTTCGCGAACAGGTCGAACAGGATCTGTTCCGCCTCGCCCATCACCCGCATGACCCGCTTGTGGCGGTACATGTGCTGATAGAGAAAGCGCTTGATGGCGGCCTCCTCCTCGGCGACCGCGGCGGGGAACGCGATCAGTGCCCGGCTCTGCTGGCGCACGTCCTGGGCGGATTGCGGTTTCACGGCGGCAAGGTTTGTCTGCGCCTCGGCGAACACGGCACCGATCAGGTGCGAGATCAGCTCACGCACCAGCTCGGCGCCGCGCCTGACGTCTTCGAGATGAGGGTAATGCGCAGACGTCTCGGCGATGATCTCCGCGGTCAGCGGCATCACCTTGAGGTCGTCGAGGTGAAACAGACCCGCGCGCAGGCCGTCGTCGATGTCGTGGGCATCATAGGCGATGTCGTCGGCGATCGCGGCGACCTGTGCCTCCAGCGAGGCGAAACTCCACAATTCGAGATCGTAGGTCTTGATGTAGTCGGCGATGCCGACGGGAATGCCGTGCTCGCGATAACGCCCGACCGGCGCACCGCTGCGATCGGTCAGCGGGCCGTTGTGCTTGACGATGCCTTCTAGCGACTCCCACGTCAGGTTGAGCCCGTCGAATTCGGGATAGCGGTGTTCCAGCGCCACAACGACGCGGAGGGTCTGGGCGTTGTGGTCGAAGCCGCCAAAATCCTTCAGGCAGGCGTCCAGCGCCCGCTCGCCGGCGTGCCCGAACGGCGGATGGCCGAGGTCGTGGGCGAGCGCAAGGGTTTCCGTGAGGTCCTCGTCCAGCCCCAGCTGCCGCGCCAGCGCCCGGGCGATCTGCGCCACCTCCAGCGAATGGGTCAGTCGGGTGCGGTAGTGGTCGCCCTCGTGGAACACGAACACCTGGGTCTTGTACTTCAGCCGGCGGAACGCGGTGGAATGGATGACCCGGTCGCAATCCCGCCGGAACGGGCTGCGGGTCCGGCTCGGCGGTTCCGCAACCAACCGGCCGCGACTGCGCTCGGGATCGCAGGCATAGGGCGCGTGGGGGGCAGCCATTCCGACGGACACGGCGAATTTAGTCCCTATCCATTTGATTCTGCGTATGGTGGCACTTAACTATGCCGGACGCGGGATACCAACTGAATTGGGCAAGCGACCCTCAGGTGACCTTGGTGTGACCGCGGGGCTATCGGAGACGAACGATGACGACTGACGTGACCATCAGTGACAAGGCCGCACGCCGGATTGGGGAGATCCTCAAGGGCGAAGGGTCTGGCGCGATGCTGCGGATCTCGGTCGAGGGCGGCGGCTGCTCCGGCTTCCAGTACAAGTTCGACATTGACCGTGCCCGCACCGACGACGATCTCGTGATCGAGCAGGACAATGCGGTGGTGCTGGTCGATTCCGCCTCGCAGCCGTTTTTGGCGGGGTCGCAGGTCGATTTCGTCGACGACCTGATTGGCGCCTCGTTCCGGGTCAACAATCCCAACGCCACCGCGTCCTGCGGCTGCGGGACCAGCTTCTCGATCTGACGCCGCCGGCTAAGCGCCGGTGATCTGCCTTTCCTCGTCCGTCCAGTCCGCCTCGACCGGCATCTGCTCTGGCTGAAGCGGTGCGTCCTCCGACACCCGTTGGCCGTCCAGCGCACGAAGCAGCGCCGTGACCAGCGCAGGCTTACGCAGCGGTTTGGCGAGGAAGTCGGACATCCCCGCATCGCGACAGATCCTGACGTCCTCGGGGAAGGCATTGGCGGTCAGCGCGATGATCGGCAAGGCCGCGAACCGTCCGCCCTCGGCGCGGATAGCGCGGGTCGCGGCGAGGCCGTCCATCTCGGGCATGCGCACGTCCATCAGCACGATGTCGTAATCGCCTTCGGACACGGCCGCGACGGCCTCGACACCGTCGGTTACGGCGCGCAGTTCGACATCGAAGGCACCGAGCATCTTGCTCACGACCATGCGGTTGACGGCGTCGTCCTCGGCGACCAGCACCTTCAGCGGTCGGTCGAGGCCTGCGATGCGCGCCTTGAGATCGTCGGCTTCCTCGCGGCCTGCGTCGTGATCGGACGTTTGCACCTGACTCCACGGCAACACCAGCGTGAAGCGGAAGGTCGAGCCTTCGCCCGGCGTCGAGGTGACGCCGATGGTGCCGCCCATCTGCTCGATGATGCGCCGGGAGATCGCAAGCCCAAGCCCGGTGCCGCCGAAGCGGCGGCTGATCGAGGCGTCGGCCTGGGCGAAGTCGGAGAAGAGCTGCCCGAGCTTCTCGGCGGCGATGCCGATACCGCTGTCGGTCACGCTCCATTCGACGGTGGCGAGCAGATCGCGGCGGGCCTGACAGACAGCTGCGATTGTGACTTCGCCTGCGTCGGTGAACTTTACCGCGTTGGCGGCGAGATTGAGCAGGACCTGGCGGATACGTGCGACATCGCCGCGCAGCGTCGGCGGCAGGTTGGGATCGAGCTCGATCTTGACGGCGAGCCCCTTGCTCTTGGCGCCCGCGCGCACGACGGTCGCCACGGCTTCGACCAGCGCCTGCGGCGCGAAGTCGATCACCTCGAACGCGAAGCGTCCGGCCTCGAGCTTCGAGAGGTCCAGGATGTCGTTGAGGATGCGCTGGAGATTGTCGCCGGACTCGCGGATCGTGGTGACGGCTTCGTGCTGCTCCGGATCGAGTTTTGTCTCCAGCAGCATGCTGGCAAGCCCGAGCACGCCGTTCATCGGCGTACGGATCTCGTGGCTCATCACCGCGAGGAAATCCGATTTTGCACGGCTCTCGGCCTCGGCCTTTTCCGCGCGCCAGCGCTCGGTCAGGTCGCGGCCGAAGCCGCGATAGCCGAGGAACTGACCGTCGCGGTCGTAGGCCGGCTTTGCAGTAAGCGACCACAGCCGCGCCTCGCCGCCGGCGACCACCTTGAGGTTCAGCTCGTGCAGCGGTTCGGCGTGCTCCATCAGGCCGACGACGTTGTAGGCCGCGCTCTTGTCTTCGGGGCACAGCATGTCGAGCACGTCGGCGAAATGCGAGCCCTTCAGCAGCGGCAGCGGCAGCTGTGCGACCGCGGCGAAGCGCTCGGGCACGTCGACCAGATGCCCTTCGGCGTCGGTCTGCCACAGCCAATCGCTGGCGTTCTCCTGAAAATCCTTGAGCAGCAGCGAGATGATCTCGGTCTGGCGCTCGAGCTCGAGCTGGGCCTTGAGATTGCCGAGGAACAGATTGCCTTGCGAGACGATGTTGCGCGCCATGAAGAACGCGAACAGCAGCAGAAACACCGCGGTCACGAGATACGGCCCGGCGCCGCACGACAGCAACGCCGCGACGCAGGCGATCGTCGTCGTCGCGAGATAGACAAGGCCCGCGCGCGGGAAGGTCGAGAGCGTGAAGGCGCCGCCGGACATCATGCCGACCATCAGGCAGGCCAGGACGAGCTGGCTGGTCGGCTCGATGCGGCTGAACAGCGCGACCGGCAGCGTGCCCCAGATCGCGGCGAGGAAAAACGCCTGCCGCAACATCTGCCGCGCGGCGCGGGGCGAGTCTTCCTGCGGCGGGCTCTGGTGAGAGCGCCGCCACGCGCGCACCGCGAGTGAGGCGGCGGTCGCGAGGGTCATGCCCCAGATCGCGAGAAAGTCGTTCCAGCCCCTGCCCCAGAACAGGATCAGCACAACGGCGACGTTGAGCATGGTGACGGCCATCGTCACGGGGATCAGTCGTATCACCGCGTCGATCTGCTTGGCGCGGATGCGGCTCAGCTCGCGCTCGCTGAGACCGGCGGTCAGGCCGTCCTCGATCTCGTAGCCGCCGAGCCAGTACAGGAACGCGCCGATCAATCCGTCGCGGGTCTCGGTTCGCTTCATGGATTTGTCCGGCCGTCCCATTCGAAAAACCTTTTCACGATCAATGGCCGAGGCCCGACTTAAGCCGGGTTAATTTTGTGGGAGATTTCGCAGCGTCCTTGACGGGCGCGTTTGCATTTTGTTCTAACCAATGCCCCCGCCCGGAGCCCGTCGAAATGCCCATCAGAATTGCCACCTGGAACGTGAACTCGGTCCGGCAGCGGATCGACCTCCTCCTGACCTGGCTGAAGGAGTGCCAGCCGGACATCGTCTGCCTCCAGGAGATCAAATGCGTGGACGAGGCCTTCCCGCGGCTGGAGATCGAGGCGCTCGGCTACAACGTGGTCACCCACGGGCAGAAGACGTTCAACGGTGTCGCCCTGCTCTCCAAGCTCCCGTTCGACGAGACCAAGTCGGGGCTGGCCGGCGACGACGAGGATGCGCATGCGCGCTTCCTCGAAGGCGTGGTGACGCTCAAGCGCGGAGTGCTGCGCATCGCCTGCCTCTATCTGCCCAACGGCAATCCGGTCGGGACCGAGAAATATCCCTACAAGCTCAAATGGATGTCGCGGCTTCTTGAATATTCGAAGGAGCGTCTCAAGACCGAGGAGCCGCTGATCCTCGCAGGCGACTTCAACGTCATCCCGCATGCCCGGGACGTCCATAATCCCGCCGCCTGGAGCGAGGACGCCCTGTTCAAGGCCGAGACGCGGGAGAGTTTTCAGTCCCTGCTCGGCCTTGGCCTGACCGATGCGCTTCGGGCCGTCACCGACGAGCCCGGGCTCTACACCTTCTGGGACTACCAGGCCGGCGCCTGGCAGAAGAACCACGGCCTGCGGATCGACCATCTGCTGCTGTCGCCACAGGCCAGCGACCGGCTCGCCAATGTCGGTATCGACAGCTATGTACGCAGCTGGGAGAAGCCATCGGACCACGTGCCGGTGTGGGCGGATCTCGATCTTGAGGCGGCGTGAGGCCGCCTCAACCACTTACTCCCGGCGGCCCTGCACCCATTGCTCCAGCATTTGCAGGCACATGGCGCGATCGTCGTCGGAGGCCTTTGCGAAGGCGCGGTTGTAGTTTTCCTTGATCCAGGTCTCGTCGCTGCCCGCGCTGTCACGTGCCAGCGTCAACCACATCAGGCCGCGCGCGGCCTGCCGCGGCAGGCGGTCGCCGTTGAACAGCATCTGGCCGAGCAGCGCCTGGGCCTCGTGCTGCCCCTTTTGCGCGGCGAGCCCAAGCCAGCGTGCGCCGTAGCGGAAATCCTCGCGCGAAGCGTCTGGTGTCTTGAGGTACAGGCGGGCGAGATCGTATTGCGCATCCGCATTGCCGAAATAGGACGCGGCATAGGAAAACATCTCCCGCGCCCGCTCCTGGTCCGGCTTGACCTTCGAATTCGGGATGCCGCTGAGATAATAGCGGCCGAGCGCCACAAAGGCGTTGGCGACGATCTGCGCCTGCGGCGCCGACGGGCTATCCTCGGCATGCGCGTTGGCGATGCGGGTGAAATACTCGAACGCACGCACATCGTCCTGGACGACGCCGTCGCCATTGGCGTACATGCGGCCGAGCTTCCACTGCGCGATGGGGTGGCCACCCTCCGCGGCATATTGCAGGGCGCTGAGCGAGGTTTCCTGGGGCACGACTGGCGGTACATTGCGCACCTTGCCCGCTGCGCCCGGCAAGGTCGTGACCACCGGAATGGTCGCATCCTTCTGGCTGACGGGTGCGCCGTCAAAGGCGAGCGCCGGCGCGGCCAGCGCGGTAGCCCCCAACACAAACGCAACGATGGTACGCCTAGATGTCCGCATAGCACTGTTTCTCGTGCGCGCCGCCCGGATGGGTCACTGCCCCACCGACCGCTGGTCCAACCTGCTGAGCATATTTCCAGAGCGCGCCCGTCGTGTGGTTAGTCGCGCGAGCGGTCCATTTGGTCTTGCGCTGGGCAAGCTCCTGGTCGCTCAATTTTACGTTAAGGGTACCGGCGACCGCGTCGATCTCTATGACATCGCCGTCCTCGAGCAGCCCGATCGGGCCGCCGATGGCGGCTTCCGGCCCGACATGGCCGATGCAGAAGCCGCGGGTGGCGCCGGAGAAGCGGCCGTCGGTGATGAGCGCGATCTTGCCGCCCATGCCCTGGCCGGTCAGCGCCGCGGTGGTCTGGAGCATTTCCCGCATCCCGGGACCGCCCTTGGGCCCCTCGTAGCGGATCACGATGACTTCGCCTTCGCGGTAGGTGCGCTTCTGGACGGCCTCGAAAGCATCCTCCTCACGGTCGAAGCACCTGGCCGGACCGGTGAACCTGAGGTTGGACATTCCCGCGACTTTCACGATCGCACCTTCTGGCGCCAGATTGCCCTTCAGACCGACCACACCGCCGGTGACGGTGATGGGCTTGTCTGCCGGGTGCACCACGTCCTGGTGCGGATTCCACTTCACGCTTTTGAGGTTTTCGGCGATCGTTCGACCGGTAACGGTGAGGCAGTCACCGTGGAGAAATCCGTTGTCGAGCAGCGTCTTCATCAGAAGCGGTATGCCACCTACTTCAAACATGTCTTTGGCGACATAACGGCCGCCCGGCTTCAAATCCGCGACGTACGGTGTCTTTTTGAAGATTTCGGCGACGTCGAACAGGTCGAACTTGATGCCGGCCTCGTGCGCGATCGCCGGCAGGTGCAGTGCAGCATTGGTCGAGCCCCCGGATGCGGCGACCACGGCGGCGGCATTCTCCAGCGCCTTGAGGGTGACGATGTCGCGCGGCCGGATGTTTTGGTCGATCAGCTCCATGACCTGCTCGCCCGCGGTCATGCAGAAGGCGTCGCGAATTTCATAGGGTGCCGGAGCACCGGCCGAGTACGGCAGCGCCAGCCCGATCGCCTCGGAGACGGTCGCCATGGTGTTGGCGGTGAACTGCGCGCCGCAGGCACCCGCCGAGGGGCACGCCACGCGCTCGATCTCGTCGAGATCCTCGTCCGACATCGCACCGACCGAGTGCTTGCCGACGGCCTCGAACATGTCCTGCACGGTCACTTGCTGGCCGCGGAAATTGCCGGGCAGGATCGAGCCGCCATAGATGAAGATCGAGGGCACGTTGAGGCGGACCATCGCCATCATCATGCCCGGCAGCGACTTGTCGCAGCCGGCCAGGCCAACGAGGGCGTCATAGGCGTGGCCGCGGATCGTCAGCTCGACGGAATCGGCGATGCATTCGCGCGACGGCAGCGAGGAGCGCATGCCGTCATGGCCCATGGCGATGCCGTCGGTCACGGTGATGGTGCAAAACTCGCGCGGCGTGCCGCCGGCGGATGCAACACCCTTCTTCACCGCCTGCGCCTGGCGCATCAGGGAGATGTTGCAGGGCGCGGCCTCGTTCCAGCACGAGGCGACGCCGACGAAGGGCTGGTGGATCTGGTCGGTGGTCAGACCCATGGCGTAGAGGTAGGACCGATGGGGCGCGCGCGCAGGGCCTTCCGTCACGTGACGGCTCGGCAGCCTCTGCTTGATGTTGCTCTTCGCGTCCATCGCCAACCAGTTTCCCCGGCCAACCCTTTCAGACCCGAAAAATCAGAGCCAAGATTTGAATCGACCTTTTGGATCGACCTTGGGGATTTCCGTCGCCTTCCAGGACCACCGCTGCCGCTAAAACATTCGAGTGATTTTATTCATGTTCAGGTGTGGCCAAAAAGCGGCGTTCATGCGAACGGACAGAGATGATGGTTAAATCCATGACGGGTGTTGCATGGACGGCACAATCGTGGCCTGGAGGACACGGGCGAGCTTACTGCAATACCCCCGGCGGGAGGACAATCCACAACTTCAGGTTTCCAGTACGTGCCTGCGCAGCAACTTCGGCGCGACGCCAAGGCGCAGCCAGGGGTGAGTCGGCGCATCATCCCCCCCGCGCGTGCCCCTACGTGCTGCAAAGGCCTCTGCGCTGCGCATCGGAGACGCAAGGGTGGAGTGGTGCGCACACTCTCTCAAAGCGTCTTTGCGAGTATGAGGTGACGGCTTCGTCCTCCCAGCACCACTGTCATTCCCCGCGAGAGCGGGGAATCCAGTACGCCGCGGC
>NZ_JBVVPS010000038.1:3556-59124 GCF_055811355.1 Bradyrhizobium sp. WSM4873 | reverse complement strand
GAATCCCCAGATGCCGCTCTGAGTCAATCCGCCGCACCAGATATGTGCATGCCCTAGGGCGAAGGCCGGGACCCATAGCCACCGAGTCTAATTTGGCGAAAGTACGTAGTTGCCAGCTTCGCGCCAAAACCTCTCCCTGGGGTAATGGGTCCCGGCCTTCGCCGGGACGACACCGAGAGTGAGGAAAAAGTTCGCGCTAAATCCCCAACATCATCTTCGCAATAATATTGCGCTGGATCTCCGAGGTGCCGCCGAAGATCGTGTAGGCGCGGCCGTTGAGATATTCCGGCACCACCGTCAGCATCTCCTCCGGCATCGCCGGCTCATGGTTGAGCCTGTAGAGCGGGCGCATCGGCTCGACGGCGAGGGCGTCATGGCCGATCACGTCGGCGCCGAGCCGCGTTACGGCCTGCCGGATCTCGCTGTTGCGCAGCTTCAGGATCGACGACACCGCACCGGGATTCTGTCCGGTCTGCAGCGCCGACAGCACGCGCAGCTCGGTCATCTCCAGCGCGTCGATATCGACCTCGACCTCGGAGATGCGCGTCGCGATGTCAGGACTGTCGATCGCGCGCCCCGTCAGGTCGGATTCGGCGAGATCCGCGATCGCCTTCAACCCTTCGCGCAATTTTGCCGAGGCGATACCGGAGCCGCGCTCGAACTCGAGCAGATACTTGCCGTAGGTCCAGCCCTTGCCTTCCTCGCCGACGCGGTTCGCCACGGCAACGCGCACATCGTCGAAGAACACCTGGTTGACCTCGTGGTCGCCGCCGATGGTGAGGATGGGGCGCGTCGTGATGCCCGGCGTCTTCATGTCGATCAGGATGAAGCTGATGCCGTCCTGCTGCCGCGGCCCGTCGCTGGTGCGCACCAGCGCGAACATGCGGTTGGCGTGGTGGGCATGCGTGGTCCAGATCTTGGTGCCGTTGATGATGTAGTCGTCGCCGTCGCGCACCGCGCGCGTCTTCAGCGAGGAGAGATCGGAGCCGGAGCCCGGTTCGGAATAGCCCTGGCACCAATAATCCTCACCGGACAGAATGCGCGGCAGGTAGAAGTTCTTCTGCTCCGCCGAGCCGAAGCCGATGATGACGGGCCCGACCATCTTCACGCCCATCACGTTGACATTGGGCACCCCGGCCCGCGCACTTTCAGTCTCGAAGATCCAGCGCTGCGCCGGCGTCCAGTCGGGACCGCCATGTTCGACCGGCCAGCCGGGCGCGCCCCAGCCTTGCTTGTGCAGCGTGCGCTGCCAGGCCATGCCGATATCGGGATCGGAGAATACCGACGGCGTCAGCGCGGTCGCGCGCTTCATCTCCTCGGCGAGATTTTTGGCAATGAAGCCGCGCACCTCGTCCTGGAAGGCGCGCTCCTCGGCATTGAACGACAGGTCCATGAGGCTCTCCCAGTATCAGGCAGGCACGGTGCTGCGGCCAAGCAGGGCGTGGCGGCCATAATGGTGCGCGCTGCCGCCGAACAACGTGTCGAAGGCGACCAGCCGCTTGAAATAAGCGCCGACCTCGAGCTCCTCGGTGACGCCCATGCCGCCGTGAAGCTGGATCGATTGCTCGCCGACGAAGCGCGCGGATTTGCCGATCTTCGCCTTCGCGCCCGACGCGGCCCGCGCCCGCTCGACAGGCTCCGCATCGACCTTCAGCGCAGCGCGCAACGCCATCGAGCGCGCTTCGTCGACCTGCACCGCCATGTCGGCGAGGCGGTGGCGGATCACCTGGTTGGCCGAGAGCGACCGGCCGAATTGCTTTCGGATCTTTGTGTACTCCAGCGTGGTGTCCAGCAGCACCTGCATGATGCCGACGGCCTCGGCGCCAAGCGCGGCCATGGCACGGTCAACGGCCCATTCGATGGCCGGCAGCGCGTCGTGCCCGTAGCCGAGCAAGGCACCCTCCGGCAGTTGCGCATCCGACAACTCGATGTTGCAGGCGCGCCCGCCGCCGAGCCGCTCGTAGTCGGAGATCGCAACATTCGGAGTCGTCGCGGGCACCAGGAACAGGCCGATGCGGCCGGAGGAGCCCTGATGATCATGGATATGCGCGGAGACGATGATCTCGTCGGCGGCATGACCGTCGAGCACGGCAATCTTGCTGCCGGCCAGGCGCCAGCCTTGCGCCGTCTTGTGGGCGGTGGTTGCGACCTTGGCAAGATCGAACCGCGCGGCGCGCTCGGAATGAGCGAACGCGAGCTTCAACGATCCGTCCGCGATCTTCGGCAGGATGGCCTGCTTCTGCGCCGTGCTGCCGCATCGCTCGATCAACGCAGCGCCAAGCACGATTGTTGCGATATACGGCTCCGACACCAGCCCGCGACCGAAGGCTTCCATCAAAATGCCGATCTCGACCGCGCTGCCGCCGAGCCCGCCAAACTCCTCCGCGATCGGCAATGCCAGCCAGCCGAGCTCGGCGAATTGCGTCCACACCGCCGGACTGAAGCCGAGGGGATCGTTCGCCATCTTGCGGCGGTGATCGGCATCGTAGCTTTCCGCCAAGAAGCGCTCCGCGCTTTCGCGCAGCAGCCGTTGTTCATCGGTGAGATTGAGATCCATCCTGCCTACTCCGCGGCCGCCGGCGGCTTGCGCACGGAGGGATGCAGGCCGGATGGATCGACGACCATGCCGAATTCCTGAAGATTATGCGCATGGCAGAGCTGATGCAGCGCGAAGGCCTGGTCGATCGCGGCTGGCTGGCCCATCACGTCAACCGAGCGGTTCACGGCTTCCTTGGTCAGCTTCAGCGCAAAGGACGGCTTTGACGCGATTTTGCGCGCCAGCGTGAGCACGGCGGAGGAAAGCTCTGCGCGCGGCACGACCCGGTTGACCATGCCGAGCTGGTGCGCCTCCTGCGCGCTCCAGCTGTCGGCCGTGAACAGAAATTCCTTGGCCTTGCGCGGCCCGAGCTCCCAGGGATGCACGAACCATTCGACGCCGCAGACACCCATGGTGACCACGGGATCGCAGAACTGCGCATCGTCGCTGGCGACGATGAGATCGCAGGCCCAGGCCAGCATCAGGCCGCCGGCGATGCACTTGCCGTGTACCTCCGCAATGGTCGGCTTGGCGAGGTTGCGCCAGCGCCGCGTGATCTGGAGGTAGATCTCCTGCTCGCGCGCGAAGCGGCCATGAGCGTTTGGTTCAGCGAAGCCGCCCCAATTTCCGATCGGCGGAAAATCCACGCCCGCTTCATTCTTGCTGCCGGGCCGCAGGTCATGGCCCGAGGAGAAGTGCGGACCGTTGCCGGAGAGAATGATCACCTTGACCGCATCGTCCTGCACCGCCTCATCGAAGGCGGCGTTGAGATCGTAGGTCATTTGCAGGTTCTGCGCGTTGCGCGCCTCGGGCCGGTTCATCACGATCCGGGCAATCGCCGGCTCCGGCCTCTCCACGAGGATGGTCTCGAACGAACTCATCGCGTTCCCCTGGCGTTTCCGACCCGGTATTATTGTTCCCTCAAGTTGACTATTACAGCCGGGATTAAGCAAGAGGCTTGCGTAAATCGGCTGCTTTTCGCGACCTCGGCCCGGACTCAAGATGTCTGGCATCTCGCGGATGCAATCTGGTAGCTTGCGCCCGATTCCACCGGGAGAAATTTGATGCGCAAGATCCTGACGCTGCTGGCGGCGCTGGCCTCGTTGAGCCTCACCAATTGCGGCTATAACGCGATCCAGAGCGAGGACGAGCAGATCAAGGCCAACTGGTCCGAGGTCGTGAACCAGTATCAGCGCCGCGCCGATCTCGTGCCCAACCTCGTAAACTCGGTGAAGGGTTTTGCGCAGCAGGAGAAGGACGTACTGCTCGGGGTCACCAATGCCCGCGCCAAGGTCGGCAGCATCCAGGCGACGCCCGAGGTGCTGAACGATCCCGCTGCATTCCAGAAATTCCAGGCCGCCCAGGGCGAGCTTTCCGGCGCGCTGTCGCGGCTGCTCGTGGTCACTGAGAACTACCCGCAGCTCAAGTCGGATGCGCTGTTCAAGGATCTGATGTCGCAGCTCGAGGGCACCGAGAACCGCATCACGGTGGCGCGCAACCGCTACATCAAGGCGGTGCAGGACTATAACGTCACCATCCGGTCGTTCCCGAGCAACGTCACCGCGATGATGTTCGGCTACAAGGAGAAGCCGAACTTCACGGTCGCGAACGAGAAGGAAATCTCGACCGCGCCGAAGGTCGATTTCAATCCGGCACCCGCGCCGTCGAAGTAAGTGCGCGCTATCTTGCGCATGCGCCCAGCCCCACCCACCACTGTCATTCTCCGCGAAAGCGGGGAATCCAGTACGCCGCGGCTTCACCGTATCCCGCTGGCGTCTCTGGAATACTGGATCGCCCGGTCGAGCCGGGCGATGACAGCGCATGTGTGGCGAGCGATAGTCGCCGTCGCATTCTCATTCTTTCTCACCTTTGCGCTCCCCGCCTCGGCCGATGTCGCCATACCCCAGCTCACCGGCCGCGTGGTCGATCAGACCGGCACGCTCTCCAGCGGCGACATTGCCGCGCTGTCGCAAAAGCTGCAGGACTTCGAGACGCGCAAAGGCAGTCAGGTCGTCGTGCTGATCGTGCCGACGACGGATCCGGAGACGATCGAGCAGTTTGCGATCCGCGTTGCGGAGGCCTGGAAGATCGGGCGCAAGAAGGTCGACGACGGCGCCATCCTGGTGGTCGCCAAGAACGACCGGCATTTGCGCATCGAGGTCGGTTACGGCCTCGAGGGCGCGCTCACCGACGTCACCTCGCGGCGTATTATTGACGAAGCCATCACGCCGAAATTCAGGAGTGGCGATTTCGCCGGCGGCATCACGGCGGGCGTGGACCGCATGATCCGCGTCATCGATGGCGAGCCGCTGCCGACGCCCTCGCGCAGCGTGAATTTCGGCGATTGGAACGACGTCGAGCCGCTTTTTTTCTTTCTGCTGTTCGGCCCGCTGGTCATCGGCGGCATCCTGCGCTCCATGTTCGGGCGGCTGTTCGGTTCGGGAATAACCGGAGCGATCGTTGGTGTCCTCGCCTGGTTCGTGATCGGCTCCGCGGTGATTGGACTTGGCATCGGCGTGCTCGGCGCTGTGCTGACGTTTATCGCCGATCTGTTTGGGGCGGGATCGGGCACGGGATCCTCGCGTCGCGGCTCGTGGTCGAGCGGTTCGTCATCCGGCGGCTGGAGCAGCGGGTCGTCATCGAGCGGCGGCTTCAGTGGCGGTGGCGGCAGCTTTGGCGGCGGCGGTGCTTCGGGGAGCTGGTAGGTCATGAGCATCAGGCGCATCACCCGGCATCTGCTCCAGCACCATTGGCGTGCCAAGCAGGTGTTTCCAAAAGACGTGCTCGACCGCATCGAGCAGGCGATCAAGCGCGGCGAAGCCATGCATTCCGGGCAGGTGCGGTTCGTGGTCGAAGGCGCGCTCGACGGCGGCCCGCTGTTTCGTGACCAGCCGGCGCGCGAGCGCGCGCTCGACGTGTTCTCGCAAATGCGCATCTGGGACACCGCGCACAACAACGGCGTCCTGATCTATCTCCTGCTCGCCGACCGCGATGTCGAGATCATCGCCGACCGCGGTATCGATGCGAAGGTTGGTGGCGAGCGTTGGGAACGCATCCGCCGCGCCATGGAAGTCGAGTTCAGGTCGGGGCAGTTCGAGCGCGGCGTGATCGGCGGGATCGAGGCGGTGTCCCGGGAGCTGGCAAAGCACTTTCCGCCAAGCGGCCCGCATCCCAACGAGCTGCCGGATGCACCGGTGGTGATGTAGCCGCTGCAAGCATGCGGTAATGGAGTCCCGATGTCGTCCTGGCGAAAGCCAGGACCCCAGCGCGAGCGCCCTTGCGCTCGTCGCGATATGCCAGTGAGGAGTTTGGCGAAAATCAAATATTCGGTACGCCTGCTGCGTACGACCGATGGACCTCCCGGTATGGGTCCTGGCTTTCGCCAGGACGACGTTGTGGGGACATCGGTGCTTTGCCTTGCGGACCAACGCCCGCCAGCCCACCTAATCGTCCAGCTTGTTCAGATCCCGCACCGACTGCATGATCGGCTCGAAGTTCGAGCGCGCATCCAGCGCGTCGAACAATTGCGCGGTGTCGTCCAATAGACCGTGCGACCGCGCGATGGCGATACGCACGTCCTCCTGCGGCGTGTCCGATAGCCGGCCGTGGCCTGAAAGCAAGATCTTGGCGTTCAATCCCTTGAGCCGCTCCAGCGATTCGATGTAGTCGGCGATGCTGCCCGAGCCGAACACGCCGCCCATCACGCCGCCAGGCATGAGCGTATCGGCGGCGAACAGCAGGCCTTTGTCCTGATCGAACAGCGTGATGCAGGCCGAGGTGTGTCCCGGCGTGTGCATGACGTTGAGACGGAAATTGCCGAGGTCGATCAGATTGCCCTCCTCGAGCCAGATGTCGATATTCACAGGTACGTTCGGCTCGTTGAACATCTTTCGCAGCATCGAGAAGTCGTCGCGCAGCATGATCTTGTTGGCGGCGAGGCGATGGGCGGCGACGAAGGTGCGGCGCTCGTTGAAGTGCCAGGCCGCGCCGATGTGGTCGAGATGCTCGTGGCTGAGCACCACCATGTCGATCTTCTCCGGCGGGCAGCCGACGAAGCTCAGGCATTCGACCATCGCCGCATAGTTCGAGGACAGCCCGGTATCGATCAGGATGGTCCGCGCCGAGCCGCGCACGAGATAGACGTTGGCGGCGCGATTGGAGAAACGGATCTGGTAGACGTCGTCCGCTGCCTGGATCAGCGAGCAGGTGTCGTTCTTCATCAGGACCGGAAAGGCCGTCGGCTTGCGGTCGCTCATGATTGGGCCGCCCGGTAGCTGACCGCGTTGGCGGCGCGCAGGCGCTTCGACAGCGCGTCCATCACCATCAGCGCAAACGCCGGCTGCTGGCTGACGAGATAGACGAAGCGGGCGTGGTTGACCCTCATCACCCTGGTGTTCGGTGCCGCCGCGATCGCGGTCGCCGAACGTGCGGAGCCGTCGATCACGGCCATCTCGCCGAAGAATTCGCCCTTGCCGAGTTTGATGATGCTGGTCTTGCTGGCGCCGCTGAACTTGGCGATCTCGACCTCGCCGTCGAGGACAACGTATAGCTCGCGGCCGGTCGAGCCCTCCTCGAAGATGATGTCATTGACGCCAAACTCGTTGATGCACTTCTCGATCGTCATGACACCCCCAAGGGCCGTCTGCAGCCGTTCTGGCTGACAGGCAGTCATGTTAGCGGGGTAACACGGGCGGGCAACAGCCCGTTCGGCGGGAGCGTGGCCTACCGCAGGGCAGCATCGGCTGACGATTTGTTGCACAGCGCCACACCGGTTCCACTTTCCCGGCCCAATTCGGCCCCGGAAGACTTCCTAAAATTTCGGTAAGCGGGTCCGGAGGTAAGGAATTCGCAAGCAATGAAAGTTACCAAAAGGTCAACCGAGACTGGAGTATTTGAGCCGTGAGCGAACCAATGCCCGAGCAGGCCGCCCAGGATACTGGCGTCGTCGAAGCCGCAGCGACCGTGCCGCAGGCCATCGAGGCTGCTGCCGGCATCGAGGCCCCGTCGATTGCCCCCGACCACGAGGCGCCGCCCAAGCCTGATCCAGTGAAGCCCGACCCCGTCAAGATCGAGCCGCCAAAAATCGAGGCATCGAGGATCGAGGTGCCGAAGTTCGAAGCTAAAGCCGAGACCAAGCCCGAGCCAAAGCCCGGCAAGCTCATCGTCATGGCACCCGCGGAGCGGTCCTGGGACCATGAGGAGTTTGCGCCGCATGTGAAGGCGGACGAGCCGCGCGAGACCGGCGGCAAGCGGCGCCTGTCGGCGATGGCCGCGGTGGTGGCGATAGCGGCCAGTGTCGGCGCCATCAGCGGCGCGCTCGCGACCGCAGGGATGATGCACTTCGCAAACCCCGCGCCGACACAGGTTGCCGACACCAGCGCGCTGGAATCCTCGGTCGCCCGGATCGATGCCGATGTCGTCGCACTGAAGGCGAACGTCGAGCATACCTCCAAGACCGGCCTCGGCCAGTTCAACCGGACCAACGACCGCCTGGACAAGCTCGAGAAGGCGCAGGCCGAGCCGATGGCCAAAATCGCGAAGCTGTCCGAGACTGTCGACAAGCTCCGTGCCACCCCGCCCGCGGCGCCCGCCCAGGCCGCAGCTGCCGTGCCCGCCAGGGAGACCACCGGCTCGATCGCGCCGGCCCAGGTTGCGACCGTGGCAGCTGCGCCGGCTCCCGCCGCACCCAAGACCGAGGTCGGCCGGCTGCCGACGGTCGAAGGCTGGGTGCTGCGCGACGTCTCCAACGGCGGCGCGCTGATCGAGGGCCGCAATGGCCTCTACGAGGTCTATGCCGGCGACCCCATCCCCGGCGTCGGCCGTGTCGATGCGATCCGCCGCCAGGACGGCCGCTGGGTGGTCGTCACCAGCAAGGGGCTGATCGTCGCGCGCTGAGCGGCTCCTATCCGATTTCCGAAGAGGCGCTTCACCACGATGTGAAGCGCCTTTTTGCTTGAATAGCCGTCCCTGCGCGGTGTTACCTGAGGCATGAGCCGCGTCTTGCGAATTCTCGTTGCCGCCGCCGTGTTTTTCGGCGGCGTCGTCTCGTCGTTGGCCGCGGAGAACGCGCAACTGGCGCGCGGCACGGCGATCACCGATCCCGATCTCCTGCGCGAGCTCGACCAGCACGATGCGCTCACGATCTCGCGCCTGTTGTGGCCGGAGCGGAACGCGAACTTTCCGCTGACGACCGATCTGATGTTTTCGTGGCTGTCGCAGCTCAAGGAAATTCCTCCCGCGATCGACGCCGAGATCGACCGCTACGTCGCGCGGCAGAAGGCGGCATATCCGACCGAGACCATCGGCGTCGGCGAGGGCTTCGACGTACAATTGTTCGATCGCGCCAATCTGAAATCCCGCGACACCCGTTTCGTGCTGGCCGGCATCGTCAACCGCATGGACCGGGCCTATGTCTCGGAAGACTCCTGCGGCGAGATCAGGCTGATCTATCGTCTCGCGCATTTCGAGACCAAACCGGACGGCGGCAGGACGGCAACGCGGCTGCCGATGACGTTCAACCTGGTGATGAAAGCGCGCGATGCGCGGCAGATGGACGGGAACGGCAAGCCGATCACCTGCGCCGAGGTCGCGCGACGCTGGCTCGGCAATGGCGACTGGCAGGGGCTGATCGGTAGCGACTTCTTCCCTTACGATGCGATGCTCGATCGCATCGAGACCAACGTTCAGATCTCGGTTGCGGCGAAATCGGCGCTGCACGATTTCCGCTCCGACTATCTGCTCAAGGTGTTCAAGTACGACGCCGCCTCGAAGACGTTCGCGGAATCGACGCTGGAAAACCAGATCGATCGCGACCGCATTCTCGCCGACAATGATCTCCGGCGCGACTTCAGGGATTGGCTGCTCGCGCCCGATCATCTTCGCGACTTCGATCGCGGCACGGTGCTGATCCCGGAAAAATTCCTGGCCAAGGCTGCAATCGTGCCGACGCCAGCCGGCCTCGATGCTTCTCCGTTGCAGCCGGAGTTCGGGATGATGCAAGGGGAGGGCAACGGAGAAGGGCGAGGCGAGCCGGTCTTCTCGGACACCGACGTGGTTGGTGCGCTGAAGCAGGCGGCGGCGCGCGGGGACATGCAGAACGTCCGCTCGATCGCGGGTTTCCAGCGCCGCCTCAACGACGTCACCTGTGCCGGCTGCCACCAGACCCGCGGCATCGGCGGCTTTCATTTCCCGGGCGTCGATTGGCTTGCGGACAAGCCGTCCAACTCGACCATCGTGCCGGCCTCGCCGCATTTTCTTGGCGACCAGGTCCGCCGCCGCGACATCCTGACCGCGATGGCCGCAGGCAAACGTCCTGATTTCTCACGCGGATTTGCCGGCCGGCCGCAGACCCGCGGCAGCACTGAGCTGGCCGGGACCGAATATCAGGATGGATGGGGTGCGCATTGTTCCCTGGAAAATGCGGGATCGGGATCGGCCGACAGGAGTTTTACGTCATGGAGCTGTGCTAAAGGGCTGACCTGTCAGGCTGCCGCGGCCTCGCGCCGCATCGGCATGTGCTTCATCAAGACGCGTTAGGCTGTCTCGAACCGGTTTGGATGACCCCATGACGGAATCCAGCGAAGCCAACAAGGAGCGCAATCGCGAGATCGCGCAGAATGAAGAGGCCAAGCAGGTCACCGGCAGCGTTCGCGTCAGCATCTCGGCCATCGTAGCGGTCGTCATCATCGGTGGAATCCTGTTTACGCTCGGCTGGCTGGCGCTGAAGTAGCTTTCTTTCGTCATGCCCGGGTTTGTCCCGGACATCCACGTTCTGGTGTCCCCGCTCAAGATCGTGGATGGCCGGGACAAGCCCGGCCATGACGGCCGAGACGACGTGGCGCGAGCGCACTCACTTCGCGTAATTCGTCATCCGCTTGCCGGGCAGCAGCTCGTAGGCCGGCTTCCACCCGGGCAGTGTGGCCATACGGCCAAGCCAGGCGTGGATGGCGGGATAGCTTTCCGCGAAATCGAAGCCGTGCTCGTCGCTCGGATAGTGCAGATAGGCCATCATCGAGATATCGGCGACGGTCGGCCTGGTGCCGATCGCGAATTCATTGTGCTGGAGATGGCCGTCGAGAATGCCGAGGAAGTCTTCGAGCCGCCGGCGAAAATGTTTCAGCACCTGCGGATCGTTGTTTTGCGTGAAGGCGCGCATGAAGCGGTACGTCGCCATGTAGCCGGTGAGCTTGTGGTTGTCCCAGAACAGCCAGCGCAGCAGCTCGAACTTTTCCTCCTCGGTCTCGGCACCGAAACGCCCGTACTGGTCGGCAAGCTTGAGCAGGAGAGGCGCGGTCTGCGTCATCTTCACACCGTCCACCTCGAGCACGGGAATCTCGCCCATCTCGTTCACGCTCTTGCGCCATTCCGGCGTGCGCGTGACGCCGCCGCCAAAGTCGGTCCAGACCGGCTCGAACCTCTCGCCGCAAAGCGTCAGCATCAGCGCCAGCTTGTAGCTGTTGCCGGATTCGGGGAAGTAGTGCAGGCGGTAGCTGGGCATGGGACCTCGCGAGGACGGTGATTGTTGAGGCGATCTACGTCCCCAGCCGTCGTCCGGCGAAGGCCGGGACCCATAACCACCGAACGCAGTTTAGCTTCGTCCGACAACTTCCTCTCTGGGATATGGGTCCCGGCCTTCGCCGGGACGACAGCGTGAATGTATCACCGCCAGCGCCCCTACCCCACCGCCCCCTGCGACCGCAGCTGCTTGATCGCCGCCTCGTCGTATCCCGCGCCGCGCAAAATCTCGTCACTGTGCTCGCCGACGCCGGGCGGCTTGCGCGGCTGCACTTTCTTGGCGCCGTCGATCCAGATCGGGCTGGAGATGGTGAGCATGGTGTCGTTCTCGAACGGCACCAGCACTTCGTTGTCGAGCATCTGCTTGTCGTTCGGGATGTCGTCGAGGATGCCGACGATGCCGAACACCAACCCGTTGCCGTCGAGGATCTTGCGCCATTCGGCGAGATCCCTGGTCGCAAAGGTCTCGTCGAAGATCTTGATCAGCTCGACCGAGCGGGCGTGGCGGTCGGGTTTGGTGGCAAAGCGCGGATCGGTGATGAGGTCTTCGCGGCCGAGACACCTGGCCAGCGTCGGAAACTGCTTCTCCTCGCTCAGCAGCGACAGGATCAGCCAGCGGCCGTCCTTGCATTGGTAGTGGTTGGCGACCGCGTTCAACGCGCGTTCGCGCGGTCGCCGCTCGGCGAATTTGGCGCCGCAGAGCTTTGCCTGCGCCAGCACGCTCGCAGCCCACACGCCGTTCGCCATCAGATTGGAGGCGACATGCGAGCCCTTGCCGGTCTTCTCGCGCTGGTACAGCGCGGTGACGATGGCGCCATAGAACGCCATGGCGCAGGGATGGTCGCCCATGCCGGCGACCGAGCGGGCCGGCGTCGTGTTGGTGTCGGCGCGGACGAGGTCCATCAGGCCGGAGCGCGCCCAATAGGCGTTGCTGTCGAAGCCGGGCTTGTTGGCCTCTTCGCCCTTTTCGCCATAGCCGGTGAAGGAGGCGTAGATCAGCCGGTCGTTGAGATGGGCGAGGTGGTCGTAGGTGATGCCGAGCTTGGCGCGCACCGGCGGCGGCATGTTGGTGATGAAGACGTCGGCCTCTTCCACGAGCTTGTAGAGCACGGCCTGCGCCTCAGGCTTTGCGAGGTCGAGCGCGATGCTCTTCTTGTTGCGGGCTTCCAGCAGCCAGGCGAAATTGTGTTCGCTGGTCGGATAGCCCGGGATGTTGGGCAGGTTGCGGTAGGGATCGCCGGCACCGGGCGGTTCGATCTTGACGACATCGGCGCCGAAATCCGACAGCACGGTTGCGGCCGCTGGTGCTGCGATGAAGCTCGCGCAATCCAGCACCTTGAGCCCTGCAAAAATGCCCTTTTCCATCGCGCCGTTGCTCCCTCGCTCGTGTTGTTTCCCGCGCGCTGGAATTGGCGAGGGCCACCGTCACGGGCAGCATTAGACCGATGTTTCGGCGGGATGCAACGCTCCTCGCCGCGCCTCACTCATCTCCTGCGAGCAGGGCAGCGTTGCCGCCGGCTGCTGCGGTGTTGATCGTCACGGTCTGCTCGGTGGCAAAGCGCGCGAGGTAGTGCGGGCCGCCGGCTTTCGGGCCGGTTCCGGACAGGCCGTTGCCGCCGAACGGCTGCACGCCGACCACGGCGCCGATGATGTTGCGATTGACGTAGATGTTGCCGATCTGGACGCGGTCGACGATCGCCTCGATCGTATCGTCGATGCGGGAATGGATGCCGAGC
Source organism: Bradyrhizobium sp. WSM4873 (assembly GCF_055811355.1). NCBI lineage: Bacteria > Pseudomonadati > Pseudomonadota > Alphaproteobacteria > Hyphomicrobiales > Nitrobacteraceae > Bradyrhizobium > Bradyrhizobium sp. WSM4873. The sequence goes on along the minus strand of NZ_JBVVPS010000038.1, from coordinate 46,338 downwards.
GTCAGCCCGTAGCCGGTGCGCTCGATGGCTTGCAGGACGCGTTCGAGATGTTCCGCACGATAGCGCACGACGTGGAGGATCGGGCCGAACACCTCCTCGGTCAGCTGGCCGGCATCCCCAAGCTCGAAAATATGCGGCGCGACGAAGCAGCCCTCCGGCGCGGTGCCGGCAAAGTGCAGCCGCGCCTCTCCCTTCATGCGTGTGATATGCGCATCGAGGCGCTGCTTGGCCTCGACATCGATCACCGGACCGATATGGGTCGCGACGTCGCTTGGATCGCCGATCTTCAACTCGCGCGCCGCGCCCGCGATCATCTCGATCATGCGGTCGGCGACGTCCTCCTGCACGAACAGCAGCCGCAGCGCCGAGCAGCGCTGGCCGGCGGAACGAAACGCCGAAGTGACGACGTCGTCTGCGACCTGCTCGGGCAACGCAGTCGCATCCGCGATCATGGTGTTGATGCCGCCGGTCTCGGCGATCAGTGGCACGATCGGCCCGTCCTTGGCCGCCAGCGCCCGGTTGATGCTGCGCGCGACCTCGGTCGAGCCGGTGAAGACGATTCCGGCGATATCGGGGTGCGCCGCCAGCGCGGCGCCGATGCGGCCGTCGCCGGCGACGAGGTGCAGCGCGCTTATGGGAATGCCGGCCTCGTGCAGCAGCCGCACTGCCTCGACCGCGATCCGCGGGGTCTGCTCCGCGGGCTTGGCCACCACGCTGTTGCCGGCCATCAGCGCCGCCGTGACCTGGCCGAGGAAGATCGCCAGCGGAAAATTCCACGGTGAGATCGCCACGAAGACGCCGCGGCCGCGCATGGCCAGCACATTGCTCTCGCCGGTCGGGCCCGGCATCGCCACATCGTTGCCGAACAGCTTGCGGCCCTGCGCGGCATAATAGTGGCAGAAATCGGCGGCCTCACGCAGCTCCGACAGCGCATCGTCGAGCGTCTTGCCGCCCTCGCGTTGCAGCAGCGCGATGAAATGGGGCGCGCGGTTCTCCAGAAGATGCGCCGCCTGCTCGAGCGCTGCCGCGCGAATGGCTGCCGGAGTCCGGCTCCAGGCGGCAAAGCCCGCGCGCGCAGCAGTCACTGCCGCATTGGCCTGATCCGGCGTTGCGTCCGCGATCGGCACGAGGTCGATCGTCTCGGCCTTGACGTCGGTCAGCAACCGGTCGAGCGCGGCACGCGCGCCGAATTCGACACCGCGTGAATTGCGCCGTTCCGGCGCGAACAGATCGCCCGGCAGCGGAATCTTGGGATGGGCCGCCTGCTGCGGCCGGACGATGGCATCCGCCGGACGTTGCAGCAGCGCCGCAACAGGCACGCGATAATCGGACGCCTGCGCCACGAAGGAGGAGTTGGCACCATTCTCCAGCAGTCGCCGCACCAGATAGGCGAGCAGGTCGCGATGGCTGCCGACCGGGGCGTAGGTGCGGTAGGCGATTTCGGGGTGATCCTTGGCGAGCTGCTCGTAGAGCGCCTCGCCCATGCCATGCAGGCGCTGGAATTCGAAGCCGCCGTTGGCACCGGCAAGCTCCAGCACGGTCGCGACGCTCAGTGCGTTGTGGGTGGCGAATTGCGGGAAGATGCGTGGCCGCAAGCTCAACAGCTTTTGAGCACAGGCGACGTAGTTCAGATCCGTCATCGCCTTGCGGGTGAAGACGGGATAGCCGTCGAGCCCGCGCTCCTGCGCGCGCTTGATCTCGGTGTCCCAATAGGCACCCTTGACCAGCCGCACCATTAGCTTGCGGTCATGCGCGCGGGCGAGCGCATCGACATAGTCGATCACGTCGCCGGCGCGCTTCTGATAGGCCTGGATCGCGAGGCCAAATCCGTCCCAGCCGGCGAGCGAGGGATCGGCGAGCGTTGCCGCGATCACGTCGAGGGACAATTCCAGCCGGTCGGCTTCCTCGGCATCGACGGTAAAATTGAGATCATGGGCCTTGGCGCGCTGCGCCAGGTCCAGCAGTTGCGGCACCAGCTCCGCCATCACACGGTTGCGGCTGATCGCCTCGAAGCGCGGATGCAGCGCCGAGAGCTTGACGGAGATGCCGGGCCGGTCGGGCAGGGGATGGTGACCCGCCGCCTTGCCGATGGTCAGAATCGCGCTGGCATAGGCGTCGAAATAGCGCCTGGCATCAGTGGCCGTGCGCGCGCCTTCGCCAAGCATGTCGAAGGAATAGCGCGCCCTCTCGCCGGAGCGCGGCCGGGCCCGCTCCAGCGCCTGCGCGATGGTCTCGCCCAGGACGAAATGATTGCCCATCAGCCGCATCGCCTGGCGCGTGGCGGTGCGCACCGCCGGTGCGCCCAGCCGCTTCACCAGCCGGCCGATGGTGCCGTCGGGCGTCTCGCCGGGCTGGATCACCCGCGCCGAGAGGCCGAGCGCCCAGGCCGAGGCGTTTACCAGGAAGGCCGTGGACTTGGTCTCGTGGTGGATGAAGTCGCCCTCGCCGAGCTTATCCTCGATGAACTGGTCGGCGGTGCGCGCGTCCGGCACGCGCAGCAGCGCCTCGGCGAGCACCATCAAGGCCAGCCCTTCCTTGGTCGAGAGCGCGAACTCCCGCAGCATGTCCTCGACTCCACCAAGCCGGTCGTCGCGCTTGCGGATGGCTTCGATCAGCCGCGTCGCGGTGCGATCGATCCGCGCCTCCTGCGGCGCGCTGAGATGCGCAGATGGCAAGAGGCGCGCGGCGATATCGGCATCATCGGGCGCGTAGGCGGCGGAGAAGGGAGGCGGAACGTTCGGCATGGCGTGTCCTGTGGCTGCAATCCAGGATAATGCTCACGCGACCTTAGCTCGATAGACAATTTAGCTCATTCGGCTTAGAAAATGAAGCTATCTAGCAATTTGGCCTTATGAATTATGGAACTAGATCAAACCGACCGGAAAATCCTCTCGATTTTGCAGCAGGACGGGCGAATCGCCAATGTTGAGCTCGCGGAGCGCATCGGGCTGTCGCCGACCTCGATCGGCGAGCGGCTGAAGCGTTTGCAGCGAGAGGGGTTTATCGAGGGCTATGGCGCGCGGCTCAACCCGCACCGGCTCGGCCTCGGGCTCCTGGTGTTCGTCGAGGTGCTGCTCGACAAGACCACGCCCGACAATTTCGAGCGTTTTGCCCGCGCAGTGAAACTCGCGCCCGAAGTGCTGGAGTGTCACATGGTTGCTGGCGGCTTCGACTATCTTGTGAAGGCGCGGCTGGCAGACATGACTGCATATCGGCGCTTCCTTGGCGAGACCCTGCTGTCGATGCCGGGCGTGCGCGAAACGCGAACTTATGCGGTGATGGAAGAGATCAAGCGCGACGCACCATTGCCGGTGGACTAACGAAGTGCCGTCGCGATTGTCATTGCTGTGGCGTTGAACGGGCGGTCTTCGCGGGACAAATAGTTTTCCGTGTGCAATCGCAACGCCTGTCGTCGAATGCACTGACCGTCTTCTAAAAATTTTCTTGGCCCGGCTCCCGGATCGATCCGGGAGTCAGCAAAAGCTGGCGGGCTTATACTTTGAGGTTCTCTGCGGAGCTTTTGCCTCGGTTTGCGATCTCTTCATACTCCACCGTCTGTCCTTCGTTCAGGGACGACAGACCGGCTTTCTGCACTGCCGAGATATGCACGAACACATCCTTGCCGCCCGACGCAGGCTGGATAAATCCATAACCCTTCGTCGGGTTGAACCACTTGACCGTACCTTTAGCCATCACGACTTCTCCGCGGGTCTTCCTCCGAGATCTCGAACCGCCAGTCCCCGCCAACCGGCCGGTTCGGTCCTAATACGATACGCGGAATGTGGCTGGCTTGGTAGCTCAAACCACATTGGCATTTCGGCGAATTCCGCTCAACTTCGCGGCGTTTTTGCCGGATTTGCCCGTTTCGCGGTCAATTGGTCCGCGCGCCGCGCGCCATCCGTCAATAAGTCGCGGCCAGATAATCGACGATCTTGCCGACATCGGCATCGTCGATGGGGGCGCCATAGACCTTGATCATCTTGGTCACCTCGGCCTGCCAGAAACTTTTCTTGTCCTTCATCGGCGGCTGCGTGTTGATGTAATCGGCGGAGTGGCAGGCGCTGCAATTGCCCTGCACGACTTCGAGATTGGGCCCGGGCTTGAACGCCGCGACCTCATCGGGGGTCTTGTAATTGACCGGTGCTGCAAGTGCCGAACCCACCACGGCGGCGAGGGCGAGCGTGATGGCGAGGAAAACGGTGCGCTGCATGATCATTCCCCTCAAGCCACGGTGACGCGGACGGTTTCGACGACGTTGCGCAAGTAACCCGCCGGATTCCAGCGCGGCGTATCCGGCTGGGTTTCGCCGCCATTGCCGGTGGCGCGCACCTTGAGCTCGTGGGAGCCCGCCGCGAGCTTCACCGGCAGCGTCCATTCGCGGAATGAGTATTTGCCAAGATCCTTGCCGAGCCTGGCGCCGGTCCAGGTTTTGCCGCCGTCGGTGGAGACCGCGACCTCCTTGATGCCCTTGCCGCCGTCGAAGGCGATGCCGCGCAGCGTGGTGCCGCCTGCTTTCAGCTTGGCTCCGTCGGGAACGCTGGTGATGAAGGAACGGATGGTGAAGCGGTTGATCGGGATCGTCGCCTTCGGCGCAGTGCCCGGCTCGATCGCATTGTTCGGGGTGTCCGGAATACGATAGGCCGACTTCATCCAGAAGCCGTCATAGACATTGTCGACGACGGTGATCTCGTTGAGGTGCTTGACCCAGTAGGTCCCGTAATAGCCGGGCACGATCAGGCGCAGCGGAAAGCCGTTGAGGAACGGCAGGTCCTCGCCGTTCATGCCATAGGCCAGCATCACCTCGCCGTCGCTGGCGTGATCGATATCGAGCGCCTTGACGAAGTCGGGCGTCTTGTCGCTGACCGGACCGTCCATGCCGTTGAAGGTGACCTGCTTGGCGCCGCTCTGCACGCCCGCCATCGCCAGCACGGTCTTCAGCGGCACGCCGCGCCAGCGCGCATTGCCCATCGCGCCGTTGGCGAGCTGGCCGCCGGCCACGCGCGGATCCAGGAAGCCGCGGCTGTTGCCGGAGCACTGGTTGACGGCGACGATCTCGGTCGCCTTCATCTTCCTTATGTCCTTCAACGACAGCTTGAGCGGCTTGTCGACCTTGCCCTTGACCTCGAGGGTGAACTTGTCGGGGTCGAGACTGTAGGGCAGGTCGGACAGGTGATAGCGCACGAAGAACGCGTTATTCGGCGTGATCGGGCCGTCATTGAACACTGCGAAGGGCGTCTCGAGCTGCGGCGGGCGGCTGGTCAGGCCGATCATCGGCCGCTTCTGCGGAAATTTCACCAAAGGCCGTTCGCCATTGGCAAAGGGAAGGGTGACGGTGTCGAGTGCCAGCGCTTTGGTCGGGTTCAGGGCAGTCGCAACAGCGGCAAGGCCCGCTCCTTTGAGCAGGTCGCGTCGATCGAACATGTGGTCTCCTCCCGGAGCTTTTCGTTGATCGCGGTCATCACCGCGATCTAGCACTCATGTGTCGCAACGACTCAGTTGAAGTCAATTCGTGCTTTCGCAGCAGGCCCATGCCGCTGCGTTGCAGCAAGCCGGTGTTACGCCGCGACGCGTTCGCCGTGGTCGACGAGCGCCGACAGAGTCCTGGCGTCCGCGACGACGCGCACGGCCATGGGTTCGTCGCGGCCGCGGATCGCGACCTCCTGCTGCGGCAGCGCATCGTCGGCAAGGCCGGCGGTGCGGCGGACTTCCTCCGAGACGATCGCTTCGCAGGCCAGTGTCTTGGTCATGTCCTGGAGCCGGGCCGCGACGTTGACGGCATCGCCCAGCGCCGTGAACACGATGTGATCGCGATAGCCGATGTCGCCGATGATGACCTCGCCGCCATGGATGCCGATGCCGAAGCGGATCGGCTGGCGCAGATCGTGGGACAGGAGCTCGTTGAGCTCGTCGATTTGCCTGGCGATTCCGGCGGCGGCCTTCAGCGCCTGCCGGCACGCCTCTTGCGGATCGGCGCTCAGTCCGAACAGCGCCAGCATGCCGTCGCCGACGAACTGGTTCGGCTGGCCGCCATTCTCGATCACGGCCTGCGAGACGGCGCCGAGGAAGCGGTTGACGATGAACACGGTGTCGAACGGCAGCCGCTTCTCGGCCAGCTGCGTCGAGCCGCGCATGTCCACGAACAGGCTGACGAGATAGCGCTCCTGGCCGATTCTGGCGGGCGTCGAGGCCTGCGCGCTCGCCGACAGGGTATGCGCGGTGAAGAGCTGGAAGAAGGAGAGATCCGATGTCGGCCGCAGCTGGCAGGCCAGCCTGATCGAGGGATCGCTGGTGCCGACACGGGTGAGCACGAACGCCTCGCGCTGCGACGGCTCGGGCAGGGCGCCATGATCGCCGATGATGCGGATGCGGCAGGTCGAGCAGCGGGCGCGGCCGCCGCAGACGCTGGCATGCGGCACATTGTGGCGCAGGCTCGCTTCCAGCACGGAGAGGCCTTTTGGCACCCGCACCGTCTTGCCGTTGCCGTAGGACAGCGCGATCATGCCACCGCGTCGTTCGCGCAAGGCCCGTACGCCGCGTGCGGCGAGCGCCAAGGCGAGCAATCCGAGATAGCCGGCGGTGAGGCCGCCGGTGATGCGGTCGAGCGTCGTGGCCTCGGCAGCCGTGCCGACCTGGCGGCGTGTGAGATTATGCGTCCGCCATTCCCCGTCGTCGGCCTCGATCTCGACGCTGCGGCCACCCTGGTAGACACCCAACAGCGACAGCGTCGGAATCAGCACGGCCGCCGCGAGCAGATAGGGCGCCGCGCGCGTGAAGAACGGTTTGAGGCGAAGCCAGAAATAGATGCCGATGCAGCCGTGAACCCAGGCGATCAGAAGCAGGACCGTCATGGTCCAGATACGGTTCGATGCGACGAAGAACAGATAGAGTTCCTGCGGATAGAGTTTTTGGTGTCCGTAAAGCGCCTGGCCGAGCCGCACCCCGATCACATGCGCCATGACCAGCGCGGGGATGCTCAAGCCCAGCACGAGCTGCAGCGGCTCGACCGTCCGCCAGCGGAACTGCCGGCGCTGATACAGTGCATAGATGCCGAGTCCCATATGCGTGAGCGCCGCCGTGTAGAACGTGATCGCAACCGGCAGGAACTGCCAGAACAGTGTGTGATAGTAGACCCCGATCTCCATGGCATCGACCGAGATGTTGCCGAGCGCATGGTTGAGGAAATGGCTAACGACATAGGCGAACAAAATGACGCCGCAGACCAGCCGCACCTGGCGCACGCTGATGGCGCGGGAAAGCTCGGAAAATCGTGAGGATGCGGTTGCGGCCATGATTCTGTTGTATCAGTTCATGAAGGAGAACAGCCAGCGTCGCGTTTAATTCCGGGGGTGGTCGGTTCGCGGGATCACATCCGCGGCAGGAATCACTCCATTGTCGTCCCGGACAAGCGCCGCATGGCGGCGCGCAGATCCGGGACCCATAGCCACAGGGAGTCGTTGTGGCACGGGCTGGTAGCTACGGGTCTTCGCCAAACCCCTCCCTGTGGTTATGGGTCCCGGATCAGCGCTTCGCTTGTCCGGGACGACAGCGCAACAGGCCGATCCACCCCCGACATTGACTCCCCCTCCTAGGTTGGCGAAAAGCGCCGCCGTGGCGACAGCTCCCGACATCACGATGCCCCCCGTAGGCGCGGCGCGCCGGCCGCTCGTCATGGCCGCGGCGATCGTCGCCGCGATGACGCTGCTGCGCATCGTCTACGCCTCGGCCATCGAGCTGCGCACGGACGAGGCCTATTACTGGACCTGGTCGCAGGAGACGGCGCTCAGCTTCCTGGATCATCCCCCCGGCATCGCCTGGCTGATCCGGTTCGGCACTGCGATCTTCGGCGACACCAGGCTCGGTGTGCGCTTCGGCGGCATCGTCGCGATGCTGGTGACGCAGCTCCTGCTCGCCGATATCGTCCGCCGCCTCACCCACGACATGCGCGCCGTCGTGCTCGCGGTGCTGATGCCGGAGGCCGCGCTCTATTACGGCCTGCTGATGGCCAAGGTTGCGCCCGATGTCGCCATGATCCCGTTTGCGGTGGCGATGATGTGGTGCCTGGTGCGGCTTGCGCAGGGCGGCGACGGCCGCTGGTGGCTCGCGGCCGGCCTGTTCGCCGGGCTCGCGATGCTGTCGAAATTCACCGTGATCATGTTCGCGCCGGCGGTTGCCGCCTTTCTGCTGGTGCCGGATTGGCGCTGGCGCTGGCTGCGCAGCCCCTATCCGTATCTCGCGGTCCTGATCGCAATTGCCGTATTCTCGCCCGTCCTGATCTGGAACGTGCAGCACGACTGGGCCGCGATCCGCTTCCAGGGTGTGCGTGCCACCACCAGCTACGGCATCTCGCTCCGCACCTTCGGCGATTACATCGGCCTGCAATTCGGACTGGTCGGCTTCGTCATGCTGCCGGTGGTGCTGACGGGGGTGGTGCTGACGGCGTGGCGCGGCTATCGCACGCGCGAGCCGGTCGCGATTTTGTTGTCGACCGCGGTCCTGGTGCCGTTTCTCTATTTCCTGGTGAAATCGCTGACCCTCCGCGTCGGTGACACCTGGCCGATGTTCATGTGGCCGGTCGGCTTCGCCGCCGCCGCTGTCAACCTCACCATGCTGTCGCGCGAAGGAAGATCGGCGCGGATGATCAGGGCATCGCTGTTCTGGGCCAACACAGCGGTGGTCTCCGGCATCGCCTTTGTCATCATCGTGTTCCTCTATTACGTCGCCGCGCCTTGGAATTTTCTCGGGAAGATCGATCCGATCGGCGCCGAGTCCGGTTACGAGCAGGTCGCCGCGCGCGCACAGGCCGCATTGGACGAGACCGGCGCGACCTGGATCGCAACCACGGACTACCGCACCTATGCCATGATGCGCTGGCTGTTCAGGGGCCGCGTGCCCGTGATCGAGATCAACGAGCGCGGCCGCTTCCAGGATTTTCGTGATCCCGGCTTGGATCGGATCAAGGGCCATGCCGGCATTTATGTTGGGCGCGAGCCGGACAATCGCTCATCGCTGTGGGAGAACATCCCCGCCAAACGCGAGCCGCTCGGTCAGATCGAGCGCCGCTGGCGCGGACTCGTGATGGACACGTATACGCTGGAAAAGCTCACCGGCTGGACTCCGGAGCTTTCACCACCGAAGGACTCGCCGCTGTTCCAGTGGCGCGTGCTGGCGGGAGAATTCGAGCGACGTACGCTCGCCTAGCAAGGCGGCCTTCTTCCTTCTCCCCTTGTGGGAGAACGTGGCGCGAAGCGCCGGATGAGGGGGCTCTATCAGCTAAGACAACTGCGAGAGGCGCGCGCGGAGAGAGACCCTCACCCGTCTCGCCACTTCGCGTCGAGCCACCCTCTCCCACAAGGGGAGAGGGGAAAACGAGCGCGTCGGGCGAACGGAGCGCTACTCCTCGTCGTCCTTCTTCCGCAGCAGATCCGTCGCGAGATCCGATAGCTTCGGCGGCGGCAGGGCCGCGAACGGCAGCGGCCGTGTGACGTCGATTGCGGCGAGGCCCAGCCGCGCCGTCAGCAATCCATTCAGCATGCCTTCGCCCAGCCGCTGCGACAGCTTCGCCGCAATGCCGTGGCCGAGCATCTGCTGCACCAGGCTGTCGCTCGCCGCCATACCGCCGGTGATGGCGAGATGGGCTATGACGTGGCGGAGCAGGCGGATCATGCCGAGCGCGCCGGGGCGGCCGCCGTAGAGAAAAGCGAGCTGGCGGATCAATCTGAGCGACGCCACGAACACGAACAACACGTCGATCAGCGCGCGGGGCGAAACCGCTGTCACGATCGAGACCTTTTGCGCGGCTGACGACACCAGCCGCCGCGCCTCGATGTCCAGCGGCGACATCAATTCACGCTCGGCGAGCCGGATCATGTCGGCGCCGTCGATGATCTCGCCGGCATGGCTTTCCAGCGTGGCGCGGGCGCGCGCGAGCTGCGGGTTCTGGTGCGCGATCTTGAGCAGATCCTGCACGATGATGCGGCTCTCCTTACGATCGTCGCTGGCAAGGACAGCGGCTGCGCGCTGATGCAGCTTTTCGATCGTTGCCAGCCGCGCCAGCCCGAACGCCTCGCGTCCGGTCACCACCGCGAGCGCAAGCGCGGTAACTGAGGCAAGCGCCAGTCCGACGAAGCCGAGGCTGTCGCTACGCGCAAACAGATCCTCGATCAGACGGACGACGCCTAGCCCGACCCCGAGCAGCGTCAGCCCGGCAACGCCGGACCAGAACAATGCGCCCCAGGGAAAGCCGCGCCGCGCCGGAAGCGTCGCTGCGATCGGCACCGGCAAGTTCGCCGGATCGGGCTCCGGCGTGATCTGGATGGTGGTGCGGCCGAGCCGGGCCGTTTCGTCGGCCTCGGTAACGACGACGCCGGGGTCGTCGAGCCGGAACGTTGCCGGTCGCCGCGACTTCGATCGGTCGTTCATGACAATTTGTCTCCGAGCAGGAACTGCAGGGCACGGTCGAGGCGGATGTGAGGCAGCGCCGCCTGGTCGGCCCCCTCGCGTTCGATCTTTGGCGGACGGAAACGCAGGAAGCGAAAATCGCTCTTCCCGGCGGCCTCGGTCGAGAGCCCGCGGAACGCATCGGTGCCGTTGAACAGCAGTTCGGGATCGAGCGGGAGGTCGCCCGGAAAGGTCGCCACCTCGGTGTTGCCGTCGAAGAATTCGCCACCGGCGCTTTCGCCCGCGGCCGGCGTTCCCAAAATCGACGGCAATTTGTCGCGGCCATGCGCGACCTGCGCCTCGCGCGTGGCGCGGACGGCGGCGAACGCGATGACGTCGATCTCCGCGCCGGTAGTTTCCGCGCGCGCCACGGCGCGGGTGACCGCGCGGCGCAGCACGGCCTCGAGCCGGTCGTGGCTGGAATGATGCAGATGGTCCGCCTTGGTCGCCGCGAACAGCACGCGGTCGATCCGCGGCCGGAACAGGCCGGAGAGGATCGTGCTGCGGCCGATGTTGAAGCAGTCCAGAATGCCCGCGAGTGCGGCTTCGAGATCGTGCAGCGCTTCAGGGCCGGCGTTGAACGCGGCGAGCGCGTCGGCCAGCACGATCTGGCGATCGAGCCGGGCAAAATGGTCACGGAAGAACGGCCGCACCACGACGTCCTTGTAGGCTTCATAGCGGCGCACCATCATGGCCCACAGCGATCCCTCCGGCGCCTGGCCGCCCGCGGGCACGTCGAGCGGAGCAAAGGTCAGCGCCGGTGTGTCGGCGAGATTGCCCGGCATCAGGAAGCGGCCGGGTGGCAGCAGGCTCATCGCAAACCGCTCGTCGCGGCAACCTTGCAGATAGCCTCTGAAGAGCTTTGCGGCCGTCAGCGTCGCCTGCTCGTCCTCGCGCGCCTCGGGCTTGAGCGTTGCGAGATGCGCGTGCCAGTCCGCGGCAAGATGGACGCGCGGCGCCTCGCGCGACAGGGCGAGACTTTCGGCCGACCATTGCCCAAAACTCTTCTGGAGCAGCGGCAGGTCGAGCAGCCACTCGCCGGGATAGTCGACAATGTCGAGCGTCAGCGTGCGGTCGGCGCCGTTCTGGCGCTGGTAGTCGATGACGAGCCTGAGCTCGCTGATGTCGACAGTCGAGCTCGGCCAGCGCCGCTCCTCGATCAGCGCGCGCAGATGGCTCTCATAGGCGAAGCGCGGCACGGCGTCGTCCGGCTGCGGCGCCAGATGCGCCCGCGCGATCCGCCCGGATGAATAGGCCTCGAATACCGGAAAACGGCCGCCACGGGTGAGGCCGTGGATCAGCGCGGTGATGAACACCGTCTTGCCTGCCCGCGACAGGCCGGTGACCCCGAGCCGCACGGTCGGGTTGAAGAAGTGCTCGCCATAGTCGATCAGCGCCCTCGCCGACAGCCGCGCTTCTTCGACGATATCCTGGAAACTGAATGCCATTTGAACGTTAAGTGATCTCGGCGGGAGAAAATGTGTGACCGATCACAAAAGTGGCAATTGCGTGCGGAAAATCAAGCTTCATACTTCCACCTCCTTTGTCGGCAAATCAGCCGTTTGCAAATCACCCGTTTGAACGACGCGCCGGTCCCGAAACACCCATACAAGAGGGTATTGTCTCACTTTGCGGATTGCCATGACCGTCTTTCAACTGAAACAGCTCGCATCCTCCTCCGTCCACGCAGCGGCCGACGCGGTCGGCTGGCATTACGACCGCGCCGAGCTGATCGCCGACGGCGTGATCCACGCGATCGGCGTGCTCTGCGGCCTCATTGCCGCGACCGTGCTGGTGGTGCTGACGGTGCTCTTTGCCGACGCGACCGACATCGTCGGCGTCTCGATCTACGTCGCCGGCCTGCTCTCGATGCTGGTGTTGTCGGCGACCTATAATCTCTGGCCGGTCTCGCCGGCCAAATGGCTGCTGCGGCGCTTCGACCATTCGGCGATCTATCTCCTGATCGCGGCGACCTACACGCCGTTCATCCTGGAGGTGAAGGACAGTGCCTTCGCGCTGGTGCTGCTCGCCGGTGTCTGGTGCGTGGCGCTCCTCGGCATCGTGCTGAAACTTCTCTACCCCGGCCGGTTCGACCGCGTCGCGGTCGGCATCTATCTCGCCATGGGCTGGAGCGGCATCATGCTCTATGATTCCGTGGTCAAGGCGCTGCCCGCGCTGGTGCTGGGCTTCATCCTTGCGGGCGGACTGCTCTACAGCTTTGGCGTGATCTTCCATGCCTGGCGGCGGCTGCGCTTCCAGAATGCGATCTGGCACGGCTTTGTCTTGGCCGGTGCGGCGTGCCATTATACCGCGGTGCTCGACCTCGTGTTGAGCTGAGCAAGCTCCGCCAAGCGGAATAAGCCAAAACGGTATAAGACAAGAGGAGACGTCGCATGCAGGTGACCGGCAAGGTCGTGGTCGTCACGGGCGGCGCCAACGGCATCGGTAAGGCGCTATGCGAGGCGTTTCACAAGGTGGGTGCGGCCAAGGTCGTCGTCGCCGACATGGACGCGGACAATGCGCGGACGGTCGCTGCCACGGTGGATGGCGCGGCCTTCAAATGCGATGTCGCGCAGGAAAAGGATATTTCCCACGTCATCGAGGAGACCGAGCGGCAGTTCGGCCCGATCGAGTTGTTTTGCTCCAATGCCGGCATCGGCGGCGGTTTCGATCCGATGTCGGTCAATGCCGGCGGCGCCTCGGATGAGCCGTGGCAGCGCAGCTGGGCGATTCACGTCATGGCGCATGTCTATGCGGCGCGGCATCTGATCCCGCGTATGAAGGCGCGCGGCGGCGGCTATTTCCTCAACACCATCTCGGCCGCAGGCCTGCTGTCGCAGGTCGGCAGTCCCGCTTACTCCACCACCAAGCATGCCGCGGTCGGCTTTGCCGAAAATCTGGCGATCTCGCACAAGGCGCACAACATCCGCGTCTCGATCCTCTGCCCGCAGGGCGTCGACACCAACATGCTGCGTTCGATTCCGAAGGGCCCGCAATCCGGCGACGGTGACCTCTCGCCCGAGCAGGTCGCGAACGACGTGCTCGCCGGGCTCGAGCAGGAGACGTTCCTCATCCTGCCGCACCCGCAGGTGCTCGGCTACATGCGCAAGAAGACCGAGAACTACGACCGCTGGATCGGCGGCATGGCCAAGATCCAGGCCAGGATGCGGGAAGATTTCGGGACGTAGGCTGGGCTACAATTTCGGTGTCGTCCTGGCGAAGGTCAGGACCCATACCGCGAGGTCTACCGATCTTGCCGTGGTAGCAGTACCGAATGACAAGTCTTCGCCAAACTACTTCCTGGGGTAATGGGTCCTGGCTTTCGCCAGGACGACGCTGGTAGCTACGCCGCCGACTCCACCTCGCCCTCCACCCGGCTCTGCCGCAAAGCCCGCGCATAGAGCATCATCCCTTCCCGGACCGTGCGCTGCTCGGCCTCTGTCAGTGCGGCCAGTGCACCACTCACCTGCTGCCGTCCGAACGCGTGCAGCGCCTCCAGCGTGCGGCGGCCTTTCGCCGTCAGCGACAGCAGCTTGCTGCGCGCGTCGGCCGCATCGGGCGTTTCCCGCAGCTCGCCGCAGTCGATCAGCTTGCGCACCAGGCGGCTGACGCTCGATTTCTCCAGCCGCAGGAAATCGCCGAGCTCGCCGGAATTCATCGGCCCCCGGATACCGATCTCCAGGATCGTGTGCACGGCCGACGGCGGATAGTCCGATGCCGCCACGGTCGCATCCATGAAGCCGAGCTCGCGCACCATCAGGCGCGAGGCCGCGCGAATGTCGTCGATCAGCGAAAGCCCGGTCATGCTTGACTCTGCGAATATAGTTGTACCATACAACTATATGCGCGCAACGGCGCGCGCAAGCGTTTTGGAGTGAGCCATGAGCGGAGCTTTGACTACAGGGCGGATGAGCGGCAAGGTGTGTCTGGTGACGGGCGGCGGCAGCGGCATCGGCCGTGCGACGGCCTTGCGAATGGCGTCCGAAGGCGCGGAGGCGATTGTCTTGGCGGGCCGGCGCGAAGCCGAGATCGACGCCACCGCCGCGGCGTGCCACGAACTCGGTGCGAACGCCACCGCGATCAAGACAGACATCACGCGCGAGGACGACGTCGCGCGCCTCGTTGGCACGGCGGTCCAGCGTTGCGGCCGGCTCGACGTCGCCTTCAACAATGCCGGCTTCCAGGAGCGGCGCGCGCCGCTGGAGGAGCAGGGCATGGATGTCTACGACAGCGTGTTCGACACCAATGTCCGCGCGCTGTTCCTGTGCCTGCGCCATCAATTGCCGGTCATGCTCGCGCAAGGCCGCGGCAGCATCGTCGTCAACGCCTCCGTCAGCGGCGTGCGCAACCCCAATCCCGGCTTCTCGCTCTACTCGGCATCCAAGGCTGCGGCGATCTCGCTGACACGTTCTGCCGCGATGGAGAACGCTCCACGCGGCATCCGCATCAACGCCATCGCCCCCGGCCGCGTCGTCACCGACATGATGCTGCGCGCCGGTGTCGGCGATGTCGCAACCGTCAGCGCGGGCCTGCCGCTGCGGCGGATGGGGAGCCCGGAGGAGGTGGCGGAGGCGGTGGTGTGGCTATCGTCCGACGCGTCGTCCTATGTCGTCGGGCATGTGCTGGCGGCGGATGGGGGATTTTTGGCGTCGTAGATTTGGCGGTCGCGCCAAACATTCGCTGTCGTCCCGGCGAAGGCCGGGACTCATAACCCCAGGGAGACGTTTGGTGAAGATTGGTTGTTCGGGATTGGCGCCGCGCACAATCGATGAATCGCGCGGTATGGGTCCCGGCCCCCGTGCGCAATTGCGCACTAGGCCGGGACGACGCCGTCAATGCTTCTGCCCGTACAGCACCGGCACCGCCGAATCCACGATGACCTCGACGAGGCTGGTCGCTTCGAATGCCATCCCGCGCTTCAGCGCTTCCCGGAGCTCCGCCGCCTTCGTTACCCGCACCGCATGGCAACCCATGCCCTCGGCGAGCCGGACGAAATCGATCCCCGGCAGCTCGAGCCCCGGCACGTTCCTCACCTGCATCACCTGGCTGAACGAGCGCATCGCGCCGTAACCGGAATTGTTGATGACGACGATGGTGAGCGGCAGCTTGCGCTGCGCGGCGGTCCACAGCGCCTGGATCGAATACATCGCCGAGCCGTCGCCGATCAGACACACCGTGCGGCTCTTTGGTTTGCCGAGCGCCATGCCGACCGCGGCGGGCAGCGAGTAACCGAGGCCGCCGCTCGCCATGGTGTAAAAACTGTCCTGGCCGCGCATCGGCATGAACTTTTGCATCGCCGGCCGGTGCGAGGGAATTTCCTCGACCAGCGACGCGCCGTCCGGCATGGCCTGCGACAGCGAATGCAGCAGGAATTCGACCGGCAGTGGATCCGCGGCCTGCGGGGCCGGCGGCAGCGTTCGCCCCTTCGGTGCCGCGCGCTTGCTCTCCGGCAGGAGGTCGAGCAGCATTGCGAGCGCCGGCTTCATCGTCGCGATGATGCTGGTTCCGACCGGCGTCACCGCCGCAGCATCCGGGTCATCGGTGATCTGGAAGAGCGTCGCGCCGCCGTCGAAGATCGCGGCGTGGCCTTCGACATGGAAGGTGAACACGGGCGCGCCGATCACGACGACGAGGTCGTGCTCGCGCAGCGCGTCCGACAATTGCGCCGGCGAGGCATGCAGGAAGCCCGCGAATTGCGGATGGCGTTCCGGGAACGAGCAGCGCGCCGAAAACGGGCTGACCCAGACGCTGGCCCTGGCCTTCTCGGCCACGCGCACCATCAAATCGACCGCGCCGGCGCGATCGACGCCGGGGCCGACGACGAGGGCAGGGTGCTTGGCCGAACTGAGTGCGGCGACCAGCGCGGTCATCGCGTCAGCCTCGGGCCCGATCTCGCGGCTGACCTTGCGGGCTTCGACGGGAGCTGCCGCATGCGCCCAGTCGTCGACCGGGATCGAGACGAAGGTCGGCCCGCATGGCGGCTGCATCGCGGTGTAATAGGCGCGCGCAATCGCGGCCGGCACGTCCTCGGGCCGCGCCGGCTCCACGCTGTACTTCACATAAGGCCGTGGGAATTCGGATGCACGCTCCGCATAGAGGAACGCCTGCAACGGGAGGATCGAGCGCGCCTGCTGGCCGGCGGTGATCACCAGCGGCGTCTGGTTGCGATGCGCGGTATAGATGTTGCCGAGCGCGTTGCCGACGCCGGCGGCCGAATGCAGATTGACGAAACCGGCATTGCGCGTCGCCTGCGCGTAACCGTCGGCCATGCCGACCGCGCTCGCTTCCTGCAGCGCCAGCACGTAGTCGATATCGTCGGGCCAGTCGCTCAGGAACGGCAGCTCGGTCGAGCCGGGATTGCCGAAGACGCATCTGATGCCGAAGGAGCGCAGCAGGTCGAGCGTCGCCTGCTTGACGGTGACGGATTTGCTGCCGCTCTTGCCGTTCTTCGCCATGATTTCCGTTCCCTGATGTTTATCGGCTATCAGCCCCACCGTCATTGCGAGGAGCCCCTGCGACGAAGCAATCCAGACTGTTACCGCCGAGGGACTCTGGATTGCTTCGCTACGCTCGCAATGACGAGGAGGAAGCAGCAGTGTATCACCACACCGCCGTCCCCTTCATGGTCGGCTGCCCCTCCGCGTTCGCGGTCCACAGCTCCATGCCATCAGCGGTCTCGTTGGCGTTGATGGAGAACTCGCTGCCTTCGAACAGCGGCTGCACCCCGCGATACGAAAACTTCTTCGGAGCCTTGCCGCCGCGCAGCTTCGCGGCCATCTCGATGATGAACGTGGCCTGCAACGGTCCGTGGAAGATCAAGCCCGGATAGCCCTCGACCTTGGTGACGTAGTCGCGGTCGTAATGGATGCGGTGGCCGTTGAAGGTCAGCGCGGAATACCGGAACAGCAGCACGGGATCCGACACATGCGTCTCGCGATGCTGCGCCGCGGGCGGCGGAGGCGGCGCCTTTGCCGGCGCGGGCGTGCTCGTCGTCATCTCGCGATAGACGATGTCCTGCCGCTCGCGGATGGCGATGCCGCGCGGCGAGGAGATGCTGTGCTCGACCGAGACGAAGCACAGCGTGCCGGTCGAGCCTGATTTCACCTGTACGTCGGCAATGCGCGAGGTCCGCGTCGATTCATCGCCGACGCGCAGCGGCTGCAGGAACTCGATCTCGCCGCCGGCCCACATCCGGCGCGGCAGCGGCACCGGCGGCAGGAAGCCGCCGCGGGTGGGGTGGCCGTCGGGCCCGAGCATCGACATCGGAAACACCGGCTGCGCCAGGCACCAATGCACCGTGAACGGCGCTGCATCGCCGGCCTTGGGCGAACCGACCTCCTGGAACAGCGTCGCGCGCAGACCCTTCACGAGCTGCGCGGTGACGGTGTCGGTGGCCTCTTCGCTGCGGCCGATCCACTGCCTGAGATGATCGATGTCGAGCTTCTCGGTCATGATGCCTCGCTCTTGCTGTTACGATTTTTTGGCCGGTCGTTCGCCGATCCCTGGCACCGCGCCATAGCTGCGCGTCTCACCGACAATGATCGGCGCCGGCGCGGGATAGCTGACACGTCCTTGCGGGGTGTCGACCTCGATGCGGCGCAGATGCGGATGCTTGGTGAGGTCGGCCATGGTGTTGACCTCGGCAAAGGCGATGTCGGCGTCGGACAGCCGCTTGAGCAGCTCGTCGCGCGTCATCCTGGCGAAGGCATCCGCGACCGTCTTGTCGGTGAAGTCGCGGTTGCGCACGCGCTCGACCATGTTGGCAACGCGCGGGTCTGCGGGCAGATCCGGCTGGTCCAGCACCTTTGCGCAGAGCGTCTTCCACTCGCGCTCGCTCTGGATCGAGATCAGAATGTCCTTGCCATCGCTGGACGTGAACACGCCATAGGGCGCGATCGAGGGATGGCGAAGCCCCATGCGCTTGGGCGGGTTACCGGCTTCCGAGTTGAGCAGCGGAACGGTGCACCAGTCCGCCATCACGTCGAACATGGAGATGCGGATGTCGGCGCCTTTGCCGGTGCGCCCGCGCCCGATCAGCGCCTCGAGGATCGCCGCATGCGCGGTGGCGCCGGTCGCGACGTCGACGATGGACATGCCGACCCGCGAGGCGCCGTCGGGATTGCCGGTGATCGAGGCGAGGCCGCTCTCGGCCTGGATCAGCAGATCATAAGCCTTGCGGTGCGCATAGGGGCCCTCGTCGCCATAGCCGGTGATCGTGCACGAGATCAGCCTGGGATAATCCTTCAGCAGCCGCTCGCGCGAAAAGCCGAGCTTGTCCATCGAGCCCGGCTTGAGATTCTGGATCAGCACGTCGGCGCTCGCGATCAGTCTTTCCAACTCGGCGCAGCCTTCCTTGGTGGCGAGATCGACCACCGCCGATTGCTTGCCGCGGTTGAGCCAGACGAAGTAGCTGCTCTGGCCCTTGGCCGCCGCGTCATAGCCGCGGGCGAAGTCGCCTTCGGGCCGCTCGATCTTGATAACTTCCGCGCCGGCATCCGCCAGCCGCGACGAGCAGAACGGCGCCGCCACCGCCTGCTCGACCGCAATCACCCTGATCCCGTCAAGTGCTCCCATGATGGCGGCCTCAGTACGAGCGGGGCATGCCGAGGACGTGCTCGGCGATGAAGGACAGCACGAGATTGGTCGAGATCGGCGCCACCTGATAGAGCCGCGTCTCGCGGAATTTGCGCTCGACGTCGTACTCCTCGGCGAAGCCGAAGCCGCCATGGGTCTGGACGCAGGCATTCGCTGCTTCCCAGGACGCATCGGCCGCCAGCATCTTGGCCATGTTGGCCTCCGCGCCGCAGTCGAGCCCGGCCTCGTATTTGCGCGTGGCTTCCTTCACCATCAGCTCGGCCGCACGCATCGCGGCGTAGGCCTTGGCGATCGGGAACTGGATGCCTTGATTTTGGCCGATCGGCCGGCCGAAAACGCTGCGCTCTTTGGCGTAGTTGGTGGCTTTCGCGATGAACCATTTGGCGTCGCCGACGCATTCGGCTGCGATCAGGATGCGCTCGGCATTCATGCCGGAGAGAATGTAGCGAAAGCCCTTGCCCTCTTCGCCAATCAGATTCTCCGCCGGCACCTTCATGTCGGTAAAGAACACCTCGGTGGTGGCGTGGTTCATCATGGTGCGGATCGGGCGGATCTCGAGGCCCTTGTTCTTGGCTTCGCGCATGTCGACGATGAACACGGAAAGACCATCCGTGCGCTTCTTGACCTGGTCCTTCGGCGTGGTGCGCGCCAGCAGGAGCATCAGGTCGGAATGCTCAGCGCGGCTGGTCCAGATTTTCTGGCCGTTGACGATGTAGCCGGCATTGCCGTCCTTGCGTGCGAAGGTCTTCAGCGAGGTCGTGTCGGTGCCGCTGGTCGGCTCGGTGACGCCGAAGGCCTGCAGCCGCAATTCGCCGCTCGCGACCTTCGGCAGATATTTTGCCTTCTGCTCGTCATTGCCGTGCCGCAGCACGGTGCCCATCGTGTACATCTGGGCGTGGCAGCCGCCGCCGTTGCAGCCCGCGCGCTGGATCTCTTCGAGGATCGCCGCGGCCGCTGAAAGCTTCAAGCCCGCGCCGCCATACTCCTCGGGGATCAGCACCGAGAGATAACCGGCCTCGGTCAGCGCGTCGACGAAGGCCTTGGGGTAGGCCATCTCACGGTCGAGCTTGCGCCAGTATTCGCCGGGAAACTGCGCGCACAGCTTTGCGACGGCTTCGCGGATGTCGGCGTGATCTTCGGTGTGGTGGTCTTCACTCATGGGGTTTCCCGTATGTGCGGCAGTTAGGATAACGCCGGCCGATCCTCTGGCGTTGTGAAAACAATGCCAGCCCCCTATGCTCATTTGCTATAGCGTATGGAGCAGCCTTCCAGGATTGGCAAGCATGGATTTCCGTCAGCTCAGGACCTTCAGTTGCGTGGCGGAGCTCGGCAGCCTCTCCAAGGCGTCCGATACGTTGCGTGTGGCGCAGCCGGCGCTCTCCAGGCAGATCAAGCTGCTGGAACACGAGCTGCGCACGGAATTGTTCACCCGCAATGGCCGCGGCATGGTGCTCACGGATGCCGGCCGCCTCTTGCTGGCGCGCACCTCGGGCATCGTGCGGCAGATCGACCAGATCCGCGACGACATCCAGTCCTCCGAGGGGCCGCCATCGGGCCAGGTCGTGCTCGGCCTGGTCCCGACCGTGAGCTGCGTGCTGTCGGCGCGCTTTGCGCGGCGCTGCGTCGAAAAATTCCCCGGCATTTCGCTGCGCATCGTCGAGAGCTACAGTGGCCATCTGGTCGAATGGCTGCATCGCGGCGAGATGGATCTCGCCATCCTCTACGGCCGCTCCGCCGATCTGCATCTCAACGTCGAGAGCTTGGGGCGCGACAACATCGTCGCGGTGGGTCCGCGCGGTTGTGGCTTGGCGCGCAAGAAGAGCGTCGATGTCGGTTGGCTGCTGCGGCAACGGCTGGTGCTGCCGAGTCATTCCCACGGTCTCCGTGCGCTGATCGAGCACGCGGCGGCGCAACGCAAGATCAAGCTCAACGTCCAGCTCGAGGCGGATTCGTTCCGCGTGCTCACCAGCCTCGTCGAGGAAGGCCTCGGCTTCGCGCTGCTGCCGCCCTCGTCGGTCCACGCCGAGGTCGCGGACGGGCGGCTGGAAACGGCTCTCGTCTCGAAGCCGATGACGCGCGAGCTCATATTTGCCTCTCCGATCGACCGTCCGGTCTCGACGGCCTCGGTCGCCGTCACCGCCCTCCTGCGCGAGGAAGTCGCCGCCTGCCGCAAGGAAGGCGTGTGGGACATCAAGTTGAGCTAGATGTGCCGGTGTCGTAGACCAGTCGCGCGCGATCTCGCCTTCGCATCTCGCGCGAACTGTCATGCCGAAATTTTATAGCTGGGGAGGAGTCGCCCGCTCTCAATCCACCCTCGGTGTCATTGCCCGCGAAGGCGGGCAATCCAGTATTCCAGAGGCCGCAGTGCTTGAGCCGAGAAGCCGCGGCTTACTGGATGCCCCGCCTGCGCGGGGCATGACAGTGGGGCCTACCCCGGAATCCTCACCGGCAGTGACTCATACCCCTTGATGAAGCTCGAATAGATCCGCTTGGGCTCGCCGACCACCTCGATGCGGTCGAAGCGCTTCAGCATCTCTTCCCAGACGATCTTGAGCTGGAGCTCGGCGAGGCGCATGCCGACGCAGCGGTGGATGCCGAAGCCGAAGGAGAGGTGGGTGCGCGGCCGCGGCCGGTCGATGATGAACTCGTTCGGCTTCTCGAACATCTCCTCGTCGCGGTTGCCCGAGACGTACCACATCACGACGCGGTCGCCCTTCTTGATGTGCTTGCCGCCAACTTCAGTGTCCTGCAGCGCGGTGCGGCGCATATGCGCGAGCGGGGTCTGCCAGCGGATCACTTCGGGCACCATGGAATCGATCAGTTCCGGGTTGGCGCGCAGCCTGTCGTATTGCTCCGGGTTCTCGTTCAGTGCCAGCACCGAGCCCGTCATGGTGTTGCGCGTGGTGTCGTTGCCGCCGACGATGAGCAGGATGATGTTGCCCATGAGATTGTCGGGGTCCATGAACCGCGTGGCGTCGTTATGCGCCATCAGCGACAGCAAATCGTTGCGCGGCGCGGAGTTGACGCGCTCGTTCCAGAGCTTGGACATGTAGGCATAGCATTCGTCCATCTCGCGGCGGCGCTCTTCGGCGGAAGCAACAATGCCGCTCTTGGGCAGCGCGGTCGCGACATCGGACCAGCGCGTCAGCTTGCGCCGTTCTTCCCAGGGGAAGTCGAACAGGGTGGCCAGCATCTGCGTCGTCAGCTCGATCGAGACGCGCTCGACGAAATTGAAGGTCTCGTTGCGCGGCAGATTGTCGAGCACGGTCTGCGAGCGCTGGCGAATCAGTTTTGCCAGTTCGTCCAGATGCGTCGGCGTGAACATCGGCGACACCGTCTTGCGCTGCGACGAATGACGCGGCTGGTCCATGGCGATGAAGCTCGGCCAGTCGTAACCTTCCGGCACGTCGCGGATTCCGATGCCGCCGAGCGTCGAATCGGAGGAGAACAGGCCGTGGTTGGTGTCGACATGCATGATGTCGTTGTACTTCACCACCGACCAATACGGCTCGATCGGCGCGTTGGTGCAGTAATGCACCGGCTCTTCCTTGCGCAGCCGCTCGAACCACGGCCACAGGGTGTCGTCCTGGAACAGCCTGGGCGCGCCGGGGTGGAATTGCGCCAGCGGTGTCGCATAGGCCTCCTCGCGGGCCCGGCGCATGCGTTCGGCCTTGTCCACTTGAACCGGCGCTTGGATGTTCATGGTGGTTTGCTCCAGTTGATTTTCTAACCTATCCCGCTTGCGGGAGAGGTCGGCGCGCAGCCCGGGTGAGGGCTTTTTCCTCTTGGGGGCTCTCGATTGGGGAGGCACCCTCTCCCCAACCCTCCCCCGCAAGCGGGGGAGGGGGCGTAGCTTCCCCGTGGATTTCACTCTGGCTCATCGCCCTAAGCCGCGATCTTCACCGGCAAGCTTTCGAGACCCTTCACGAAACTCGAATAGACCCGCTTGGGTTCGCCGACCACCTCGATATGGTCGAAGCGCTTGAGGATCTCTTCCCAGATAATCTTGAGCTGGAGTTCGGCAAGCCGCAAGCCGACGCAGCGGTGGATGCCGAAACCGAACGAGAGATGCGTGCGCGGCCGCGCGCGGTCAATGATGAATTCGTAGGGCTTTTCGATCGCGTCGGCGTCGCGGTTGCCCGAGACGTACCACATCACGACCTTGTCACCTTTCTTGATCTGCTTGCCGCGGAACTCGAAGTCCGCAAGCGCGGTGCGCCGCATATGGGCCAGCGGTGTCTGCCAGCGGATCACTTCCGGCACGAAGCTATCGAGCAGCGCGGGGTTTTCGCGCAGCTTGCGATATTGCTCCGGATGCTGGCTCAGCGCGTCGAGCGAACCGGACATGGTGTTGCGGGTGGTGTCGTTGCCGCCGACGATCAGAAGGATCAGATTGCCGAGGAAGTTCTTCGCGTCCATGTCGCGCGTCGCGGCACCATGCGCCATCATCGACAACAGGTCGCTCTTCGGCGGCTGCTCGATCCGTTCCTTCCACAATCGCGTGAAATAGCCGGCGCATTCCGTCAGCTCGGCTTGACGCTCGTCTTCGGTGGCGACGAGGCCGTCGGGTCCGGGAATGGTGGTCGCGATGTCCGACCAGCGCGTCAGCTTGCGGCGGTCCTCCCAGGGAAAGTCGAACAGCACGGCGAGCATCTGCGTGGTGAGCTCGATCGAGACGCGGTCGACCCAGTCGAACACCTCGCCACGCGGCAGATTGTCCAGGCACTCGGCCGAACGCTTGCGGATGCTCAGCGCCAGATTGTCCAGATGCGTCGGCGTGAACATCGGCGCCACGGTCTTGCGCTGCGCCGCGTGGCGCGGTGGGTCCATCGAGATGAAGCTCTCGCGGCGCAGTTCCGGATCGATGTCGCGGATGGTGATGCCGCCGAGCGAGGAGGCCGAGGAGAACACCGAATGGTTGGTCTCGATCTCCATGATGTCGTTGTAGCGCGTCACCGACCAATACGGCCCGAACATCGAGTCCTTGCAATAGTGCACGGGATCTTCGCGGCGCAGGCGATCGAAATAGGGCCAGAACGTATCGGTTCTGAACAGCTCGGGATCGCCCGGATCGAACTGCTCCAGCGGCAGTGATGTGGCGCGTGCGCGTAACGCGTCGAGCTTCGCCGCGCTTTCGATGGTCCCATGCATGACCGCTCTCCCTGAGCTGACCGCGCGTTCTCGTTGAATTCTGCGCTGCGGCATTTGATTTGCAATTACAGCCGGTTGTCTGCGCCGGAGCAAGGGCGAGTTTTGCCACATGGGTGTGTTGTAGCCCGGATGGAGCGAAGCGTAATCCGGGATTCAGGCGGCCATTGCCGCTGTCCCGGATTACGCTGCGCACCATCCGGGCTACGGGACATTCGCGAACGTGATCTCGCGCACGCCCTCGACAGCGGAATCGTGCCAGAAATCGACCGGAATCGAGCCAAATCGAACCCGCCGATCTTGGGGATCGACTAATCCCTGATCTATAAGTTTGATCGAACCAGGTCCGCACCCCGAGGTTGCCGCCGTGAACGACATGCAATGGGCCCCCATCGGGTCAGA
This sequence comes from Bradyrhizobium sp. WSM4873, assembly GCF_055811355.1. NCBI lineage: Bacteria > Pseudomonadati > Pseudomonadota > Alphaproteobacteria > Hyphomicrobiales > Nitrobacteraceae > Bradyrhizobium > Bradyrhizobium sp. WSM4873. Next base: position 21,756 of record NZ_JBVVPS010000038.1, on the reverse strand, counting down.
ACCCTTACCCCCGCCGCTGCCGCCCACGCGGGTCGATTTCACCGGCAACCGCACCGAGTTTCGCAAATTGGTCACCAAGGGTGCCATGCTCGAACTCGTCACCTTCGGCTTCTACCGGTTCTGGCTCGTCACCGACATCCGCCGTCATCTGTGGGCGAACACCGCGGTCGATGGCGACGCCGCCGAATATACCGGGCGGGCCAAGGAGCTTCTGGTCGGCTTCCTGTTCGCGCTCGCGATCCTGGTGCCGATCTACCTCGCTTACTTCCTTGTCGGTATTGAGTTCGAGCGCTGGCAGGGCTTTGCCTCGACGCCGTTGTTCATCAGCTTCTACGCCTTCGGCCAGTTCGCGATCTTTCGCGCGCGGCGCTATCGCCTGACGCGCACGGTCTGGCGCGGCGTGCGGTTCTGGATGGACGGATCGGGCTGGGCCTATTCGTTCCGCGCCATGCTGTGGGGCTTGCTGGTGTTCCTGACGCTTGGGCTCGCATTGCCGTGGCGCGAGGCCTCGCTCGAACGGTACAAGATGCGGCACACCCATTACGGCGATTTGCGCGGCGATTTCGCGGGCGACGGTTGGACGTTCTTCAAGCGCGGCTGGTGGCTGTGGCTGCTGAGCCCGATCGCAATGGTTATCTTTCCGCTCGCGCCGTTCTTCTATGCCGAGTTCAAGGCGCGCGAGTGGCGCTGGTGGCTCGACGGTATCCGCATCGGCGATGTCAGCGTGTCCTCGCAACTGCCGCACAACGCATTTTACAGCCTGTACTGGAAGGTGATCGGCTGGTGGATGCTGCTCTCGGTCATCTTCGCCGCCTACGTCGGCGGAGCCACCATGCTCGTCGTCAAGCTGAGCGGTCTTTCGGTCGAGCAGGCGTTGGGGCCCGGCAATGCCGCCAAGAGCATCCCGACACTGGTGATGATGGTCGTCGGCTACCTCGCACTCGCCCTGGCCCTCAACATTGTCATGCGGGTCTATCTCCAGCGCGATCTCTGGGCCAAGGTGTTGGAAACGGTGGATGTGTACAATATCGCGGCCGCGGCTGACGTGCGCGGCAGCGCCGAGCTCGCCAGCGCGCTCGGCGAAGGCTTTGCCGACGGACTCGATGTCGCGGGATTCTGAGCTGTGAGTGAGTTGTCCACCGAGCTCCCGGCGCAATCCGCAAAGCCGACGATCTTCTTCGACGGCGTGTCGAGCCGCAGGCGGCAGGTGACGCTGACGCTCAGTGACGCGCTCGAGATCCTCGAAGAGGGTGCGCCGCCCGTTCGCTGGGCCTATGCCGACATCCGCCGCGCCGACAGCCCGCCCGGCATTTTGCGGCTCGCCTGCGCTTCCGCGCCGCCGCTGGCGCGGCTGGAAATCCGCGACGCTTTGCTCGCCTCAGACGTGACTGTCCGCTGCGTACGGCTCGACGACCACCAGACCTCGCGCCGCGGGGTCGCAAAAATCGTCGGCTGGTCGATGGCTGCCGCCGTCTCCATCGTCTGCGTCGTGCTGTTCGGCGTGCCGCTCGCTGCCGACCGCCTCGCGCCGCTGGTGCCGAAGCCGATCGAGCGGCGCATCGGCGATGCGTCGGAGGTTCAGGTGAAGACCATCTTCGGCCGCAATGCGTGCGAGGATGCGGCGGGGAAGGCGGCCTTCATCAAGCTCGTCAATCGGCTGCGCGATGCCGCCGGCCTCGACGACGATTCCATGACCGCGGGCGTGCTGCCGACCCCGGTGCCGAACGCGTTCGCGCTGCCCGGCGGCAAGGTCTTCGTGCTGAAGGGCCTGCTCGACAAGGCTGAAAGCCCGGACGAACTCGCCGGCATCATCGCCCACGAGCTCGGTCATCTCAAGCACTACGACAACATGCGCGGGTTGATCTACAACGGCGGCACCTCCTTCCTGATCGGCCTGTTGTTCGGCGACGTCACGGGCTCGAGCGCGGTGATCTTCGCCTCACGCAGCGTGGTCGAGGCCTCCTATTCGCGCGAAGCCGAGACCGCTGCGGATACGTTTGCCATCGAGATCATGCACAAGCTCGGCCGTTCGCCGAAGCCCGCAGCCGAATTGATGTTCCGCATCACCGGCAAGGAAGGCGGCGGCCTCACGTCGATCCTGGCGAGCCATCCGCTGACCGAGGACCGCCTCGCACGCATGACGAAAGAAGACCGCCCCGCCAGCGGCGCGCCGCTGCTGACCGATGCGGAGTGGCGGTCGCTGAAGGGGATCTGCGGCAGCGGCAAGATCTGAATCTCTTGCCGCCGACGCGTTGGCCCCGCGCCAAATCATCCATCGGCGAGGAACGATCGCTCGGGGAGTGGTTATCCCCCCCCCAATAAACAGCGGGAAGTTCCTCATGGCTTACGGTCGTTTCGTCACGATGATCGCGGCTTCCACCGTGATCATGTTCGGTCTGATGTATCTCAACACCTTCGCTCTGGATCACGTCTGGTACAGCCAGACCCGGACGTGGATGGCGTTGCTGATGGGTGCGGTCATGGCCGCCGTGATGCTCGCTTTCATGTGGGGCATGTACAGGAACCGCACGGCGAACCTCGCCATTCTGGCCGTCAGCGCCGTCGTGTTTGCGGTTTCGCTCTGGCTCGTTCGAAGCCAGCAGACCGTGACCGACGTCGTCTATATGGAGGCGATGATCCCGCATGATTCCATCGCGGTTCTCACCAGCGAGCGCGCGCACATCAGGGATCCCCGCGTTCGCAAGCTGGCTGACGACATCATCGAAGCCCAGGTGCGGGAGATCGGCGAAATGGAACGGTTGATCGCCGACCTCAAGGAGAAGCCCGCGCCCGCCGATGCGAAGGATCTGCCGCCGCGGCCGCCGATCTGACGGAGCGGCGCGCGTATCATTTTGCCGGGGCGGGCGAATTGGTCGAGCCGGTGGTGACGCTCGGCGCGTTGTTCGGGCTGGAGGTGGTGGTCTGCGGGCCGACGTCGCGTCCATTGTAGAAGAAGACGGCCGCGACCACGGCGATCACGAAGATTGCGCCGATCGCCCAGCTCACCGGGCTGTTGCGGCGTGCTCTGTCTGCCCTGCGGTCGTCATCCTGATAGGTCATCGTGCTCTCCATCGTAGAGCAGGAAAACCTTGAGCTAGCGAAGCTGTTCCTAACGTGACGCGGTTTGCAGGCCGGCGCCTATCTGGTCCCGTAGGCGCGGTCGCCGGCGTCGCCGAGGCCCGGCAGGATAAAGCCGTTCTCGTCGAGACCTTCGTCGACTGCGGCGGTCCAGATCGGCACGTCCGGATGCAGTCCGCGCAGCCGCTCTAGTCCTTCCGGGGCAGCGATCAGGCAGGCGAGGCGAATATCCTTGGCGCCTCGCTCCTTCAGCCGGTCGATGGCGGCCACAGCCGTGTTGGCCGTCGCAACCACCGGCGTCACCACGATCGCCAGGCGCTCGCTGAGATCGGATGGCGATTTGAAGAAATACTCGACCGCCGCAAAACTGTGCGGCTCACGGTAGAGGCCGATATGCGCGACGCGCGCGGTCGGCACCAGGTCCATCATGCCGTCAACGAAGGTGGTGCCGGCGCGCAGCATCGGCACGAATACCAGCTTCTTGCCCGCGATCTTTGCCGAATGCATCGTCGCCAGCGGCGTCTCGATGACGGTATCGGCGAGCGGCAGGTCGCGCGTTACCTCGTAGCACAGGAGCATGCCGATCTCCTTGATCAGCTCCCGAAACGATTTGGTCGAGATCGATTTGTCCCGCACCAGGGTCAGCTTGTGCTGCACCAGCGGATGATCGACGATCGTGACGCCTTGCATGACGGGATGCCTTTCTTCCTTCTCCCCTTGTGGGAGAAGGTGGCGCGAAGCGCCGGATGAGGGGTACTTTCCGCGAACTCCTGTGAGAGATATGCCCGCGGAGACAACCCCTCACCCGGCTTCGCTCCGCGAAGCCACCCTTTCCCACAAGGGGAGAGGGTTCTTAGAACACCGTGCCGTCGCTGATCACCTTGAGCGGCGGCGAACCATCGGGACGGCGCGCGAAGGCGATGGCGCGGCCCGCGGCCCAGGTGCCGCCTTCCAGAATGCTCGCGAGCGGCAATGTCTCAGGCGTGCGTCCGAGTTTTGCGCGGACCAGCTCGGCAAGCCGATCGAGCAGCGCCACGGTCAGCGCGCGCCACTCGACGACGAGGAGGGAGTCCACCGCATGCGCACGTTCGGCGTCGGCGGGGTTGCGCAGGCGCAGCACCTCGTGATCGACGAACAGGCCGCCATTGCGATATTCGGCAAGCCCGGTCAGGCCGTCGATGTCGGTGACGTCAATTCCGGCGCGCTGTAGCGGCTCGATTAGCGAATAGCTCAGCCATTGCGACAGCTTGTGCAGGGGCATGAGGCCCGCGGTCGCATCGCTGGCCTTGATCGCCGGATGGCGCCAGCAATCGCCGAGCGGAATTCCGGCAAGCTCCAGCCGCGACGGCCAGATCGGTCCGAGCTGATTCAGCACCGCCGAGAGAATCGCGGGTGCGGGAACCGCGCCGCCCTTCGCCTGCGCAGCGATGTGATCGAACAAACCGCCCGGCCGTGGCGTGTCGTGCGCGCCGAACACGTCCGCGCGCTCCGCCACCAGCCTGCCCAAGCGCCGCAGCAGATCGGTCCGCCCCTCGAGCCCGAGCAGCGGATTGGTGTCGCTCACCTGAAAGGCCGAAGTGAGCGCGGCGAGCGGCAGTTGCGCGAGCACGTCGGCATCGGCCCTGAAGGGCGCGCGGGCATCGCGGGAGAAAAGACCGCTCGCGAACATGTCGAGACTCGCGATCGCAAGTCCTTCGGATCGGCCGATGCTCTGTGCCGTCGCGGCCTCGCGGTATTGCCAAGCCGCACCCGCGCCGGCGTCGAGCAGCACGCTGACGATGGCAAGGTCGAACTCCGCGCGCGCCCGCGCCGGGCGATCGGGCCATGACGCCGAATCCGCAAGCCGCGCCCAGCGGTCGACGCCGCCAAGCACGAAATGGCGCCATCGCGCATGAAACGGGATTTCCAAAGTGGGATAGGCTTTGCGCGTCACCGCGAGCACGGCATCAGCAACGCCGTCCATGCGATCGAGATCAACAGTGAAATGGGTGAGTCCGCCGGCAAGGCCGATCTCGAACATCTCGCCGGCACGCGCGCGAACCGCTCCTGCGCTGAGCAGCGAACGGGCCTGCAATTCCAAAGCGTCTGCCATCAATCGATCAGTATTTTTCCAGCGAACGTCCGACCACGCCATCGACGTCCTTCTCCGGCGCAATGTCGGTGGAGTAATAGCCGGCGGCCTTCTTCGCGGCGATCTCGACATAGGCGTCGGCGGGAATGAGCTCGGGCGGGATCGGCACGCGCTCGACGATGTCGATGCCCTGCGAGGTCAGCGCGTCGTGCTTCATGTCGCTCATCGAGAGGAAGCGGTCGATGCGCTTCAGGCCGAGCCAGTGGATGGTGTCGGGCATCAATTGCTGGAAGCGGGCATCCTGGACGCCGGCCACGCATTCGGTGCGCTCGAAATAAGCGGCGGCCGCGTCGCCGTCCTCCTGGCGCTTGCGCGCATTGTAGACCAGGAATTTCGTGACCTCGCCGAGTGCGCGGCCTTCCTTGCGGTTGTAGATCACGAGCCCGAGCCCGCCCTCCTGCGCGCCGCGCGCGGATTCCTCGATGCCGTGGATGAGGTAGGGACGGCAGGTGCAGATGTCGGAGCCGAACACGTCGGAACCGTTGCACTCGTCATGCACCCGGCAGGTGATCTTGGTGCGATGGTCCGGCAGTTTTGTCACATCGCCGAACATGTACACTGTGGTGCCCCCGATCGGTGGCAGAAACACCTTCATGTCCGGCCGTGTCACCAGCTCGGGGAACATGCCGGCGGTCTGCTCGAACAGCGTGCGCCGCAGCTCGGTCTCGTTGGTCGCAAAGCGTTCCGCAAGGCCGGGCAGATACCAGACCGGATCGATCGCGATCTTCACCACCGACACGCTGCCATTGGAGTGCACGACGTCACCGTCGGCGCGCAGGCGCTTTGCGGCGAGCGCCTCGCGGATCTCCGGCAGGTCCAGCCGCGCCCGCGTTACCGCGATGCTCGGGCGGATATCGATGCCCTCGGCGATGTCCTTGCCAAAATTCTCGGCGACGAGATGTCCCCAGGGATCGAGCGCGACGATCTTGGCGGGATCGCTCCACTGCGGGAACGGCCCGATGGTCGCGGCCGGAAAGGTGTTGGTGAGATCGGGCCTACGAATTGGATCGAGCGCGCCGGCGGACACCGCGAGCGCGCGGTACATCGCATAGGAGCCGCCATGGCTGCCGATCACGTTGCGATCCCCGGCGCGCGACACCGTGCCGATGATCGGCCCGCGGGCGCGTGCGTCGGCCGCGCCCCAGTGGATCGGGAAGGCCGCCTTTCGGCCCGGCTCCGGATGGGAGGTGAGGCGGATGTGGTCGGTACGGTTCGCGCGGCTCATGACCAAACTCCCAAAAAGCCAACGGCCCGCCGCTCGGACGGGCCTTGGCTCGTCGCGCTGCCGATGCGGAACATCGGCGGCGCGAGCTCAATCCAACATATTGTAGCGGGCAGTCGCGACAGACAAGTTAATCGTGCCGGGCGGGGGCAGGGCGGCTCGCGGCCAAATTCCCGTCGTCCCGCGAGCCGGCAGCGCTTGCCGGAGTGCCACGCTACCGCACTGGCGGACTGCGCCGCCATCGCGGTAAGATGATGAAATAATTATGTTTTTAACGTTTTAAAGGGGCGGTGCACGGACTGCTCGGCGGGCGTCGAGTTTCCTGACAAAACGTGTCATCAAACCAAACGCCCAGATCGCCTTTGCCGTATCGCCTGCCTTATCGTCTTTCTTGGAGACCGCCATGCCCGCCGCCGCCTACATCGACCCCCGCAACGGTAAGCTCTATCCGCTGGACCAGCCGCGCTGGTGCTCGGACGAACGCACGCCGCTGCTGGTGACGCCGGGGGCAGGGATGTCGCGCGAGGACATCGACGGCCGGGCGCGCTCGCTCTGGCGCTACCGGGCGGCGCTGCCGGTCGAGATCAAGGCTCCGATCACGCTCGGCGAAGGCTGCACGCCGCTGGTGCAGCAGGCCTGGGGCGAGCTGTGCCCGTTCTTCAAGCTCGAATGGTTCAACCCGACCGGCAGCTTCAAGGACCGGGGCTCCGCCGTGATGCTGTCCTTCCTTCGGCAGATCGGCGTCGACGCTATTCTGGAGGACTCGTCCGGCAATGGCGGCTCGTCGATGGCGGGGTTAGGTGCCGCCGGCGGCATGCGCGTGAAGATTCTCGCGCCTGCTTCCACGTCGCCGGCCAAGATCGCGCAGGTTCGCGCCTATGGTGCCGCGGTGCAGCTCGTCGAGGGCCCGCGCGAGGAATCGGAGGCCGAGGCCATCCGGCAGTCGAGCCAGACCTTCTACGCCAGCCACAATTGGCAGCCGTTCTTCCTCGAAGGCACCAAGTCGCTCGCCTATGAGATCTGGGAAGATCTCGGCTTTCGCGCCCCCGACAACGTCATCGTCCCCGTCGGCGCCGGCAGCTCTCTGCTCGGTTGCGCCTTTGGTTTCCGTGAGCTGTTGAAAGCCGGCCAGATCACCAGGCTGCCGCGCCTGTTTGCGGCGCAGCCGCTCAATTGCTCGCCGATCGATGCGAGCTTCAAGGCGGGCGTCGATACGCCTGTCGCGCGCGAGGTCAACAAGACCATCGCCGAAGGTACCGCGATCAAGCATCCACTGCGCCTGCGCGAGATCATCGGCGCTTTGCGCGAGAGCGGCGGCGGCACCGTCGCACTCACCGAGGACGAGATCGTCGCAGCGCTGCGGCGCTTGGCGCGGCAGGGCCTGTTCGCCGAGCCGACCAGCGCAAGTGCCGCCGCCGCGCTGGACAAACTATCCGCTACCGGTGCCATCACGGCGAACGAGACCACGGTCGCGGTCCTCACCGGCACCGGCCTCAAGGCCGCGACCATCGTTGCCGATCTCGTGCAATAGGAGTGGGCATTCCGTCTGGTCGTGGCTCTTCCCTTCTCCCTTTGCGGGAGAAGGTGGCGCGAAGCGCCGGATGAGGGGTATCTCACCGCGTACTCAAATGAGAATTGAAACGCGTGGAGAGAGACCCCTCACCCGTCTCGCCGCTGCCGCGGCGATCCACCCTCTCCCGCAAGGGGAGAGGGAAAGCATCGCCTAATCTTTCAGGTCGTTCACCCGCTTCACCCAAATGCGCACATCGGCGATCACGTCGGGCAGCGCCGCCTTGACCTCAGCCACGGTCATGCCGGCCTTGATGCGGGGATCGTAGAGCAGGTTGAGGATGTACTGGTCGTAGACGTCGAAATAGCCCATCGAGACGTTGTCGTTGAACATGGTCCAGGGCACGCTCGCGGTGTCGTTGATCGGGCCGAGCGATTGCAGCAGCTCCTCATAGGCGCAGTCGAGGAAGGTGAAATCGCCGTTGTCGACGGTGAGGATGACGTCGGAATGCTCGATCTCGAAATTGTCGTTCTTGCGGAAGCCGGACAGGCATTGCGGATCGAGCGAGGTGCGGATCTCGCGGGCCTTCTCCGCACCGTAGAAGCTCGAGATGGTGCGGAACAGATCGCGGTCGCGCACGAGCTTCACCCGCACATTCGCCGCTTCGCTGCTGTCGATCATGGCGATATCGAGATGCTGCACGCGCTTGCCGATATCGTCCACGACCTTTGCAAGCTGCGCCTTGCGGTCGGCGCGGTCGCTCTCGGCGAACACGCGCACCGGCCCGTCGAACTTGCGGATGCGGTCGACGCGGCCGGCAAGGTGGTATTCGGCGCCGAACGCCGTCTTCAGAAAGCCATCGACGATCTCGCCGTCGGTAAAGCTTTTCTTCTCGGCGCGCTGGCGCGAGGCGATCGCGGGCAATTAGCCCGCGACGGCGATGGTAGCGGTGTCAGGGACGAACGCGGCGGTGGCGAGCACCAGCAGGGCGATGCGAAAGCCGGACGAAGGCGGGGCCAATGCGCTCATTGCCAGGCGACGCTGCCGTATTCGGAAGCGACGCACAAGACCGCATATCCACGCGGCCCGCCGGTTCCTGCTAGTTGTTCAGCACGACCACGGTAGTGCCGACCCCGACGCGGCCATAGAGGTCGGTGACGTCGTCGTTGGTCATGCGGAAGCAGCCCGAGGACACCGCCTGGCCGATCGTCTCCGGCTCGTTGGAGCCGTGGATGCGGTAGAGCGTCGAGCCCAGATACATCGCGCGCGCGCCAAGCGGATTCTCGACACCGCCCTTCATGTGACGCGGCAGGTCCGGCCGGCGGGCCAGCATCTGCGACGGCGGCGTCCAGTCCGGCCATTCCTTCTTGGCGGTGATCCTGTGCACGCCGCCCCAGCGGAAGCCGTCGCGGCCGACGCCGATGCCGTAGCGCAGGGCCTGGCCGTTCTGAAGCACCAGATAGAGCCGGCGCTCCGAGGTGTTCACCACGATCGTGCCGGGGGCGTAATTGCCGTTATACATGACGGTGGTGCGGGGGACCGGGCTCGAGCCGCCGCGGAAGAAATTCGGGCCGCCGCCCATGATGTCACGCGAGTCGAACTCCTCGGCGAACGCGCCGCCGGCGGTGGCCGACAGCAGTGCGATGGCGGCAATCGGCGCGGCAAAATACCGGATCATAGTTCCCCCAGCAAAAAAATCGATTCAACTGAAGTCACAGGCCATATTTGCGGGCTTTCCGCAAGCCACGGCCCCGTGAGGGAGGCATCCTTAATGAAGGAAGTTACCAAACCGGCAACCGCGCCAAGTTGCCGGAAATTATTAGCCAAACCGGCGCATCGCCGCGCGGGGCAGGGCGGCGATGCCGGCTATTGCTTTGACGAGACGAGCGAACAATGATTGATCGCACGGATTGTGGAACATTGCCGGTTGCGGGAGCTGACGGATGAACGGTGCGGAAAGTCTGGTGCGGACGATGGTCAAGGGCGGGGTCGACGTCTGCTTCTCCAACCCCGGCACCTCCGAGATGCATTTTGTCGCAGCGCTCGACCGCGTGCCCGGCATGCGTTGCGTGCTCGGCCTGTTCGAAGGCGTGGTAACAGGCGCCGCCGACGGTTATTTCCGCATGAAGGGCACGCCGGCCTCGACGCTGCTGCATCTCGGTCCCGGCCTCGCCAACGGCCTTGCCAATCTGCACAACGCCAAGAAGGCGAATTCCGGCATCGTCAACATCGTCGGCCAGCACGCCGTCTACCACATCGGCTACAACGCGCCGCTGACCTCCGACATCGAGGGCCTGGCCCGGCCGATGTCGTCCTGGGTCCGGACCTCGCCGAACTCAAAATCGGTCGCCGCCGACGGTGCCGCGGCGATCGCCGCCGCCAAGAGCGCGCCGCCGCAGATCGCGACCCTGATCCTGCCCGCCGACACGGCCTGGAACGAAGCGGACGGCATCGCCGAGGTTCCGGCCGAGCAGCAGCGGGCGAGCTATTCGCCGCAGGCGGTCGAGCAGGCCGCTAAGATCCTGCACGGCGACGGCGAGGGCACGCTGCTGCTGATGACCGGCAGTGCGCTGAGCGAGCAGGGCCTGGCGCTGGCCGAGCGTATCGCCGCCAAGACCGGCTGCACCGTGATGGGCCCGACCTTCCGTCCCAGGATGGCGCGCGGCCGCGGTCGCTTCTCGATCGACCGCATCCATTACGTGATCGACAACGCGCTGCAGATGCTGGCGAGGTTCCGCCATATCGTGCTGGTCGAGTCCGACGATCCCGTGGCGTTCTTCGCCTATCCGAACAAGCCGAGCATCCTCAAGCCCGAGGGCTGCGACGTGCATCGCATGACCTCCTGGGGTGAGAATTCGGTCGCTGCACTTGAAGCGCTCGCCGGCGCCGTGAAGGCCAGCGCAAAGGACGTCAAGCCGCAGGCCGCGCAGGAACTGCTCAAGCCGACCGGCGCACTGACCCACGCCTCGATCGCGCAGTCGATCGCCTATGCGATTCCCGAGAACGCGATCCTGGTCGACGAATCGCTGACCACCGGCCGCGCCTTCTTCCCGCCGACGGCGGCTGCCGCGCCGCACGACTGGCTCCAGAACATGGGCGGCTCGATCGGCTTCTCGACGCCGCTCTCGATCGGTGCCGCGATCGCCTGCCCGGACCGCAAGGTGATCTGCATGGTCGGCGACGGCAGTGCGATGTACACGATCCAGTCGCTGTGGACGCAGGCGCGCGAAAATCTCAACATCGTCACCATCGTGTTCGCCAATCGCATCTACCAGATCCTGCGCGGCGAGTTCGACAATGTCGGCGCCGGCGAACCCGGCCAGCGCGCCAATGACATGCTTCGCCTCGACCGGCCGACGCTGGATTTCGTGGCGCTGGCCAAGGGCATGGGCGTGCCCGGCCGCGCCGTCACCAACGCGGACGAGTTCAACAAGGCGCTGGCCGAAGCCGTCGCCGAGCCCGGACCGCGGCTGATCGAAGTCCAGATGTAGGGACTGGTCGATCGCGCCGCGAATTCCGGCCCTCATCCTGAGGAGCCCGCGTTACGCGGGCGTCTCGAAGGATGGTGACAGGCGGGATACGGGCCTTCATGGTTCGAGACGCGCGTTCCGCGCTCCTCACCATGAGGGTGGTAACGGCGCATCGGAATGCGCGCGAGGGGCCGGGGGGCAAGATGCAGACCGAGCTGAACAAGGTGATCGCGGCGCTCCGGGACTTCTACGCCAACGAAGCATTCCTGTTCGAGAAGGACATCGGCGAGCGTGCCATCACGCACCGCTTCGCTGTGCATCTGGAGAAGCAATTCTCCGGCTGGTCGGTCGATTGCAACTACGACCGGCTCGGCGAGCGTACGCTGCATCTGCCGCACGGCACCATCATCTCGACCGACGATCACCTGGGCAAGTCGATCTACCCCGACGTCGTCGTGCATCAGCGCGAGATCCCGAACAATTTGCTCACCGTGGAGATCCGCAAGGCGAGCAACCACACCGCGCTCGACCACGACCAGCACAAGCTGATGGCGCTGACCGATGCGCATGTCTGGTTCGCCTTCTGGATCGGCGTGCTGCTGGTGCTGGACAAGGACTATGTGGCGATCTCGGAAGTCTATGTCAGCGGCGTCCTCGATCAGCCGCTGTCCCGCTGGTTCGCGACGCGGCTGCGGGAGGTTGGCCTCGGCCCGAGAAATTAGGGCGTGTCCCAAAAAGAAAAAAGCCCGAGCCTTGCGGCCCGGGCTCCAGTCGACTGGAAGGAATGCCGGATCAGTACTTCGCGATTACGGGCCCGCCGAACGTGTAGTTCACACGTACGGTTCCGACATCAATGTCCTGGCCGATACGATGTGTGTTGGATGGGCCGGTAAACGGCAGAACGAGATTTTGAGAGATGTCCCGGCTGCCCATGAAAAGGTGATCGTATTCGACTGCGACCGACCAATTGGGAGCGAAGCCAAACTCAAGACCCGCGCCTACAACCCCTCCCCACCGCGTTTCAGAACCGGAAGACAGGGTCTGGCCTGCCACCACGCCGCCTGCAAAGGCTGCTCCGGCAGGCGTGAATGTGAGTGAGTACTTGTCGTGCGCGACCGCTGCACCACCCTTTGCATAGAGCAGCACGTTATTCCAGGCGTAGCCAACCTGCCCGGTGAACAGCCCAAAGGCATCGATCTTGGTGTCGTCGTTGAAAAGGGAAGTAGCGCCGATTACAGCGAACTGATTGGCATTGCTTCCTTTGAAATCTGCCCAGTTACCCTGTGCTTCCAAGCCGAACACCCAGTTCGTTGCTTGCCAACGATACCCAATCTGCCCGCCGACGGTCCCGCCCGTTGCGTTATGACAGCCCTCAGCCACGGCCGGAGCGACCGGCACACCGGCGTTGTTGGTGACGTCCCAGCAGGTGTGGGCTGAACCGCCCCCACCGTTGATGCCCAGATAGAAGCCGCCCCAGTTGTAGACGGACGCTGCGATCGCTGGAGCCTTGGTGTAGGTCCGCGCTGCCATATCAGCAGCAAACGCAGAGGTGCTGAGCAGCATAGAGCCGAGCGCAGCCAGAACGATCTTCTTCATCAGCGTAATCCCATCATTTCAACGAATGGCTCGGGATACACCATTTGGCGTCGGCATGCTGTTACAGGTTAGACACATCGGATGTCTATCGAGCTTGCAAGCGCATAGGTCGCCAGAGGCAGTGACGTTTGACGTGCTGGGCTTGCCGAACGTGCAAGCCAGGCCGGCCCTCGCTACATGTGTCTTGAAGAAGTCGCAGTCATTTCCATTCGCCATCTGATTTCTAAAGCGAGGCTGCCCTCACCGCTAGCCGGAGGTCGTTCGAAGACGTGTCATGTCGTAGCAAACCTGACCTCGACCACTCGGCGTCTAACGCCGCTTTTGACTCGAAGCGAGCGATGCGAACGTGGAATACTCAGCAAAAGGCCCCGGGTGGCTCGGGCCTTACCACGCGCCTACTCTGAATGGAGCGCCAGAGCACCGAAACAGAGAGCAAACATGGACCACAAAACAACACCAGCGTTCCGCGATTAGATTGGGTTCATGTCGCTCTCAACGTCGTCCGTCACCCGCTCAATGCAGCGGATTGCCCTGGCGGAGAGCGTGTAGGTGACGAGGTCCTTCAGCGCGAAGCTGGAGCCGGTCACCGGCGTCCATTGCGGGTCGAGCGACAGCACGGAGGAATTATATCCGAACATCATGCCGAAGGAAGACTTCGGCGACGATGCGGCCGCCGATCGGTCCTGCGGTGTCTTGACCGTGGCGGGCCCACCGCGACTTACCTCACCAAGGACGCCGTCTTTGAAGAACATTCGGAAGTCCTATGGTTCTGCGAACGACAGAAGCCGATTGCTTTGAGTCATAACCCAAGCGCGATCTCGGCCCATTTCAGCATGCGGTCGCTATTAAGGAATGACAGCACCGCCGGCTCCAGTGACGCGGTCGCGCCCGGTGCGAGCAAAGCCGTCGCGGCTACCATGTCGCAGCGTTGATTGAAGGCGAGTGAGAGCGCGGCCTTGGGGTTTCCCTCAACGCGATAGGCCCGGCTGCGGCCGCGCATTGGACCGACGACGATCGCTCGGCCGGCAGCCGTCGGCGTTGCCTTCCCAATCAGCGCCAGGTCGCCCATCTGTTCGAGGTCGCCGTCGTCGGCAACGCCGGTGGCGCAATTGCAAAAGCCGAGCTTGGCGCGAACGTAGAGCTGGACCTCGCCGCCGCAATCTTCGGCCTTGCAGCGAAACGCCTTTCCTTTCCCCCAGGGATCCGCTCCGAAAGGCCAGTCGATTTCCGCCCACACCGGGCGGACCTCGCCGGAGGCCGCTGTTGCGCGTGCCGGTTCACCGGATCGCGATATCCAGAACGCTGCAGCAGCGCAGAGCAGCGCAAAGGCTACGCTGATTGCAACGAATTTGCTTATCAGGCGCATGGAAGCTGCCGCGGCACCTTTGCTAATTCTGAGCCATCAACTTTCGTGCGGCCGCGAGGTCTTGCCGCGATGAGTCGCCATTTCTCGCCGTTTCGACGACTTTGGCGTAGTACTGGCGGGCCTTCACAGTATCCCCCGCTTTCTCGGCCGCGTGAGCGGCGCCGATGGTCGCGCCAAAGCGGTTCGGCTCCTTGCGCATGGTGCTTTCAAACGCGGCCAATGCCTCCGTCGCCATGCCGCGTTCGAGCAGCATGGTCCCGTAAAGCTCGCGTGCCGGAGCAAGCGGGCCCGGCGTCACGATGGATTTTTCGGTCTTGTCTTCGGCATCGGCGGCAAGGCGCATCGCTTCCAGCGCATCCGCCTGTTTTCCCTGGGCGTTGAGCTGCCAGGCTGTGGCGACCTGCCGCTGAATGTCCACGATTTCGGTCCAATAGGCGTCCTTGTCCTGCTGCAGCTTGTCCCGCAACTCCGCCAGCTTGGCGATGTCCGGAGTTGCTGCGTCTGCATTGCCGGAGCGCGCGGCGCCAAGGGCGCGTGCGAAATAGGTGATGGCATCGACATAGGCAAACCGGCTCGGCTCGACCTTCAGCGCAGCAGCGCCCTGCCAATCGCCGCGCTCGACCATATAGCGCGCCTGGCTGGCCGCTATCGCGTAGGGACCGGCGCGGACGGCCGGCGCATAGCCCGTGGTCGCAATCATGTCCGCGATGACGTCGCTGGCTCGGCTGTCCTGCGCGAGCTGGAGCAGGGCGTAGACCATATAGTCGTCGGCATGCAGCTGCTCGCTGGGGTCCTTGCCCTCCTTGGCAGCCTTGGCGGAACGGCTATTGGCGTCGATGGATTCGTTCCAGTAGCCGACGCGCGTGAAGATGTGCGACGGCATATGCAAGGCGTGCGGTGCCGCCGGCGCGATCTCGGAATAGCGCTTGGCAGCGTCGAGTCCCTGCTCTGCGATCGCCGGATAGTCATAGAGGTGGATCAGGTAATGCGCGACGCCGGGATGCCGCGGCTGGCGCTTGAAGATCGGCTCCAGGATAGCAGCGCCCTTGAGCTGGTTGGCATAGGTCTTGTCGTTTGGTGACGCCGCGACATTCAGCGTGATGGCGTAGGCGATCTGCGCCTCGTCATCATCGGGATAGCGCGCGGCGACGGCTTCGGTTGCCTTGAGATAGGCCTGCGCCCGCTGGCCAAACGTCGTCTTCTCGTCGCCCGAATAGAAGGCCAGCAGCGCGTCGATATAGTCGCGTTCGCGTTCGCTCTTGGCGCCGAGTGCCTTGGCCTTCTGCAGCGCGACGAGGCCTGCGGTAAGGTTTTCCTTCGGCGCGGGAAAATGCGGATTGTACAGCAGGCTCAGGGCAATGCCCCAATAGGCGATCGCGCATTCCGGATCGGCCTGCAGCGTCTCCTCGAAAATCTCTTTTGCGGGCCGGTACCAGAACGAGTGCTGATAACGCATCCCGCGATCGAACCGGCGCTGCGCCACCTCGTTGCAGGATGTCTGGAAGTGCACCTTGCCAAATTGCTCATCGGTCCCGTCCTCCGCGCGTGCGGCAGGCGTGCCGAAAATCGAACCCAGAGCAGCGAGGGCGAGAAGAGAGACGGTTCTCAAGGTGAGCGCGCGCATCAGCCCCTCCATTTTCTGTTCAGAATAAATTTGGTCGGATGGCGCCGATAAAACCGAGGGCGCCGAAATTCGTACTGCTGAGATTGGCAATGGCAATTGCGTTGCTGAAGGATTTCTCCATTCGCGATGCGAGTCAACAGGAAGCGGACGGATTTGCGTTAGGGAAGCACGCCTGCCAGGACCCGTCCGCCCGCCCGTCGAGGCGAGTGGGCCACAAGGCCGCTCGCATGACACGAGCGGCCTTGCATCATCGTCCGTCACCCGCTCAATGCAGCGGATCGCCCTGGCCGAGTGCGTAGGCGACGAGGTCTTTCAGTGCGAAGCCGGAGCCGGTCACCGGCGTCCATTGCGGGTCGAGCGACAGCACGGAGGAATTGTCTCCGAACATCATGCCGAGGAAGACCTCGGCGACGATACGACCGCCGACCGGTCCGAGCTGCGGTGTCTTGACCGTGGCGGGCCCGCCGGTGGCGGAGATTGCCATGTCCGTCGCGTTTTGCCGCGCCTCGGCCAGGATGTAGGCCCACAGCGGACAGTTGCCGGCGAACACGCCGTTCGCGATGGTCGCGATCTTGACCTGCGGATCGCCCGCGCCGGGCTCGTCGACGGCCTTGCCGATGATGATCTCGTCGTCGCTCAGCGGCGTCAGGTTCATCGCCCTGGCGACGGCCTGGCCCGACGGCAGTCCGAGCCGCCAGCTGCGCTCGAGATTGCGCAGCGCGAGCGACGCCGGGTTGGAGGCGACTTCCGGCGGCAGCTTGCGCAGCGGGTCCACCAGCGAGGCGTCGATGCGATAGGCAAACTGCAGCCGCCTCTTGTTGTCGAGATTGGTGTCGTCGTCCTCGACGCCATAGGGGCGCGTGTCGAGATCGATGAAGCGGCCCCAATCCATGGCGCGTCCGGGTCCCATGGCGCGGAAGCCGGTCAGTGCGTTGTGATCGGGATTGTTGGGATCGGGGAAGATCTGCAGCAGCATGTTGGCCGCGTCGTTCAGCCGGTAGCCGGGGCGGATCATGGAGTGCCCGAGCCGGTAGGCCGCGACCGAGAACTCGACGGGCATGAACGGATAGGTCTTCCAATGGTAGTAAGCGAGCTTGCTGCGGTCGTATTGACCTGCGGTCTTGAGTTCGTCCAGCACGCTGGCGTGGACGATGCGCGGCAGGAAGTCGTTCAGCACCACATACTGATAGTGGAATCGAACACGCTGCTGCACGTCTTCGAACGACAGGCTGTCATTGTCGTCGACCATGCGGTTGTGAAAGCGCAGCATCAAGGCCTGGAATTGCGATACGATGCTGTTCTCGTCGTTGCGAGGATCGCCGATCAGCGCGCGGCCCTTGAAGCGCGGCAGGTCGACTGCGTCGGGCACGCCGGCGCCGGTGACCTTCTCGCCGAGCCGGAACTTGATACCGTCATACATATAGGGCTGGTCGTTCGGACCGCGGCCATAGAGATTGTCCATGTCGAGCGACGGCGTGCGGAAATCGACGAGCCCGTCGGGATCCTGCTGCTTGGTCAGCGAGCTGACCGGATCGAAGGTGATGTCGTGGTCGATGAACTGGCCGAAATAGGTGTAAAGCGAGGGAATGCCGCTCTCTTCCGCGTCCGGCCCGTCCTTCGGCCCGTCGAAATCGGCGACCATCTTGTCGGCGAGCGCCGACAGGTTTGCGAAATTGTCGGAATCGTTCGGGCCGAATTTGGCCGGTGCGAGCTTGCGGAACATGCGGCCGAAGCGGCCTTGCGAAAGCGGCGAACGCGTTGCGTTCAGACCGCGCGGAACAATTGCGTGACGGCTGCTCATTGAAACACCTTCCTGAAAAGTCGAATGAAACAGATCGGGCTAAAGTTTCTCGCGCTGGGGTTTGCAGCCTAGGCGCGATCACGCCTGTCACGAGCGAGATAGATCACAATTGCCCGGCATCGAAATTTTCGGAAGGTGCGCCTTGCCCGCAAGCCGCGGCTGCGCATCGCGAATTCCCTCCGTGGCGATGACGGATAACATTCTCGTCATCGACGGATGCACGCGGCTTCGCACAGTTTCAATTCGCCGAGGCGTCGGCGAAAACGGATCGTCTTCACGCAAAAATTGTGGCGGGGGGGCCGGGGAAGGCCCCCCCCCCCCCCCCCCACAAGATTGAGCGGGGGGGGGGGAACCGGGGGCGGGGGGGTTAAACCAAAAAAGATTGTTTTTTAAAAAAAAACA
>NZ_JBVVPS010000038.1:0-3546 GCF_055811355.1 Bradyrhizobium sp. WSM4873 | reverse complement strand
AAAAATTTTCTCCTCTGCGCGGCCCCCCGGGGTCTTCCAATTTTAACATGGCCCGGCGGCGCCGTAAAAACGCCCCCCCCCCCCCCCGCTTCGGGGGGGGGGGCCCCCCCCCCCCCCCCACGCCGCCAACTCGTCAGTAGTCGCGCTGCTGCGAGAACGCGTAGCGCGGGTTGATACCGCAATAGGACGACGTGCCGGAGGCGGTAGCGAGGCACTGCTGATAGCTGGCGAACTGGCAATTGCCGGGGTAACCCCACGAGCGGCCCTGGATGCAATATCGGTCGTTCGCAGGATGTGCCTGGGCGGCCGGGGATGCTACGGCGAGCAGGGCCGCGAGCGATGCGAGAGTGAGGATGGTGCGACGCATGTCGGTCTCCTTTGAGAGCGAGTGGGTGGGAATGTCAGCGAGCCTGGCTCGTCTGTTGCGCAGTCATGCCCGTGTTGGTGTCGCCAGAATGCCTTGCGTTCGCGACAAGGCACATCATGACGCAGCCTGCCGCCGGCAATGTGATCTCGGCCACAGTTCACGATGGGGTTCGAGCCTATCGTGAACGGACTTGCACGCGTCGATCCCGGAGAACTACGCTTGCCTTATTCGGATCAGGTATTTTGGAGGTTCTAATGCAGAAATCATACTTGCTGGCTGCGACAGCAGCGCTGGCGCTTCTCATGCAGACACCGCTCGCGTTGGCGCAGGGCGCACCAGCCGCCGCCGGAACCGCGGCGCCTGCGACGACAAATGCCGCGCCGGCAGCGACGACGACCGCGCCGGGCGCCAC
Source organism: Bradyrhizobium sp. WSM4873 (assembly GCF_055811355.1). NCBI lineage: Bacteria > Pseudomonadati > Pseudomonadota > Alphaproteobacteria > Hyphomicrobiales > Nitrobacteraceae > Bradyrhizobium > Bradyrhizobium sp. WSM4873. The sequence continues at coordinate 2,767 of NZ_JBVVPS010000038.1, read as the reverse complement.
CAATGACGCTTCCAGCCAGCCGACCGACTCCAAAAAGAGTGCGTCGAAGAAGCCGGCGAAGAAGAAGATGACGCGGCAGCAGGAGATCGATCACTCGGTCGACAGTGGCACGGTGCCCGCGCGCTACCGCAGCTCGGTGCCCAAGCAGTACCAGCAATACATTCCGTTCGACAAGCAGTGACGGATCGCACGGCGGCGCGGCGTGATCGGGCATCGCGCCGCCGGTGTCACCGCGTGACGGACTTGAAATAGGACCTTGGCCGGACAGAATCCGGCCATACATCCCAGTGGCGGTCCGCGCGAGCGGTGCTAGAGTAGGCCGGAGCCTGGGGGAAGTAATGAGTGACGACGTGAGGGATGCTGGCCTTGTGGCCATGATCAGCAGCATCCTGGGAGGCAACAAGCGCACCTCAGAAAGTGTTGCGCCGCCGCCCCTCATCGAGGTTCCGCCGCCGACCGCGCCCACGAACGGATTTGAGTTTGTCCAGTCCGCCCCCGATACGCCGCCGGCCACGCTCGAGAACAAGCCCGAAAACAATTCCGGGAACGCGCCCGATGCGACGCTGGCCCCCGCGAATCCGGTCGAGCCCGCAGTGAAGATCGCCACGACGCCTGATGGCAAGCAGTTGCTGCCTGCGGAAGCGATCGCCGATCTCGTCCTGGGCGAGCTGCGCAAGCTCGAGAATTTTCCGGCGACCGGTGCCTCCGTGACGGTCTACGGTTACAGGCACTGGAATGCGATGATCACCTTTGCGCCGTTCTCGACCACATTCCGGGATGCCACGCGGTTCCGCCAGGCCATGCCGGACATCGTCTTCAAGCTGCGCCGTTTCGTCGTACTTGAGATATGATCGTGGCCGTGAGCCCGAACAGTTCGACAGGATTTTCGACTTGAGCGTTGCCTTTACCAAAGAAGAGAGCGCGGAAACCGCCGCTGAGACGCTGTTGCCGGATCGGCCGATCTCGCCGCATCCGAACCTCGTGACGGAAGCGGGCTTGCAGGCGCTGCAAAGACAGCTTCAGGACGCGCGCGAGGACTATGAAGCCGCGCAGGCCATCCAGGAGGTCAACGAAAAGCGCCGGCAATCGGCGGTGCCTTTGCGCGATGTCCGCTATCTCGCCGAACGGCTGCGCACGGCGCAGGTCATTCCCGCTCCGGCCTCGACCGATATCGTCGCCTTCGGCAGCACGGTGACCTTCAGCCGCGCCGATGGCCGCGTGCAAACCTATCGCATCGTCGGCGAGGACGAAGCCGATCCCAAGGCCGGCACGATCTCCTTCGTGGCGCCGGTGGCGAAGTCGTTGATAGGGAAGGCGGTCGGGGATGTCGTGGGGGCGGGTGCGCAGGAGATCGAGATTTTGTCGATTGGGTAGGGGGCGTTTGTCGATGGTTTCCGCTGTGTCCGCGCAACAAGGCGCGATGGCTGGATGAGGCGGTTTCTGTCGGGAGCATTGCCGTTTTACGCGCTGGCCGGATTGGCCATGTGCATATACCTCGTCCTGTACAAGACTGATCTCTTCGACTTGAACGCCATCGTCCAGGATGCGACCGGTTCGTCGTGGTTTCCGGTCTTCATCTTCGTCTGCGTGCTGCTGGAGTCGGTCTTCCCGTATTTTGGCTATTTTCCCGGAACCGCTCTCATCTTGATGTCCGTGGCACTCAATCCAAAGCCCGCGGACGTCTCCGTCTTTATCGTGGCGTGGCTGGCCATCATCGTGGGCGCCGTCCTGAGTTACGGGCAGGCTCGTTTTTTCCGACCGCTGTTGCAGCGGGTCGCCTCAAAGGCGGCGCTGAACCGGTGTGAGTCCCTCCTCGACGCCTACGGTCCTTACGCGCGCATTGCCCTGTTCGTTCATCCCAACGCCTGCGCGATGTATTTCACGGCACTCGGACTTCTCGGCCGCAACCTGACGCGCGAGCTTGCCTATCTCGGCGTGGGCGCAGCAGCCTCCGTGGGGGTGCTGTTCGTCGTCGTGAGCAGACTCGTGTCGTCCGTAGGCACCACCGACGACGGGGAATTGCAGCTGCTGCTGGCGGCAGCGCTGGTCGCCATCGGGACGTTCGTCGGTCTCTACGCAGCCTGGCGGCCGGCGCGGGCTGCGTAGGGCTGGAGATGGCGTGCGCGTCAACCGGAGTGGCACCGCTCGCAATGACGACATGACATCATCCGCAAAACAAAAGCCGGTGCAAAGGCGATGACCAATACTTCCGCTCAGGCCACCGCGACGATCCCATCATGCCGGTGTTTTGCCCGACGAGTCAAATCCGATTTCGGAAAAATAGTATCATTGTAACCCCTTGATCCGACTGAGGTCGGCTACTGTGCATGGGGTTGTTTTCGACATTTTTGATTGAGACGGTCCCGACACGCCACCAGGCGTCGAGGATGGGTCGGCAATCAGGAGAGTTCAGGAAGGTGGATGGTGGGCGCACAAGGGATCGAACCTTGGACCTCTCCCGTGTGAACCACAATCCGTAGACCCGAGCTAACCAAATCCGGCCATAGTTAGAATGTAAAAACTCCCTTAATCGATGGGAGTTATGGCCTCATGCGACCATAGTAGCCCATAAGCGGCCTTGCTACATTTTGTATGCCCCCGTTGTGCCCGCCGTGGATTTTCCCCTTGGGGCACAAAAACGAGGGGAGGTCTGAGAGCCGGTTCTGTTCGAGGGCTGACTGCCCTTCTGGGGCACACCGGGCGCAGAGAGAGTGAAGGAATCATGACGGAGCCGGCCAACCAGCTGACACTCACCGATACGGTGATC
>NZ_JBVVPS010000037.1:0-59910 GCF_055811355.1 Bradyrhizobium sp. WSM4873 | reverse complement strand
CCCCGGGGGGTTAAAAAAAACCCGTTGCGGCTAAAAACCCAACCCGGGGGCCCCCCCCCCGCGGGGCCCCCCCGCTCCGGGGGCCCCCACCCCCTTTCCCTTCCGGTCCGCTTCGATGCGCATGATCCGCGCGCCGACGGATATGTCCGGCAGATCGAGCTTCATCGCGAACGTGTCGTGCTGCACCGTGCCGTCCGCGGCATGCGGATGGCGATCAACGTCCGCGTCAGCGACTTCACGGGCGTCGCGCTGCGCGGCAACGACGAGGCCCAGACCCTCGTCCTCGTGCATCGCGATCCCTCGCTCTCCATTCCGCTGCTGGTCAGCGCCGACGGCGACGAACTCGTTGAGGCCTGGGCGATCTGGAGCGAGCTGTTCGCGCTTCCGCAGCTCGACGAAGGCGCACGCAAGCCCGCGCCGCGCCGTCGCCGCGCCAACGCGATCCGCCACCGCCGTCCGAAATTTCTGATGCGCCGCCGCACCGGTGTCGCACGCGAGTTGTCGGTGCATCGCGATGAGCGCGAGATCATCGCGCGGACTTAAGCCGCGCGCAGCACCGCGTCGGTCAGCAAACCAGCAAACAGCAGAAATCCCGCGTCGCGGTTCGAATAGAATAGGCGTTTGCAGAGATCGCCGTCGCTGATATTCAGCCGCGCGATCTGCGAGGCCAGATGCACGGCGAAGGCGCCGAGTCCGAGCCAGGCCGGCCAGCGCGCATCGCCCGACGCCAGCGCCACGCCGATCAGCAGCACCGCGAGGCCGTAGAACAGGATCAGCGCCTGGTGCGTATGCGCGCCGAACAGGCGCGCGGTGGATTTGATGCCGATCAGCGCATCGTCCTCGGCGTCCTGATGCGCGTAGATCGTGTCGTAGCCGATCACCCAGGAAATCGCGCCGGCATAGAGCACGAGCGCGGTGACGTCGATGCGCCCGAAGGTGACGGCAAATCCCATCAGTGCGCCCCAGGAGAAAGCGAGCCCGAGCACGATCTGCGGCCACCAGGTGATGCGCTTCATGAACGGGTAGATCGCGACGATCAGCAGCGAGGCGATGCCGGTCAGGATCGCAAAGCGGTTGAACTGCAACAACACCACGAGCCCGATCAACGCTTGCGCGACCATGAAGGCCAGCGCCTGCTTCGCGCTCACCTGGCCCGACGGCAGCGGCCGCGAGCGGGTGCGCTCGACCTTGTCGTCGAGGTCACGGTCGGTGATGTCGTTCCAGGTACAGCCTGCCCCTCGCATCACGAAGGCGCCGATGAAGAACAGGATGATGGTGAGCGGCAGGCCGCGGACGTCATGGGCCATTCCGGCTGCGAGCGCCGCCGACCACCAGCACGGCATCAACAGGAGCCAGGAGCCGATCGGACGATCGAAGCGGGACAAGCGCAGATAAGGCCGCGCCCATTGCGGCGCGCGCGTATCGACCCAGTTGCCGGTGGAATCGGCAACTCGGGCGGATGTGTCGCTCATCGGGTCAGGACGTTGCCGTTGAGTGTGTCGAAGGTGCTGCCGCCCTTCTTGCCGGCATTGGCCTCGGGCGCCGAGCCCGAACCCAGCACTTCGCTCAGCGACGGACCGGCCGGACCGCGCGGCTGGTTCTGCATTTGCTGCGCAACATTGCAGACCTTCGCCGCCATGGCTTCGGTGTTCTTGTGGCCGTCCTTCATCTGCGCGCCGACCTGCGCCGGAATCCCGCACTTCGAAGCGTTGGCCTCGATGTACTTGATCATCTTGGTCTCAGCCTGGCTGAAGTTGCGGATCAGCTTGCAAGCCTCGTCAGGCGGGGCGTGACGGTCGCTCGCGGCCTTGATCAGCTTGCCGCGCTTTTCGGCATCCTCGCGCAGAGGCATGAAGGCCTTCATGCAGTCCTCGCCGGGACCGGCTTGCGTCGGCGGGGCCGCGCTGAAGGCGCCGGCGCCACCGACGGGCGCGGCGCCGTTCACGGGGAAGGAGGATTGCGGCGCGCCGCCGACCGAGGCGACGGGCGCCGAGCCGTTCACGGGCGGAAACGCGGAACTAGCTGGGGCCTGGCCCGGCAGCGGCGCGGGGAAGCCCTGCGCATAGGCACAAACGGCGCCCATCGTGACCATGGCGGCAGTGATCGGAACCATCAAATGACGGATCATCAAGGCAGTCTCTCCGGCGGGAGCTTGCGGGGTTCGGCGTCTTCCCAATTGAAGCGCAACCAGCGTGCTCGCGATTTTACGATTCCCGCCGGCCCTTAACAACCCGTTGAATAGGGCGAGAGCGCGGCGCGCCGACGCACCATTTTGGCAAAATTTACCCCGAAAGTACTGCTTTCGGCTAAGAACGGCGCCAAATCGGACCTTTGAACCATGCCTTCCCACGATTTCCGCGGCCCCCGCCTGTTCGTCGACGCCCCCCTTGCCCAGGACGGCAGGGTCGAGCTCGACCGCGACCAGAGCAACTATCTCGGCAATGTGCTGCGGCTAGCCGCCGGGGCCGAGGTCTTGGCGTTCAACGGCCGCGACGGCGAATGGCAGGCTGCCATTGAAGGCCGCAAACGGCCGGACGGCCTCGTTATCCTCCAGCAGACCCGGCCGCAGGACCGGCTGCCCGACCTCGCCTACGTCTTCGCCCCGCTCAAGCATGCCCGTCTCGACTACATGGTGCAGAAGGCCATCGAGATGGGCGCCGCCAGCCTTCAGCCGGTTCTGACCCGGTTCACCCAGGCCTCCCGCGTCAATACCGAGCGGATGCGCGCCAATGTCGTCGAGGCGGCCGAGCAGTGCGGCATTCTCAGCATCGCCACCGTTGCCGAGCCGATGCCGCTGGAGCGCTTCCTCAGCCAGCGCGCCATCGGCAGACTGCTGATCTTCTGCGACGAGGCGGCGGAGCTCGAAAATCCCATTCAGAGCCTGCAAGGCGCCGGCGCGGCGGGGGGAATCGACGTGCTGATCGGCCCCGAAGGCGGCTTTGCCGGGGAAGAGCGGGCCCTGTTGCTGCGGCAGCCGAAAATCCTGCGGCTGGCGCTGGGACCCCGGATCATGCGGGCCGACACGGCCGCGGTGGCCGCGCTGGCGCTGGTGCAGGCGGTGCTGGGCGACTGGGGTGGCGAACGCGGCTAAGGCAATAATTGGTTGGCCTTCCGGCTGCTGATCATCTGAGCAGCCCAAAGCCAGCGAACCGGGTCGAGGGCGACCGCACCCTGCTATTCGCCTCGTAGCGATCGGTTCAGAGTCTCGGAAGGCAACTCTCCGAAAGCCTCTCTGTAGCTCGCTGCGAACTCGCTGAGATGCCAGAAACCATGCGCAAGCGCACAGGACTTCACACTCCGGCCCGCTCGGCCGGTGCGCAGTTGCTTGCGCACCGACCAGAGGCGCAAGACCCGGCTATAGCGATGCGGGCTCATGCCGCAGATGGCCCGTGTCGCACTCTGGAGAGTCCGGACCGACACGCCCGCCTGCTCCGCCAGTTCGGTCGTCTTGTGCCAGATCATCAGATCGCGCCGGATCAGTTTCTCCATATCAGCCACGATCCGCCGATAATGCTCGCTGGTGGATGAAACAGGTCCGCTTGCGACACTGGACCAGATCGCCGCATCCATCGTGCTGAGCAGCGACTGTTCGACAAGTGCTTGCGAAGCCGGCTCGTTCAGGAAGTCTGGGTCATTTGCTGCGGTTTCAAGCGAGATCGAGATCAGACGGCGCAGCGAGGCAAGCACGTCCGGCGCCGGATTCAGCAAATGGCATCCATCGCCCAATTCAGGCAATGGCTCCCGCCCGGATGGACTGAAGTAGACCACTGCCAGCAGACGCCCCTCCGGCTCATGCACCAGGCAATCTGAATCACCTTTCAATACGAGGACAGAACCGCCCATCGATTGCCCGTTGATGCGGGCAGAGGTCACGTGATCCATCGGTACCGCCACTGCGGCAGCATTGGTGAACTGATAGCCTCGAATGATCCGGGGGAAGGTTTTCAACAGCGACAGGGTCAGGCTCGGCAAGGTGAGCCGGGCACGCATGATCGCTGTCACCCCGGCCGACAACGGCATGCTCGATGCGCCGGCGTATTTCTCGGTCTCGCCGAAATGATCGATGTCATACGATTTGAGCTCGAGCGCCGAGGACGGCTTGAGATCCTGGAACGACATCAAGCGATCCGCCGCTCTCTTTTGCATTCCCTCGCGAGCAGGGACTAGACGGCTTTGATCCATGTTCTGCTGCTTACCTGGCCTTCTTCTTGGAAACTGCGACTTTAGCGCCACGCAATCATCCGGCCCGTCGACGCCGGCGCGCCGCAGGTCGCGGAGCATTGAGATGGCATGGACGATCAGAAGGTCGAGTGGATCGAATTCGTCTTAGTGCCGGAACATGTCGCAGATCGAAAACAGCATATAGGCCAGCGTGTGTCGCGCGACCGGATACCATCGGTTGCGTTGCACATGAATCGGAAACCAACTCGCATTGTAAACGAAGGCTCTGCGAACGGATCGTCCCCCTACCCAAATTGAGTATGCGACCGGTGGAGTATTCTCAAACGGGCCGAGCAGCTCGCGGATGGGGTGAGTCCGAAGGCGGCCGGAGCTTTCCGCCCCAGGCGACGCATTCCTCGTGGAAGCGCCCGGAGACGTCCCTGGCCCGAAATGAATGAGGGTAAGGCCTCCCTACCTGTCCCGGTCGGGCAGCTGCATGAACTTGGTATTATACTACCCCGAATCGGTGCGAGACCCGATTCGGGCTTCGCCTCCTGTGATGACCGCGCCTCGCTCCGACGCCGTTAAGCGATTGATCCTTTGGAGGTCGAAACCGCTTTCGGGCCATGCTAAGGCCTGCGGCAATTCGCTTCGCCTGCTTGCCCTGCCCGGTTCCACCGGGACGATGGACCCCGAGATGACCCCGACTGCCACCTCACATGCTGCCGGCTCCGCCGCCTGGGCGGACACGCTGCTGCTGTCGTTCGCGCAGGCCGGCTATGTCAGGGCCGAGCCCGCCATCCTGCAGCCGGCCGAACCGTTCCTGGATCTCTCCGGCGAGGATATCCGCAAGAGCCTGTACCTGACCACGGACCTCTCCGGCGAGGAGCTCTGCCTGCGCCCGGACCTGACCATTCCGGTGGCCCGCGATTACCTCAGCTCTGGTCGTGCCGGCCAGCCGGCCGGGTTCAGTTATCTCGGCCCGGTGTTCCGCTACCGCAACGGCCAGAGCAGCGAATTCCTGCAGGCCGGCATCGAATCGTTCGGCCGTCAGGACCGCGCCGCGGCCGATGCCGAGATGCTGGCCCTGGCGCTGGAGGCGACCGCCGCCTTCGGCGTCCGCGACGTCGAGATCCGCACCGGCGACGTGGCGCTGTTCAACGCGCTGCTCGACGCGCTCGACCTCTATCCGGTCTGGCGCCGCCGCCTGGTCAAGGATTTCAACCGCAAGATCAGCCTGGAGCAGGATCTGGAGCGGCTGGCAGCCGCAACCACCGCGACCCGCAGCGAATATGAGGGCGTGCTCGCGGCGCTCGCCGGCTCCGACCGCAAGGCGGCACTCGCTTTCGTCACCGATCTGATGTCGATCGCCGGCACCACCAATGTCGGCGGCCGCACCACCGCCGAGATTGCCGACCGCTTCCTCGAGCAGTCGACGCTGAAGGGCGGCGCGCTGCCGCGCGAGGCCATCGCCGTGCTCAAGCGTTTCCTGTCGATATCGGGTAACCCCGATGACGCCGTCGCCGAGCTGCGCGCGCTCACCAATGACGCGAAGCTCGACCTCAGTGCTGCGGTCGACCAGTTCGAAAGCAGGGTCGGCTTCATGGCAGCGCGCGGCATCGATGTGAAGGCGACGCGCTTTTCGACCTCGTTCGGACGCGGGCTCGACTACTATACCGGCTTCGAATTCGAGCTGCATCACCGCGGCAACGGCGCCGAGCCGCTGGTTGCCGGCGGCCGCTATGACGGGCTGATGACCCAGCTTGGATCGGTCGAGCCGATCCCCGCGGTCGGTTTCTCGGTCTGGGTGGATGCGCTGACCCGGATTGGCCGCAAGGTGGGAGCTTAAGTCATGAGCGCGCCATTCGTTCTGGCCGTTCCCTCCAAGGGCCGCCTGCAGGAAAATACCGAGGCCTTCTTCGCCCGCGCCGGGCTGAAGCTGTCGAAGGCGGGCGGCGCCCGCGACTATCGCGGCACGCTCGCAGGCCTCGACAATGTCGAGGTCGCCTATCTCTCGGCGAGCGAGATCGCCTCGCAACTGTCGCGCGGCTCGGCGCATCTCGGCGTCACCGGGGAGGATCTGGTGCGCGAGACCATCGCGGACGCCGACAAGCGCGTCTCCCTGATCGAAGGCCTCGGCTTCGGCTATGCCGACGTCGTCGTCGCGGTGCCGCAGGCGTGGATCGACGTCCGCACCATGGCCGACCTCGACGACGTCACCACCGGCTTCCGCGAGCAGCATCACATGCGGATGCGGGTCGCGACCAAGTTCATCAACCTCACCCGCGCCTTCTTCCAGAGCCAGGGCATCACCGATTACCGCATCGTCGAGAGCACGGGCGCGACCGAAGGCGCGCCGGCCGCCGGCAGCGCCGAGTTGATCGTCGACATCACCACGACCGGCGCGACCCTCGCCGCCAACGGATTGCGGGTGCTCGACGACGGTGTGATCCTGCGCAGCCAGGCCAATCTGGTCGCCTCGAGGGACGCCGATTGGTCGCCGCAGGCGCGGGAGACCGCGCGAATCATCCTCGATCACATCGCGGCGCGGGCGCGGGCCAACAAATACCGCGAAGTCCGCACCCGCTTCCGCCAGTGCGACGCGGCCATGCTCACCGAGGCCCACGAGCGCTTCGGCGTCGAGGCCCCGTTCGGCGGGCCGACCTCGTCAGGCATGCTCACGCTGCACTGCCCGCCGGGCCAGCTCTATGCACTCGCGAGCTTCCTGCGCGGACATGGCGCCGAGACCGTCTCGGTGGTTTCGCTGGACTACGTGTTCGACCGGGAGAACCCGCTGTTCGCCAGGCTCGAGGCGTTCCTGCGGCAGTGAGCCCAAAGTTTGATGAGCAATTCCGTTCAGCGTAGCGACAGCAAACGGCAGCTACCATATGCTGTCGAGATGACCTTGCAAGAGAACCTGATCGCCTCTGGAACCTTGATCGATGACGCTGGGCTCTGACGTTTCCGGCATGACGACCACCGCGGCAAGCGCCGCCGCGAAGGGACTGTCGATTGTCGTCCCGCTCTACAACGAAGCGGCGGGCCTCGCCGCCTTGCACCAGCGCATCTGCGATCTCGCAAAGACCTTGCGGCAGCGCTACCGCTTGGCTTGCGGGGTCGTCTATGTCGACGACGGCAGCGCGGACGCGACGCTGTCGATCGCCCGCTCGCTGCCGGCCGACGCGGTCGACGTCCAGGTGGTGTCGCTGTCGCGCAATTTCGGCAAGGAGGCCGCGCTGATGGCCGGCCTCGACCATGCCAGGCTCGGCGCGGTGCTGTTCATGGACGGCGACGGCCAGCATCCGCCGTCGCTGGTCGAGCGACTGGTGCGGCACTGGATCGAGGACGGCTACGACGTCGTCTATACCGCCAAGGCGCATCGCGACAACGAGCCGTTCCTGCGGCGGCTCGCCGGACGCGGCTTCTATGCGCTGATCAATTGGGGCGCGCGCCAGAAGATACCAGAAGACGCCGGTGACTTCCGCCTGCTGTCGCCGCGCGCGGTCGCAGCACTGAGGCAGCTGCCCGAGCGCAACCGCTTCTTCAAGGGCCTCGCGAGCTGGATCGGCTTCCGCCAGATCCGCGTTGATTACGAACCGGCGCCGCGCACCCATGGCGTGACAACCTTCAGCGCCGCGCGTCTGCTTGGTCTTTCGATCGAAGGCGTCACCTCGTTCTCGGTGGCGCCGCTGCGCTTCGCCAGCCTGCTCGGCGTGATCCTCGCCGGCGGAGCGTTCCTGTTCGGTCTGTCGATCCTCTGGGAGGTCTTGACCACCGGCAAGCAGGTGCCCGGTTATCCCTCACTCGTGATCGGCCTGATGACGATCGGGGGCGTGCAGCTCATCATGATCGGCATCGTCGGCGAATATATCGGCAAGATCCTGTCCGAGCTGAAGGCGCGGCCGATCTACTTCGTCGCCGAGCACAGTGAAAAGCATTTCGAGACCGACAAGGCCCAGGACGCTTCAAGCCAGGACGCTTCAAGCCTGGACGCTTCAAGTCTGGACGCCTCGAAGAGGACGGCGGCCGAATGAGCGCGGCCGCGCCGCCGCGGCGGATCTGGCTCTGCGCCGACGATTACGGCATCAGCCCGGGCGTCAATCGCGCCATCCGCGACCTGATCGAACGCGGCCGTCTCAACGCCACCTCGGTGATGATGGTGGGACCTGCGGTCGAGCGCAGCGAGATCGAGGCGCTCCAGGCGGCAGCGCAAGCGAGCCCGCGCTGCGCGATCGGATTGCACGTGACATTGTCGGCACCGTTCCGGCCGCTCACAATGCATTTCCGCCCGCTCGACGGCGACATGTTTCTCCCGTTTCCGAAGCTGCTGCGCGCGGGTCTTGCGCGAAGGCTCGACCGCGAGTTCTTTCGCAACGAGGTCAAGGCGCAGCTGGCAGCCTTCGCGAAAGCGTTCGGGCGCGCGCCTGACTTCGTCGACGGCCATCAACATGTGCAGCTCTACCCGCAGGTGCGCGACGGATTTGTCGACGCAGTCGCCGAAGCCGCGCCAAAAGCCTGGGTGCGCCAGGGCGGCCGCGACCTGCCGCTGATGCAGCGGCTGGCCTCACCGAAAGCCATGGTGCTCGATATCCTCAGCGCGCAATTCCGCCGCCGTGCCGGCAACGCGGGCCTCAGCTTCAATCCCGGTTTCGCCGGCGCCTATGATTTCACGCTAGCCGTCGATTTCGGTGCGCTGATGCGGCAATTCCTCGAAGGCCTGCCGGATGGCGGCCTGATCATGTGCCATCCCGGCTTCGTCGACGACATCCTCACCGGGCTCGACCCCATGACGGATGTCCGCGAACGCGAGCACGCCTATCTCGCCGGCGATGCCTTTGCGCGCCTGCTGACGGACAGCGGCGTCACGCTGGGGTGAAACCGACGAAAGTTTGCGAGAAAGCCGCCCGCGAGGCAGCTTGTCGCATACCGAAATTTAATCCAGCCGGCACTGTTGGGGCCACAATGGAACCCTACATCTGCCTCGCGCTTGTTTTGCGCGAGGGAGACTGACCATGACGCCGCAGGAACGCCAACTCGTCGACGAGCTTTTCGACCGGCTTTCGAAATTGGAAAATGCACCGCGCGATCCCGACGCGATCGCCGCGATCTCCGACGGCCTGCGCAAGGCCCCCGGCGCGATCTATGCGCTGGTGCAGACCGTGCTGTTGCAGGACGAGGCGCTGAAGCGTGCTCACAACCGCATCCAGGAGCTGGAGGCGGCGCAGGCGCCCGAGCAGGCGCAGTCCGGCGGTTTCCTGGACACCATGCGCGACACGCTATTCGGCGGGGGTCCGTCGCGCGGCTCGGTTCCGAACGTGCCGCCGCGTGACTCGCGGCCGGTGTGGAACAGCGGTCAGGCGATGCAGCAGACCCAGCCAGGTTACGGCCAGCCGCCCTATGGGCAGGCTTACGGCCAAGGACCGGGGCAAGGCTATGGCGCGCCGCCGGTCGGCGGTGGCGGCGGTTCGTTCCTCGGCACGGCGGCGGCAGCCGCGGCCGGCGTCGTCGGCGGGTCGCTGCTGCTCTCCAGCATCCGCGGCATGATGGGCGGATCGCATCAGCAGGCCTTCGGCGACACCAATGCCCTGGGCGACCGCAGCGCTGGTGGAAGTCCCTGGAGCGGCAACGATCAGTCCGGCGGCTCGCTCGCACGCGATGCCGGCCTCGACGATATCGGCTCGAACCGCGATCGTGGCGATGCATCCCGGCAGGGCTTTGCCGACCACGCTTCGAACGACGACCAGAATTACAACGATCAGAACGACAATGACGACAATGTCGACCTCGCCGACGACAGCGATTTCGGCGGCGGAGACGATGGCGGCAGCGATTACGCCTGACGCTTCTTATCCTTCTTGCTCCAAACGAGAACGGCCGCCGATGAGGCGGCCGTTTTTGGTTCCGAGCACTATGCGCCTACATCACGACGACCTTGGTGCCGACGTTGACGCGGCCATAGAGGTCGATGACGTCTTCGTTGCGCATGCGGATGCAGCCCGAGGAGACGTTGGTGCCGATGGTCCAGGGCTCGTTCGAGCCATGGATACGGTAGAGCGTCGAACCGAGATACATCGCGCGCGCGCCGAGCGGATTTTCCGGGCCGCCTTCCATGTGCCGGGGCAGGTCGGGGCGGCGCGCGATCATTTCCGCCGGCGGCGTCCAGGCCGGCCATTCGCGCTTGGCCGTGATCGACTTCACGCCGGACCAGGTGAAGCCGGGACGGCCGACGCCGATGCCGTAGCGCATTGCCCGACCGTTGCCCTCGACGAGATAGAGGAACTTGTTCGGCGTATCGACCACGATCGTGCCGGCGCTTTCATTGCCGCTATAGTCAACGAGTTGTTTCTCGAATCTCGGGTCGAACTGGCGCTGCCGCGGATCGACCGCCTCCTGCTGGAGACCTGCGCCCTGCATCTGCGGCTCGCCCATCGGCGGCAGGCGACGCTGGTCGTAGTAACCAGGCTGCTGCTGATACACCGGCTGCTGCGGAGCGTAGGCCGGACCGCGACCTGGCCCGTCGCCGAACATGAACTCGATGAAGCCGCCGCCCATGTTCGAATTGGAGGCGACGCGAACCGGCGCAGGCGGCACTTGCGGCTGATAGAGCACCGCGGGCGGATCGTTCGGCACGCTATTGTCGAAGGCGCTGGCGCCGTTGGCGCCGGCAATGAAGGTGCAAGCGCTGCCAAGCAGCGCGACAGACATTTTCTTGAACATCGACGTACTCTGTACTGTTTCGTCTAGATCACATGCGTCGTGGCGAGGTGATGGCTGATCCGCACCCGCGACGTGGTCAATAAAGAGCAAAAGCCGTTTTGTTTGGTAAACGGAAACGCCATTTCGATTCACCACGTCGTCGGCGGCGGCGCAATTTGGCGATCAGCGTTTATTTTCGATGAACGCCGTGCACGCATGGTTAATCGCTCGTTTGCAGGCCGTCGCGCACAACCGCCACGACAGTTCCGGCTGTGAACTTCGTGTTAAATCGCTTCTGCCTACAAAGACGCGTGAGTGAGGTGGGGGGAGTTCTTGATGGCTATTCACCGCAAACGTTTTCGTGTCGAGGAGGCTATTGTCGGCGAGATGCCCAGCCCCGAAATGATTGAGGAGGCTGCGCCGATGCATAGCGAGATCATGGCCGAGTTGCGTGCGATCCGTGCACAGATGGCAAAGGGCACCGCGCCCTTGTCCGGCAGCGCCGCCATGGCGGCGATCGACGCCTCAACCGCCCACGAGCTCTCCGAAGCCCGTACCATGCTCGATACTTACCGGGCGCAGATCGAGCAGTGCGAGAAGCTGAAGGTCGAGCTCGACCTCATCCACGACGCCATCGACCGTACCAAGCGCGAGATCGCGACACTGCACGGCAAGAGCTTCGACGGCGGCGAAATGGCCAAGGTCAATGGCGAGCTCGGCGCGGTCGTCGGCGGTACCGAACAGGCGACCCAGCAGATCCTCGAAGCCGCCGAGTCGATCGACCAGGCGGCCAGCGCGATGGCCAAGGTGCAATCGGCCGATCAGCAGAAGCGGCTCGCCGACGATATCCAGGAACGCGTCATCTCGATCTTCGAAGCCTGCAACTTCCAGGACCTGACCGGCCAGCGCATCAGCAAGGTCATGAGCACGATGAAGTTCATCGAGCAGCACATCAATTCCATGATGGAAATCTGGGGCGGCGTCGACGCGATCAAGTCTCATGTCGTGCCGCAGGTCGACACCCGCAGCGATGACGACAAGCTTCTCAACGGCCCGAAGCTCGCCGGCGACGTCGGCCACGCCTCGCAGGACGACATCGACGCGCTGTTCGACTGAGCGGACGCGACACCCTGAATAACAAAAACGCCGGCGCAAGCCGGCGTTTTCTGTTTTTGGACGTCATTGGGAGCGCGGACCGCCTACGCCCTCGGCGCGCAGCGGACGTAGACCATGTTGCCGTAGCGGGTGGCGGCGTCCTTATCGATGAAGCGGGTGATGAGGACGCGGCCGTCGAAGGAGACGATCTCGCGGTCCTGCTCGCCGGGCGTCGGACCCGCCGGCCCGATATAGTTCTTGCCGCTGGGCGAACCCTTCAGCCGCAGCTCCTGCGGTGTTGCCTGGTCCGCCAGATGCATGATCACGCCGCCGGAGGAGCCGGCGGTGATCACGTAAGGATTTTTGCACTGGGCCCGGGCGGCAGCCTCGGTACGGGCGCGGTCGGCCGGGTTCTGGAACGAGGCGAGGCCCCAGCGCCCGACGATCTCGTCGGCGCGGATCGACGCGGGCATTTCCGGACCGGTGCCGGGCTCGGCCTCGGGGGGCGGTGAGGACGAAGAAAAGGACGGCAGGCTCATGCCGCCCCCGCAGGCGCCAAGCAGCAGCGCCAGGCAAGAAGCCGCCGCCAGATTGGCGACCGTGCGCGCGTGAGCTGAACTGATCATGGCATTCCCCCGGACAAAACCATGGCCGCACCCCTTCCGCAGCCAAGCGCAAAACCGCTGCCGGAGCAATGACGTCCTTTAATACGCCGGCGCCCCGAACAAGTTTCCAATGTCACCATCCTATATCCGTCTCACCAATCGCTTAACCACCTTTGCTTGACAGGATCGCGGCCAAGCCATATTCCCGGACGCACCATTAGCACTCTGAAAGATGGATTGCTAACGCGCGCCGATCGATCCTCGGGAAGGGTGGACGGAAGCGCCGCCCGCCCACTTCCTCTCCTTCCGAAGCGAGCCTCCAAAGGGAAACGTCATGACTAAATCCAAATTTCGTCCGCTGCATGACCGTGTCGTGGTCAAACGTATCGACGCCGAGTCAAAGACCAAGGGCGGCATCATCATTCCGGACACAGCCAAGGAAAAGCCGTCCCAGGGCGAAGTGGTCGCCGTCGGCCCCGGTGGCCGCGACGAGGCCGGCAAGCTGATCCCGATCGACCTCAAGGTCGGCGACCGTGTGCTGTTTGGCAAGTGGTCGGGCACCGAGGTCAAGATCGACAACGATGAGCTCCTGATCATGAAGGAGTCGGACATCATGGGTGTGATGGCCTAAGGCCAGACGCCTGAACGGCCGCTGAATGCATGCCCGGGTCATTCGATCCGGGCATGCATCATTCCGCCGGGTTCGATCGCGGACCCCGGAATGAGGCGACCCAATAAGCAAGACACATCACGAAAAAAGAAGAGGAATTGCAGACCATGGCTGCCAAAGACGTCAAATTTTCCGGAGACGCGCGCGATCGCATGCTGCGCGGCGTCGATATTCTCGCCAACGCCGTCAAGGTGACGCTCGGCCCCAAGGGCCGCAACGTGCTCATCGAGAAGTCGTTCGGCGCGCCCCGCATCACCAAGGACGGCGTCACCGTCGCCAAGGAGATCGAGCTCGAGGACAAGTTCGAGAACATGGGCGCCCAGATGGTGCGTGAGGTCGCCTCCAAGACCAACGATCTCGCCGGCGACGGCACCACCACCGCGACCGTGCTGGCCCAGTCCATCGTACGCGAAGGCGCCAAGTCGGTTGCCGCCGGCATGAACCCGATGGACCTCAAGCGCGGCATCGACATCGCGGTCGCGGCCGTCGTCAAGGACATCGAGAAGCGCGCCAAGCCGGTCGCCGCCTCCTCCGAGGTCGCCCAGGTCGGCACCATCTCGGCCAACGGCGATGCCGCCATCGGCAAGATGATCGCGCAGGCGATGCAGAAGGTCGGCAACGAGGGCGTAATCACCGTCGAGGAGAACAAGTCGCTCGACACCGAGGTGGACATCGTCGAGGGCATGAAGTTCGACCGCGGCTATCTCAGCCCCTACTTCGTCACCAACCCCGAGAAGATGACCGCCGAGCTCGAGGACGCCTACATCCTCTTGCACGAGAAGAAGCTGTCCGGCCTGCAGGCCATGCTCCCGGTGCTTGAAGCCGTGGTGCAGTCGGGCAAGCCGCTCGTCATCATCGCCGAGGACGTCGAGGGCGAGGCACTGGCCACCCTGGTCGTCAACCGCCTCCGTGGCGGCCTGAAGGTCGCCGCCGTCAAGGCGCCGGGCTTCGGCGACCGCCGCAAGGCCATGCTCGAGGACCTCGCGATCCTCACCGGCGGCCAGCTGATCTCCGAAGACCTCGGCATGAAGCTCGAGAACGTCACGGTGAAGATGCTTGGACGCGCGGGCAAGGTGGTGATCGACAAGGAGAACACCACGATCGTCAAGGGCGCCGGCAAGAAGCCGGAGATCGAGGCCCGCGTCGGCCAGATCAAGGCCCAGATCGAGGAGACCACCTCGGATTACGACCGTGAGAAGCTCCAGGAGCGCCTCGCCAAGCTCGCAGGCGGCGTCGCGGTGATCCGCGTCGGCGGCGCCACCGAGATCGAGGTCAAGGAGAAGAAGGACCGCGTCGAGGACGCGCTCAACGCCACCCGCGCCGCGGTGCAGGAAGGCATCGTCCCCGGCGGCGGGGTCGCGCTGCTCCGCGCCAAGAAGGCGGTTGGCCGTCTGACCAACGCCAATGCCGACGTCCAGGCCGGCATCAACATCGTGCTGAAGGCGCTGGAAGCCCCGATTCGCCAGATCTCCGAGAACGCCGGCGTGGAAGGCTCGATCGTCGTCGGCAAGATCCTGGAGAACAAGTCCGAGACCTTCGGCTTCGACGCCCAGACCGAGGAGTATGTCGACATGGTCGAGAAGGGCATCATCGACCCCGCCAAGGTGGTGCGCACCGCGCTCCAGGACGCCGCCTCGATCGCCGGCCTGCTGGTGACCACCGAGGCCATGGTCGCCGAGTCGCCGAAGAAGGACGCCGCGCCCGGCATGCCGGCCGGTGGCGGCATGGGCGGCTTCTAAGGCCGATCCCTAGCCCACAGTGTTGCGAAGGCCGCCTCCGGGCGGCCTTCTTTTTTGGCGATCATGCCCCGTGCTTTCCAATTCAACCGGCGGCCAAAACCCACTACGGTGACGCCCGATTCGAATTGTTTGGGCCTGATCTCAACGGAAAACCGCTTCACACTTTTCCGGATCATGCCCCATTGCCTCAGGGATTTCCTAGATGCGCGCGCTTGTGTTTTGCTCCACGGCCGTTCTGGCGGCTCTGCTTGCAGTTTCGCCTGAGGTCGCATCCGCCCAGATGAAGCTGGCGCCGAAGGCCACGGCGCCCGGCGGCGTCGAGACGCGCTATTTCACCTCGATCGACGGGTTGATGGACGGTAATGCCGACGTGATCCTGAAGGAGACACGCCAGGGCAAGACCGTCACCGCAGCCGTGCTCGACGTCTGTTATCCCGTCGCGAAGAATTCCGACCGCAAGGACCGCTTCGTCGTCAATCTCCAGGTCGCGGGCCAGAACCTGACGGGTACGACGCAGAGCCTCGGCGCGAAGGCGCCGGTCACCATCAAGCTGCTGCGCAAACAGGCCGGAGACACGTTCGAATTCCGCGGCCAGATCAGCATTGGCCAAGCCGTGACCGAGGTCACCTCGCCCGACAATTCCGATCTCAGCGAGAAGGAATTCCTCGACAACCAGACCTCCGACGACGGCATCACGCCGCAGCCGAAGGATTTCACCGACGTCTCGCCGGAAGCGATCGCGGTCAAGGTCAAGCTGGATGCCGCGACCGAGTTCCTGAAGAGCCTGAAGGGCCAGGACGTCGAGGTGACGCTGGCGAGCCTCACCGTCGGCTGCGACGCGCTACGCGCGGGCGAGCAGACCATCAACATGTCGGTCGATCCGGAGCGCGCTGGCGCGCTGCTGGCAAAATTCAAGGCGATGCCCGGCGTCACCGCCGCGGGCTGGACCGCGGGCATGACGGAGATGGACCGCACCATCCGCATTCCCGCCGCCGACTGGCGCGACGGCGACAAGATCAACCGCGACAAGCTCGCGGCCGCGGTGGCTGGCGTGCTGAGCAGGACGCTGGCGGCAAAGCCGGTCTCGCAAAGCTTCAACCCGGCGACCGGCAAGCTCAAGCTGGTGTTCAAGCGGCCGAACCAGGATTTTCCGGCGCTCGAGCTCACCGACACGATCGAGGTCGCGGGCCTCGTCTCGCCCGACAAGCCCGGCACGACCGACAAGCTCATGCTCTGGGTCGGGAATCCCGTGACCACGACCACCGACGAGAGCAGCGGTGCCAAGCTCAATCTCTCGGACGAAGCGACCGCCGACGAGGAAGGCGATCAGCCCGACGACAACGGTTCGGTCGAGGCGCTCGCCAAGGAGCTGAAAGGCCAGCGCTGGGACGCCGACAAGTCGGTGTGGAAGTAGACCCTCGTGCCCCGGACGCAGCGCAGCACGTCAGTGATGCGCTGCTGAGCCGGGGCCCAGAAGCCGCGCACGAAATCGACGACAGATACCGGGGTCCCGGCTCTGCGCAGCAGCGTTGCACGCTGCAGCGCGTCCGGGACACGAGAGCGAGACCTAATTCCCGTTGACGCGGAAGCGCAGCGGCTTGGGGCCTACGAGCGTCAGCACGTCGCCCTGGCGCTTCCAGGTCTCGACGCTGCCCAGCGCTGCAACGAGATCGTCGTCGGCCTGGGCCCTTGCCGGCGGACAGGAGCGGTCCTGGATCTGGCCGGGGACGAAGATCACGGTGTTGCCGGCGACCGAGAACTGGCCCTTGCCGCCCTTGCACCAGAGCTCCAGCACCACCTCGCCATTGTCGCCGATCTCGATGTTCGGGATCCGTTTCGAGCCCGGCTGCGGCAGCGCCTCCAGCGTCATCTCGGTGCCGAACGGAAAACCGTCCTCCGCACGCGCGAGCGTGGACATCGCGAGCATTGCGACCGCCGCACACACCGTCTGCCTGAACGAAACCATGAGACCTCTCGACCGACCTGACTTGCGGCACCTTCTATAAGACGGCGGCGCCGTTGAGAAGGTTCGCCATGCGCGACGCAAAAATCCCCGCGAGGGCCGACCTCGCGGGGATTTGGGTTGAAGCCGGGCGTGGCCTGCTACTTCAGCACCATCGCCGTGAACGGATAGACATAGGCCTGCAGCGTCACGAGCACACCGACGAGGCAGGCCAGCACGATCGAGTGCCAGAACACGAAGCGCAGGATCGTGCCCTCATGGCCGTACCAGTTGGTCGCGGTCGAGGCGACCACGATGGACTGCGCGTCGATCATCTTGCCCATCACGCCGCCGGACGAGTTGGCCGCACCCATCAGGATCGGCGACAGGCCGAGTTGCTCGGAGGTGATCTTCTGAAGATTTCCGAACAGCACGTTGGAGGCGGTGTCCGATCCCGTCAGCGCCACGCCCAACCAGCCGAGCAGCGTGCCGAAGAAGGGATAGAGCACGCCGGTTGCGGCGAAGGCGAGGCCGAGCGTCGCGTCGACGCCAGAGAGCCGCGTCAGCGTGCCGATCGCGAGCATCGCCGAGATCGTGATCAGCGAGATTGCGCACAGCCGGATGGTGCGGCCGTACTGGATCACGAGCTTGCCGGGCCCGACGCCCATCAGGAAGCCGGAGATGATCGCGGCAATCAGCATGCCTGTGCCGGTGAACGAGAGATAGGTGAAGCCGAACACGGCGCTCTCTTTCGTCGGCCCTGGCGCGACCGGCGGCATCTTGTTGATCATCTGATGCAGCTCGGGAACGGGATAGCTCCAGGTGAAGATCGAGTTCGCCCAGGTCTTGAATCCACCATTGCCCCAGATCAGCATCACGATACAAACGATGATCCACGGCAGCAGCGCGCTGAACAGCTCGCTCTGCGTCAGCGGCGTCTTGTCCATCGGTTTTGCCGCGGCCATGGTGGCGGCCGATTCATCGCGCCCGCGCAGCGCCGGGGACAGCCAGAGCTGCCTGGGCTGCCAGACCTTCAGGAACAGGATCAGCGCGCCCATCGAGATCAGCGAGGCCCCGATGTCGACGATCCAGGGATTGATGAAGTTCGAGATTAAGAATTGCGGGACCGCGAACGACACGCCGGTGACCAGGATTGCCGGCCAGACGTCCTTCATGCCCTTCCAGCCCGCGAACGCCCACACCACCCAGAACGGCACGATCAGCGAGAAGAACGGCAATTGCCGGCCGACCATCGCGCCGAGGATGTAGGGATCAAGCCCGGTGACCGAGGCAAGGCCCTGGATCGGCGTGCCCAGCGCCCCATAGGCGACCGGCGCGGTGTTGGCGATCAGCGACAGGCCGCTTGCTGCAAGCGGCGAGAAGCCGAGGCCGATCAGGACGGCGCCCGTGATCGCGACCGGCGTGCCGAAGCCCGAGGCGCCCTCGAAGAACGCACCGAACGAGAACGCGATCAGCAGCAATTGCAGCCGCCGGTCCTCGGTGACGCCGCCGACCGCGCGCTTGAGCAATTCGAAGCGTCCGGTGCTCACCGTCACCTGGTAGAGAAAGATGACGTTGAGAACAATCCAGCCGATCGGGAAGAACCCGGTGACGATGCCCAGCACCGAGGCGCGGATCGACATGTTCGCCGGCATGGTGAAGACGAAGATCGTGATCAAATTGGCCACGATCACGGCGATGACCGCCGCGATATGAGCCTGGACGCGGCCGCTCGCGATCAGGACCAGCAATGTGACGACAGGGACCGCCGCCGCGATCGTCGACAGCACAGGGCTGTGCAACGGGTCATAAACTTGATTCCACATGATCTTCCTCCCCCACGCATGTGTGCTGCAGGCGGCCCGCGTGGACAGCCGATCCTGCTTGACGCTGAAGCGATAACCCCCGAGCTGGACGCGAATTCCTCGCGAATGCAGCGGTTCCCGTCCGCTCACAAGCTCGCGAAATCCCGGAGGCCCCCACCCCGCGCCGATGCGCCCCATGCTAGGGTTGCAAGCTGCGACAAGCCAACGCAAATTGCAGCACTTGCGACTTTAGTCTAAGCGCGCCGATTTCCGCCGTCGTCCCAGGTCTTTGGCCCTTGGCAGTTGTGCACATCCCCTCAGGAGACAGAGCTCTGTGAAGAACATCAGCGCCACGCTCGCGATCGTCTGGCGAATCGCCGCCCCGTATTTCCGGTCCGAGGACAAATGGGCTGGCCGCGGCCTGCTCGCCGCTGTCATCGCGATGGAGCTGGCGCTGGTCGCGATCGACGTCCTGGTCAATCAATGGCAGAACCGGTTCTACAGCTCGCTGCAGGCAAGTGATTGGGATAGTTTCGTCAGGGAGATCTGGATCTTCATCGGCCTCGCCTCCGCCTTCATCGCGCTGGCGGTCTATAAGCTGTACCTGAACCAGTGGCTCCAGATCCGCTGGCGGCAATGGCTGACCCGGCACTACCTCGGCGAATGGCTGCAAGGCGCCACCCATTACCGCATGCAGCTCAAGGGCGATGCGGCGGACAACCCGGACCAGCGCATCACCGAGGACGTCAAGAATTTCGTCGAGCAGACCCTGACTATCGGGCTCGGCCTGCTCTCGTCGATCGTGACGCTGTTCTCCTTCGTAATCATCCTCTGGGGCCTCTCCAACGCCGCGCCGCTGCACCTGTTCGGCGCCGATCTCATGATCCCCGGCTATCTGTGCTGGGGCGCGCTGGTCTACGCGATCTTCGGTACAGCGCTGACGCACTGGATCGGCGCCCCGCTGGTCAACCTCAATTTCGAGCAGCAGCGCTTCGAGGCCGACTTCCGCTTCAACCTCGTCCGCGTCCGCGAGAATTCCGAGCAGATCGCGCTGCTCAAGGGCGAAGGCGCCGAGCGCGGCCGGCTGCTGGAGCGCTTCGGCTTCGTGATCGGCAATTGGTACGCCATCATGAGCCGTACCAAGCGCCTCACCGCGTTCACCGCGAGCTATCAGCAGGCCGCCGTGATCTTTCCCTACGTGCTGGTGGCGCCGGCCTTCTTCGCCAAGAAGATCCAGCTTGGCGACATGATGCAGACCGCCTCGGCCTTCTCGAGCGTACAGGGCGCATTGTCGTTCTTCGTCACGGCGTACCGATCGCTGGCGGAATGGCGCTCGATCGTCGCGCGCCTCGACGGCTTCGAGATGTCGGTTGATGCGGCCGCGCACCTGCCGCCGCACGAGCCTGCGATTGCCCTCAAGGCCGCCGGCGGCAATCGCAATATCGCCCTCGAACAGCTCTGCGTGAACCTGCCGAGCGGCACGCCGCTGGTCGCAGCCGACGCCTTCTCCGTCCAGACGCCCGAGCGCGTGCTGGTGACCGGACCGTCGGGCTCCGGGAAGTCGACGCTGTTCCGGGCCATCGCCGGCATCTGGCCGTTCGGCACCGGCAGCATCTTCGTCCCGGAAAAAGCGAAGCTGATGATGCTGCCCCAGCGCCCCTATTTCCCGGTGGGCGTGCTGCGCGACGCGGTGGTCTATCCGGCCGCGCCGGGCGCGTTCGAAACCTCACGTGTCAGGGATGCGCTGATCGCGGTCGGGCTGCCCGACCTCGCCGAGCGGCTCGAGGAGGACGGTCATTGGAACCGGATGCTGTCGCTCGGCGAGCAGCAGCGCCTGGGGCTCGCCCGCGCGCTGCTGCATGCGCCGGACTATCTGTTCCTGGACGAGGCCACGGCCTCGCTGGACGAGCCGTCCGAGGCCCGCCTGTACCGGCTGCTGGCGGAGAAGCTGCCACAGGCCACCCTCGTCTCGATCGGCCACCGCTCGACGCTGGAAGCCTTCCATACCCGCAAGGTGACGATGGTGAAGCACGGCGCGATCCACGTCCTCGGCGACGGTGGTGTGCCGGTCGAGAAGGAGCCGAGCGCGGCACGCTGAGAACGCTCGACCAAGCCCTGAGGCTAATGGCCCTTCGTTGCGGCCCTCCTTCGAGACGCCCGCCTTTGACGGGCTCTCAGGATGAGGTCTGTCCTCGCGGTGAAATCTGTGAGCCCTCCTGGTGAGGAGCAGGAGCCCGCCGGAGGCGGGCGTCTCGAACCATGCGGGCCCCCGGCCTGTGCGCCAAAGTCCCAAAGCAAAAGGGCGGCAGGTTGCCCTGCCGCCCTCATCAAGTCGCTTCGGGAAGAAGCTTACTTCAGGTTGCTCATCGCGGTCAGGTCGAAGGACAGCTTGGCAATGCCGGCCGCGCCGCACCAGTTGGAGCCAGCGCCGCCCGGATTGATCGCGGTGACGTTGGTGGTGCCGGTGGCGTTGAAGGCGCTGGTGAAGGCGTTGCAATCACCCTTGTTCAGGTCGGTGTCGGAGTAACGCAGGTCCAGCGTGAACACCTTGTAGGTGAAGCCGATGCCGATGTTCCAGGTGTTGTAGTCCTTGTAGGGGATTCCGTTGGCGAAAACGGTGCCGACGCCGGTGCCGTAGAAGGCGTCCGAAGTACCGAACCACTGCCGGCCGAACTCACCCGATACGTACATGCCCATGCCGGAAGCACCGAAGGCCGTGCTGGGCGCCGTGTATTTGGCGGTCAACGAAGCGTAGTTGCCCCAGGCACCCGAGTTCAGGAAGTTCGGCGAGTAGTACTCGGTCGCGCCGACCGTGAAGCTGTCGTTGATGGTGTAGTTCACCTTGCCGTAGACTTCGACGAAGCTGACGTCCTTCTTCATGACGTTGCCGTCGGCGAGGAAGATCGTGGTCGTGCTGACGCCGCAGACGTTGCCGCCGGGAATGCCGCCGGTGAGCACGTTGTCGGCGCAGCTGCCGCCCGGATACAGGTAGCCCCAGACGCCGATGTCGAACGCGAAGGCGCCGAAGGTCGGGCGGATACCGCCGTAGATGTCGACTTCAGCAGCGGCGCGATTGGCGAAGGAGATGCTCTCGGCGGACACGCCCACGTAGAGCTGGAGGTCCTTGTTGACGTTGTAGCGCGGCTCAAAATAGGCGGCGACCGACGCTTTGTGGTTCGACTGCGTGACGCCGCGGAAGATGTAGTCGCTCATGATGGCGCCGCCGAAGGCGATATCCCAGGGATCGAACGCAACCACCGGCGGGGCTTTCTTAGCCTTCACCGCCATGTCTGCCGCGAAAGCCGAGCCCGTCACCATTGCCAGCGCCGTTGCCAACAAAGCCACTTTTTTCATTTCGATCCCCATCACCAGTTCTAAGACCCCAGCCGGATCCCGGAAGCCCCCGGAACGCACGACCTGATTGCAAATTTCGTAACTGCGGCAATCTGGATGGGGTGAGGCAAACCGTGAAGCAAAAAACACGGGCATCTGCCGACTTTTTGGGCGTTCTGACGATTCCACGGAAGGTTGTCAGCCTGTGTGTCTTCTCGAACACATTATTTGCATTCCAAAGTGCACTGGGAGGCCCGGGTTAGTACGGGTCCTGCGGTACCGTGCTGCCCGCGCCACGAATCAGGCTGCCTCCGGACAAGACCATCCTCCGCGCGCCGTCGCGCGATGCAAAAAGGCCGCAGCATCACCGCTGCGGCCTTCCTGTTGTCGATCGTGGTCGTCGGATGGGTCCAGCCCTTGGCCCGACCTTGGGCCTAACCCTGTCCCTCGGCCGGCGTCGAGTCCGCAGAAGACGAAGGCATCGCCCAGCTTGTCTCGGCGGCGGGCTCAGGAGCCGGAGCTGCCGGCGTTGACGGCTTCGGCGCGGGAGCTGCCTTCGCCTTCTTCGGCGCCGCTTTCTTCGCAGTCTTCTTGGCGGCCTTTTTGGGCGCAGCCTGCTTAGCGGCCTTCTTGGCCGCCTTCTTCGGCGCGGCCTTCTTCGCAGATTTCTTTGTAGCCTTCTTGGCAGACTTCTTCGCGGACTTCTTGGCTGCCTTCTTTGCGGTCTTCTTCGCCGCTACCGCCTTCTTGGCCTTTTTAGCCTTCTTGCTTTTTTTCTTCTTCGCTTTCGCCATCGTGGTCCTCCTGTTGCCGCCGAACAATGGTCGATCGGGTGTCGTCAGCCGCCACCTCCGGACGAAAGCTCAGCCCTCGAAAGCTCAGTCTTCGAAAGCTCAGTCTTGCGCGTTCAACGCCGGCCGCGACCCGCCCGTAGCCCAATCGAGAAGCTCAATCGTGTGTACGACCGGAACTGACGTGCCACTGGCAATCTGCACCATGCAGCCGATATTGCCTGCGGCAATCATGTCCGGCTTGACGCTCGCGATGTTGGCGACCTTGCGATCGCGCAACCGGCCCGCAAGCTCGGGCTGGAGAATGTTGTAAGTCCCCGCCGAACCGCAACACAAATGGCTCTCCGGCACATCTTTCACCACGAATCCATTATTGGAAAGCAATTCTTTCGGAAGGCCCGTGATTTTCTGCCCGTGCTGCAACGAACACGCAGAGTGATAGGCGACGACGATGTTGTCCTGGCGCGCGGTGGCCGCGAGTCCAAGGCCGGCGACGTATTCAGTGATGTCCTTGGCGAGCGCAGAGACCTTCGCCGCATCGGCGGCAAACGCAGCGTCCTCTCGCAAAAGATAGCCGTAGTCCTTGATCACGGTGCCGCAGCCTGACGCCGTCACCAGGATCGCGTCGAGCCCCTCGCCGGCCGCTTCCGCGCACCACGCCGCGACATTGGCGCGAGCCCGCGCCAATGCGTCCTGGTCGTTGCCGAGGTGGTGGGTCAGCGCGCCGCAGCACTGCTCGTCCCTGACAAGGACGACCTCGATGCCGTGGCGCGTGAGGAGACTGATGGCGGCCTGGTTGATGCGCGGCGCAAGAACCTGCTGAGCGCAGCCCTGGAGCAGCGCGACCCGGCCGCGCTTCTTGCCGAGAGCCGCGAACACACTCCCGGCGGCGGGCCCCCGCGGCGGCAGCCGGCTCGGCGCCAGCGCCAGCATCGCCTTGAGGCGCAGGATCATGCCGGGCGTCGCCGATGGCCGGGGCGTCGGCAGCAACGCGGCCAGTGGGCGGGCCAGCCGCGCCAGCCACATGCTGGCGCGGAAACGCTGCGGGTCCGGCAGGACGAAGGCCAGCACCCGGCGCAGCAGCCGCTCGGCCAGCGGCCGCTCGTAACGCTGCTCGATCCTGACCCGGGCCTGATCGACCAGATGCATGTAATTCACCCCCGAGGGGCAGGTCGTCATGCAGGCCAGGCACGACAGGCAACGGTCGACATGTTTGACCACTTCGGCCGTCGGCGTCTGGTCCTTCTCCAGCATCTCCTTGATCAGATAGATGCGGCCGCGCGGGCTATCGAGCTCGTCGCCAAGCAGCACATAGGTCGGACAGGTTGCGGTGCAGAAGCCGCAATGGACGCAGGCGCGCAGGATCTTGTCGGCTTCCGCGATGTCGGGATCGGCGAGCTGCGCGAGTGAGAATTCGGTCTTCATTCAGCAAGCGCCCCGCGTCAGCCGGCCCCGGTTGAGAACGGTCTTCGGATCGAAACTGGCGCGGACCCGCTCGCTCAACGCGGCAAGGCCAGGGGCTTGCGGGTGGAATACATCGATCGTGCGCCTGACGTCCTCGGCCGCCCGGATCAGCGTGGCGTGCCCGCCGGCCGCATTCGCACGTTCGCGCACGGCCGTGGCATGCGCGTCCGGCTTCGGTGGCAACGCCGCCCAGATCAGTCCACCACCCCAATCGTAGATCAATTCGCCGCCGGTCTCGCGCGCCAGCAGCGTCCCGAGCGCCGCGCCCGACGCCGGTGGACAGACGATCCGCCAGACCGGCCAGGCCCCCAGCGCGCCACTGGCTGCGAACGGCAGGACGTCGCGGATCGTGGTCCACAGCGCCGCTGACACCGTGTCCTCGACGAGAGTCGCGGTTCCGAACGGCGCCAGCAAGTCGCGCAGCGAGCCGGCACGGTGGGCGGCCGAGGCGGTAATGCCTTCGAGCCGCAGCATGGTCAGCGCCTCGCTTTGGCCTGCGATATCGCCGAGACCTTCGATCCTGGTCCGGAACGCCGATGTCGGCAGGTGCGCGGCCCCGGAGACGTCGAAGGGCGAGCCGAGCGCCGCCGTCATCGCCTGGTTGGCGGCGGCACCGTCGAGCCCGCGCAGCAACAGCGTCCGCTCGGCCTCCGGCTTCGGCATCACCTTCAGCGTGACCTCGGTCATGACCGACAGCGTGCCCCAGGAACCGGCGAGAAGCTTGCAGAGGTCGTAGCCGGTGACGTTCTTCACCACCTTGCCGCCGGTCTTGAAGCTGTCGCCGAAACCGGAGACGGCATGCGCCCCGAGCAGATGGTCGCGCGCCCCACCCGCCTTGATCCGGCGCGGACCGGCCAGTCCAGCCGCGATCATGCCGCCGATGGTGCCTGATACCGGCGTGCCGAGCAGCGGCGCGGTGTTCATCGGCTCGAAGGCGAATTGCTGGTTCTTGGCATCGATCAGCGACAGCACGTCGGCCAACGGCGCGCCGGCCTGGAGCGTGACAATGAGTTCGTTGGGCTCGTAGGCGGTGATGGCATTCAGCGCGGAGACGTCGAGCACAGCATTGGTCGCCATCGCATGGCCGATGCCGCGCTTGGAACCATGGCCGATGATCTCGAGCGGCTGCTCATTGGCAATCGCCGCGCGCACCACTTCTTCGACGTCTTTGGCGTCTCGTACCTTGAGCGT
The DNA here is from genome assembly GCF_055811355.1 of Bradyrhizobium sp. WSM4873. Taxonomy (NCBI): domain Bacteria; kingdom Pseudomonadati; phylum Pseudomonadota; class Alphaproteobacteria; order Hyphomicrobiales; family Nitrobacteraceae; genus Bradyrhizobium; species Bradyrhizobium sp. WSM4873. The sequence goes on along the minus strand of NZ_JBVVPS010000037.1, from coordinate 34,418 downwards.
ATCCACGACTGAGGCGGTAGCGAAATTTGCAGCGAAAATCAAATCTGGCGCGTTGCAGCGAGGCGACGTTAAAATCGCGGGATGTCGGGAAACGCCAGCTTCCCAGCGTGGACGTGCATGCGGCCGAGCTCGGCGCAGCGGTGCAGGGTCGGAAACACCTTTCCGGGATTGAGCAGGCCCTGCGCATCGAAGGCGCATTTCAGGCGCTGCTGCTGGTTGAGGTCGATCTCGCTGAACATCTCCGGCATCAGATCGCGCTTCTCGATACCGACGCCGTGCTCGCCGGTGAGCACGCCACCGAACTCGACGCAGGCGCGCAGGATGTCGGCGCCGAAGGCTTCGGCGCGCTCGATCTCGCCGGGCTTGTTGGCGTCGTAGAGGATCAACGGATGCAGATTGCCGTCGCCGGCATGGAACACGTTGGCGCAACCGAGCTGGTATTTTTCCGAGAGCTCGCGGATGCGCGCCAGCGCCTTCGGCAGCGCACCGCGCGGGATGGTGCCGTCCATGCAGAGATAGTCCGGCGAGATGCGGCCGACGGCGGGGAACGCAGCCTTGCGCCCCGCCCAGAACAAATTGCGCTCGGCCTCCGAGGTCGAGATCTGGCAGGTGGTCGAGCCGCAAGCGTTCGCAATCGCCTCGACCCGCGTGATCAGCTCGTCGACCTCGATCTTGGGACCGTCGAGCTCGATGATGAGGAGCGCCTCGACATCGAGCGGATAGCCGGCATGGACGAAGGCCTCCGCGGCGTGGATCGCGGGCTTGTCCATCATCTCCATGCCGCCGGGAATGATGCCGGCGCCGATGATGCGCGCCACGCATTCGCCGGCCGCCTCGACTTGCGCGAATCCGACCATCAGCGCGCGCGCCGTCTCCGGCTTTTGCAGGATGCGCACCGTGATCTCGGTGATGACGCCGAGCAGGCCTTCCGAGCCGGTGATGACGCCCATCAGGTCGTAGCCTGAGTTCTCCGCCGATTTTCCGCCGATGCGCAGGATCTCGCCGCTCATCAGCACGATCTCGCAGCCGAGCACGTTGTTGGTGGTCATGCCGTATTTCAGGCAGTGCACGCCGCCGGAATTCTCCGCGACATTGCCGCCGATCGAGCAGGCGATCTGCGAGGACGGATCCGGCGCGTAGTAGAATCCGGCATGGGCGACGGCCTGGCTGATCGCGAGGTTGGTGACGCCGGGTTCGGTGACGACGGCGCGGTTGTCGAAATCGATCTCGCGGATGCGCTTGAACTTGCCGAGTCCCAGGAGCACGCCGTCTTCCAGCGGCAGCGCGCCGCCGGACAACGAGGTGCCGGAGCCGCGCGGCACCACTTTGATGCCCTGCCCTGCACAATATTTCAGGACGAGCGAAACCTGCTCGGTCGTGTCGGGCAGCACCACGACCATCGGCGGCTGCCGATAGGCCGTCAGTCCGTCGGATTCATAGGCCCGCATCTCGGCAGGCGTATCGATCACGCCTTCGCCCGGCACGATTGCGCGCAATGCAGCCACGATCTCGGCGCGACGCGCGAGCACAGCCTGGTCGCTCGCGGGCATCATGATGGCCATATCACATCCTTCATGGCGTATCCTTCCGGCTGAGGCCGCAGGATCGAATTGTCGCGGCAAATCAACCATGTCCGCGGTGGTTTGGGTAGGCCATCCGAAAGTCGGATCGACGATCTTGCGCGAGTTCGCTCTGGGACAAGTAGGAAATCGTGAAACCTGCCATGGTTTGGCGGCTTGTCCAATCCGAGCAGGCCTGCCAAAACCGGCAGGTCCGACCATTGCCGATCAGGCAAGCAACTGACCAGCCCCCAGGGAAGAGACGAAGAGCACCCGATGACAAAACTGATTTTTGGCGCATTGACCATCCTCACCGCGATTGCCACCGCACCTGCCGCGATGGCGCAGGATGCCGCGGCCGGCAAGTCGTCGTTCAACAAATGTCTGGCCTGCCACGCGATCGGCGAAGGCGCCAAGAACAAGGTCGGCCCCGAGCTCAACGGCCTCGACGGCCGCAAGTCCGGCACCGCGCCGGACTACAATTATTCCGACGCCAACAAGAATTCCGGCATCACCTGGAACGAGGCCCAGTTCAAGGAATACATCAAGGACCCCAAGGCCAAGATCCCCGGCACCAAGATGGCATTCGCCGGCATCAAGAACGAGAACGAGATCAACAATCTCTGGGCCTACGTGTCGCAGTTCGACAAGGACGGGAAGGTCAAGCAGTAAGCGCGTGTGAGGCGGTCGCCGGAGCTTCGGTTCATTGAATCAGAACCGAAGCTCCAGGTTCTTGTTTTGACGCGTTTTCTTCACGCGAACCGGCAGCCACTTCGCTCGAAAACGCTCTAATCGGCGACCGCCTGCGCCGATACGATTTTCCCGATCATCGTCTCGATCTCCGCCTTCACGAGATCGGGCACCGCGTTCTGCACCATGTGGCCGAGATCAGGCAGCACGATCAGCTTCGCATTCTGCACGGTGGCGGCGAACGGGCGCGCGTGAATGTCGGTCTTTACCGTCTTGTCGGGTTCGCCGGCGATGATCGTGACCGGCGCCGATATCTCGCCGTAGCGCGCAACCTGCGCGGCGACCGCTTCCTTCAGCGTCACCAGATCATAGGCATTGGCGATGAACTCGCGCGGGCGCAGCAGCAGCGGCGTCGCGGAGTCCTGCACGAAACCGTCTGGCATCATTTGCGGCAGGAAGACGTTGCGCGCGCCGGGCTCGCTCAGGAAGTAGCCCAGCGGCAGGGTTATGGTGTAGGCGAGCAGCGGGCCGATCACGGGCGTTGCGATGACCTCGTTGTAGCGGCCGACGCCGCCGCGCCAGGGATGGGTGACGGGCGCGAGCATCACAAGGCCCGCGACGCGGCCGGGATGATCGAGCGCCAGCCGTGCGCCGAGCGCACCGCTCCAGGAATGCACCACGAAGACCGCGCGATCGATCCCGAGCTTGCCGAGCGCCTCATCGATCATCCGCACCTGGACCTCCGGGGTCGAATCCTGCCGCCGCGCCCGCGTGCTCCAGCCGTGACCGGGACGGTCGATCAGGATCACGCGATGATTCCTGGCGAGGAGATCGCCGAGCGGCCGCCGCATCGCTTCGAGATTGGAGCTCGCGCCGTGCAGCATCACGATCGGCAGGCCCGAATCGCGCGGGCCGATATCGACGAGGTGAAGCACGGCGCCATCGACCTCGATCATCCGGCCCTGCGGTGGAAAGGCGCGTTGCACGGCGAGGACGCCGGCCTGCGTGACCAGCGCCAGCACAACCAGCGCGGTCACGACTGACATCACGATCATGGATGGAATCCGGGCGATCCAGGGCACAGGGCAGTTACGTGGCTTGCGGGCGGCAGTTTCGCCCGGGGAGCCCCCGCGCTCCACTTGAAATGCCGGGGCTGTGGATATGTGCATAATTCAAGCGGGAAAAACGCAACGAAATCAATACTGGCCCGGGAGCACGCAGGCCTCGAAACAGCTTCATGCCTTCGTCATCGCAGCTTCCTTATAATCGCCACGGTCGGTTCCGCCATTTAGACGCGGGTGGGCGCCGATCGTGCTCGCAGCCCTCGGGGATGCGGGAAAGACCGGCAGGATTTATCCTGATTTGAACCGGAGAATTGCGATGAGCCTGAGATCCAAAGACACTGCGATCGACGAGATCGTGGCAAGCTGCCACGGCGACCTGCGCGGTGCCGTGCGCGCGCTGCTGCTGATCAACGAGCATCTCGAGACGGAGCTTGCAAAGGCCTACGCCGCAGCGGTCGATCGCGGCCTCGCCGAGCGCGAAGGCAGCGTTTTGCACTAGGTCGCTGTCGACCTAGTTCGTGGTGTCCTCGTCCTTTTCCTCGTCAGGCGTGGATGCGGGACAGGCGCGGATGGTCGAACGGGCAAGCTTGGCGTCGGCCTTCGATTTGTAGGGACCGTCACCGAACCAGACGTCGCCGATGATCACGGGATTGCTGGTCACGATGTTGCATTTTCCGGTGGCGCGATTGCCGACCACCCAGAACAGTCCGTCGGCGAGGCTCGCCGTGCCCGACGCGAGCAGCAATGTACCTGCAAAGATCAAACGCTTCATGGCTGTGCTCCCGCGATGAAGGTAGGCCTGCGGCGGGGCCACCCACACCCCTCGTGACGCGGCGCGTGTGATCGTGGTTAATCGGCTAGCGCCGCATTCGCTCGAGCAATGATCGACTTGTCCGCTAAATATCGCGGCCTTCGACCTTCTCGGTCAGCGCCTTGACCTGATCGGGGATCTTCTCGAGGTGCGGGTTGACGGCGAGCGCCTTGCGGTAGGCCTCAAGTGCGCGCTTTTCGTCGCCGACCTCCTGCATGATCATGCCGAGGCCTGCGAGCGCGCCGAAATGGCGGGGCTCGCGGATCAACACCTCGCGAATGTCGGCGAGCGAGCGGCCATAATCGTTCTGCATGTAGTAGAGCGTGGCGCGACGATTCCAGGCTTCGATGTAGTCGGGCCTGAGCTTGACGACTGAATCCAGCAGCTTGATCGCAACCTCGATCTTCTTTGCGTCGACCGCGGTCTTGGCCCGCGCCATCAAAAGCGCCGCGGTGTCGCTCGGGGTCTGGATCCAGATCGCCCAGATCCGCGCCTCGACATGCTTGGCGCTGGCCTCGTCGGGCGCAGCTTTCAGCGCGCCGAACAGGAAATCGAGATTCTTGGTGCGATCGACCTTGGGCAGCTTGGCCGGCGCTTCCGGAAGTTTCTTCTGCTTGCCGGGCGGGGTCGGCGGATCAATCTGCTGTGCCAGCGCCGGAGCGAGTCCGGCGGCTCCCAGCACAAGGGCCAGACACAGGGTGCGCGCGACGGAGAATCTCACTGCCATGGTCGAAGTCTAAACGCGCAAAGCCGCCCTTGCAAAGCAAAGGCGGCGTCAAACTCGTGTGAGACCGTGGTCTTGCGGGGCGCGCGCGGGCGTCCGGCAGGGCGAAATCAGCCCTGACGCGCCTTGAAGCGGCGCTGCACCTTGTTGATCACATAGACCCGGCCCTTGCGGCGGACCAGGCGGTTGGCGCGATGGCGACCGCGCAGCGATTTCAGCGAGTTACGGACCTTCATGGCAGAATCCTGAACGTTCGAAAGGCCGTGTTCGGCACTACCGTTTCGGCACGCGCGAATGAGGCAAAATGAGATTTTCCCGCTGGCGGACCGACCGCCCGGGACGGGGCGGTTCTTAAGGCATGGGAGGACCGGATGTCAATGTTAACTGGCCCGATCCCACCCCGCAAATTCAGGAAAACAACCCCATGCAAAGTAGAAGCGGCCGGATCGGCCCAACCAGCATCTCGGACGGTGCCTGCCCCACAACGCCTTGTCCCACAACGCCTTGCCAAGTTCGTTATATCATATAATCAATTCGGCAACCCGTCGGGAGGAAACCCATGCCGAAGCTGAAGCTGCCCAATATCGACGACGTCGTCGCCATCGACATCCATACCCACGCCGAGGAGCCCTGCGGCACCCATCCCGACGACGGCTATGACGACTTCCAGGCGCAGATGGCGGACTATTTCAAGTCGCCGCACAAGCATCCGCCGACCGTGCCGGAGACCGCGGCCTACTACCGATCCAAGAAAATCGCCGCGGTGATCTTCCCGGTCGACGCCGAGCGCGAGACCGGCTTCCGCCGCTACAAGAATGAGGAGATGCTGGAGATCGCCTCCGACCATCTCGACGTCCTCATCCCCTTCGTCTCGATCGACCCGCACAAGGGAAAGCTCGGTGTGCGCGAGGCGCGCAAGCTGATCGAAGAATACGGCGTGCGCGGCTTCAAATTCCACCCAACCATGCAGGGCTTCTACGCCAACGACCGCATGGCCTATCCGCTCTATGAAGAGATCAACAATGGTGGCGCGATCGCGCTGTTCCACACCGGCCAGACCGGCGTCGGCTCGGGCATGCCCGGCGGCATGGGGATGCGGCTGAAATATTCCAACCCGATGTACATGGACGACGTCGCGGCGGATTTCCCCGACCTCAAGATCATCCTCGCCCATCCCTCCTTCCCCTGGCAGGAAGAAGCGCTGTCGGTCGCGACCCACAAGCCGAACGTCTACATCGACCTCTCGGGCTGGTCGCCGAAATATTTCCCGCCGATCCTGGTGCGCTACATCAACTCGATCCTGCAGGACAAGATGCTGTTCGGCTCGGACTGGCCGGTGATCACGCCCGACCGCTGGCTGTCGGATTTCGCCAAGATCGAGATCCGCGACGAGATCCGGCCGAAGGTGTTGAAGGCGAACGCGCGGAAGCTGCTGGGGATCTAGGCGCGTACTCGTCAGCGCATCGAGGGCTTCGACGCTGCTATCGAAGCCCTCACACTCAAACCCTCAAGGCCCAAGACTTTGGCGCGGTGAATCCGATGGCCGCGTTGCGTGCGATCAATTCACGCTTGCCAGATAGCCCGCTAAAATTGTCCGGCTTTCGCTGAGCGTCTCAATACGTTCATCGATCAGGCCGACCTGCTGAGCGAGTATTTTTCGCAGCTCGTTGCACGGCGTGAAAGCCGGATCGTTGTTCCGCACGCACGGGAGCAACCGCTTGATGGTTTCGAGCGTCATCCCCGCGGCGCCGAGCATCTTGATCCGCCGTACGGCTTCCTCTTCGGCCAGGCCATAGTCGCGATAGCCGGAGTTCGTCCGCAGCGGCGCGAGCAGTCCTTCGCCTTCGTAGTAGCGCAGCATCCGGACGCTGACCCCCGTCCGCCGGGAGAGTTCGCCGATTTTCATCTGAAGCCTCTTGACCCTGACAGCACTGTCAGACCTTACAGAATTTGCTCGTCCAAGTGAATGCCACTTGTGAAGGGAGCAACGATGAAAGCCTACCATTTGAACGGCCAAGCTGGTGCTGGCCACCTTGCGCGCGCCGAAATCAGCAAACCCGAACCCGCCAATGGCGAGGTCCGCATTCGGGTCGAAGCGGCAAGTCTGAATTACCGCGACCTCCTGATCCTCGACCGTGCAGGCCGAGGCGAGCTCAACGGCCGCGTGCCACTCTCCGACGGCGCGGGTGTCGTTGACGCCGTCGGCGCCGACGTCGCGCAATGGCAACTCGGAGACCGCGTCGCTGCATCGTTCTTCCGCGATTGGATCTCGGGGCCGTTCAAGTCCAGCTATATTCCGTCGTCCCTCGGCGGCAACACGATGGACGGAATGCTGGCTGAGTATGTCGTGCTGCCGGCGACCGCGCTGGTCTCAGTGCCGGCGCATCTGTCCGCGGTGGAGGCAGCGACCCTGCCCTGTGCCGGCGTCACGGCTTTTCATGGCCTCATCGCACGCGGCGGGATGCGCAGAGGCGACACGCTGCTGGTCCAGGGAACAGGCGGCGTCGCGCTGTTCGGGCTTCAATTCGCAGCGGCGCTGGGGGCGCGTGCGATCGTGATATCCTCCTCGGATGAAAAACTCGCCCGCGCCAAGGCGCTGGGCGGCTCGATCCTCATCAACTATCGCGACACGCCTGACTGGGATGTGGGCCTGATGAAGGCGACGAATGGCGCCGGGGCCAGTCATATCCTCGAACTCGGCGGTCCCGGCACCTATGACCGATCGCTGCGATCGGTCGCTTCGGGTGGCAAGATCGTTCAGATCGGGGTTTTGACGGGGTTCGGCCCCAAGCCCGACCTCGCGCGCCTTCAGTGGGAGAATGCCGACATCATCGGTGTTACCGTCGGATCGGCCGAACACTTTGTCGCGATGAATCGCTTCATGACCGAGCATGCGATCCACCCGATCGTCGATCGGGTCTACGACTTCGACGACGTTCTCGAAGCATATGCGCACCTCCGGACCGGCTCACACTTTGGCAAGGTCGTGATCAGGCTTTAGAAATCAGGGGCCCAGTTCGCGTTTCCGTGTTGGATCGATACCGTGGCGCCTTGTATAGTCCATGCGCCCGCAGCAATCCCGGGGGACAGGTCAATTGAGTCTCAAAGCCGTTGTCTTCGACGCCTACGGAACGCTCTACGACATCCAGTCGGTCGCGGAGATCACCGAGGATGTGTTTCCGGGCTACGGTGAGATCATCACGCAGATCTGGCGGATCAAGCAGCTCGAATACACCTGGTTGCGCTCGCTGATGCGGCGCTACCAGGACTTCGCAGCCATCACGCGCGACTCGCTTTCCTATACACTGCGCGTGCTCGGGCTCGCTTACGAGAACGAGGCATTTGAGCGCGTGATCGAGAAATATCTGCATCTCGATCTCTATCCGGATGCGACGGCAGCGCTCACGTCTCTGAAGCCGCGAAAACTCGCCATCCTCTCCAACGGCAGTCCGGACATGCTGAATGCGCTCGTGCGCAACTCCGGTCTCGACGCCCTGCTCGATGCCACGATCAGCGTCGACGCGAAGAAGATCTTCAAGCCGAGCCCGGAGGCCTATGAGCTGATCGGCGAGGCGCTCGGCACCGCGCCGGACGAGGTGCTGTTCGTCTCCTCCAATCCCTGGGATGTCGCGGGCGCGAAAGCATTCGGACTGAACGTTGCCTGGATCGAACGGGTCACGCCCGAAGCGATGGCGCTGGCTTGCGTCGAGAACGAACTCGTGGCACCGCTGACGATGTTCAAGGCGATCCGCACCCAGATGGACGAGCTCGGCTTTGCGCCGGATCATCGTGTCCGGGCGCTCTCGGAGCTGCCAGGGATTGCTTAGGCATCGCCGCCCGCCCATGAGTCTGGAATGAGCCGACCTGAATGAGCCTTCAATCCGTTCGCGATTTCTTCGCCGAAAAAGCCCCCGACATCACCGTTATCGAATCCCCGATCAGCTCCGCGACCGTGCCGCTGGCCGCCGAGGCCTACGGCGTCGAGCCCGGAATGATCGCCAAGACGCTGTCCTTGCGGATCGGCGAACGCGTCATCCTGATCGTCGCGGCCGGCACCTCGCGCATGGACAACAAGAAGGTCAAGGCGGCGTTCGGCGGCAAGCCGAAGATGCTGGGACTGGAAGAGGTGGCGGAAATCACCGGCCATGAGGTCGGCGGCGTCTGTCCGTTCGGGCTGAAGTCGCCGCTGCCGGTCTATTGCGACGTCTCGCTGAAAGCGTTCGACGTGGTGGTGCCAGCCGCCGGCTCGACCCACAGCGCCGTGCGCATCACGCCGGACCGGATGGCCGAGCTGACCGCAGCGGAATGGGTCGATGTCTGCGAGGTCAGGCCGTAAGGCAGCTGCGGGATGCCTGATGCATTTGCCGGTCAGGGAGGCTAATGTGCGGACCATGCCCGACGATAAGGTCAAACGGCGGCTGACCACCGTGCTATGCGCTGATGTGCACGGCTATTCTCGTCTCATGGAAGCAGACGAGGCGGGAACGCTGGAGACACTCCGCCGCTACCGCACGGCCATTGCGCGATTGGTGGAGCGCCATGACGGCCGGATCGTGAATACCTGGGGCGATGCTGTCATCGCCGAATTCGCTAGCGTCGTCGAAGCCGTGCAGTGTGCGGTCGAGATTCAGCAGGAAATTTCCAACCAGGATTCGGCCCCACCTCCCCCGATGCGGTTTCGCATCGGCATCAATCTCGGCGATGTGATGGTGGATGGTTCCGACCTCTACGGAGACGGGGTCAATATCGCGGCGCGTCTGCAGGAACTTGCCGAGCCCGGCGGCATCGTGATCTCCAGCTCCGCCTATGATCAGGTGCACAACAAATTATCTGTTGGCTTCGACTGCCTCGGCCAGCGTCCAATGAAAAACATTGCGCCCGTGACCAGCTATCGTGTGACCATGAGCGGCCAAACCGCTCAAGCACGGAGCTTTCCGCCTGGCGAACGCCCGACGTCTCAGACCGCAATGGCGGGGTCGCAAACTGACGCCGCGCGCCGCGACAGATCCGAGTCATCCAATTGGATGGGCTTCGTTTCAGACGGGCTGGCGAAGCTGCCCCGCCCGATTGCGGGGGCCCTCACGGTGTCGGCCTTTCTGATTCTGATCAATATTTTCACCGGCATGCACAAGATCTGGTTCCATTGGCCGGTGGCAGCTTTGCTCTTCGGCGCCATCATGCGGACGGCGCTCCGGGATCGACCTGAGTCGGGCGGCAAGGGCGAGCGCTGAACGAGGCGGCACGGCCGCATCTTCGCGCCCACTGCTGTGCGCGCGCCCGGATCATGCCTTGGGCAGCACTAATCGTCGCTATCGTCATAAGGCCGCGGCTGCGCCTGCGGAGGTGGTGGCGGCACATTGTTGTATCGCGGCGCCGGCGCCACACGGTTGCCCGGAACCTGCTGCTGCGGGGGCATCTGGTTGTTGGACTGGAACACCGCGCGACAACCGCTGGAGAGCTGGGGCGTGTTCTGCCGCAAGCAGGCGGTAATGCGACTCACATCGGGGATCTGGTCGCTGCACAGCCGCCACACATCCGGCGTGCAGGCCATCTGCTGCTCCATGGTTCCGCGATACTCTTCAGCGGATGCAGCGCTTTGCGCGGCGATGCCGCCGATCGCAAGCGCCACACCCAGCGCAATCCGCTCTGTTCGCATGTCCGATTCCTTCGCGTGTCTCTCGAATTCTCTTCAATCAATGGGACGCGGAGAGGTTCTGGACCAACAAAAAATTGTGAAAACGGGCTAGGAACCTATTCGACCTTGCCGATCTTCTTGACCGCCGTAATCAGCCGCGCGCTGTCGACCGCCACGAACTCGGCAAACGCCGGCGCGTCCTGATAGGCAACGAGACTGCCCGACGTTTCGAAGGCCTTGAGCACGTCGGGGCTCGTCATGACCTGCGCCATCGCCTCGCGCAGGCGAGTCGCGATCGGCGCCGGCAGCGCGCTCTGCGCAAACAGCCCGGCCCAGATGTACATCTCGACGTCCTTGTAGCCGAGCTCCTGGAACGTCGGCACATCGGGGAAGCTTGCGATGCGCTTGGCGCCGCAATTGCCGAGCACGCGCAGCTTGCCGTCGTCCACTTGCGGCTTCAGCGTCCCCGGTGCGGCGGCGATCGCCTGCACGGTGCCGCTGAGCAGCGCGGTGAGCGCCGGTCCGGCGCCGCGAAACGGCACATGCAGCAGCTTGATATCGGCGCTGCTCGCAAACATCTCCATCGCCACATGCAGCGTGCCGTAAGGCCCCGACGAGCCATAGGTGATCTGGCCCGAGCGTTTCTTCGCATCCTCGACGAAATCCTGCGCCGTCTTCCACGGCGCCGAAGCCGGCACCGCGAGCAGCGTGGGATCGGCCAGCACCCGCGCGATCGGCATGAACTGTGAGACCTCGTAGGCCACCGGACGCTCGAACAGCCGGTCGGCCTCGGGCAGCACCGCGAGCGAGGACAGCGTCATCAGCAGCGTATAGCCATCGGGCTCGGCGCGTGCCGCCGCGGCATTGCCGACCGATCCGCCGCCACCGCCGGCGCGGTTGTCGACGATGACCGCCTTGCCGAGGATTCGCTCCAGCGCCTGTGCGACGGGACGCGCCGCAAGATCCGCCTGGCCCCCGGCCGGAAACGGCACGATCATGGTGACGTTGCGCGCGGGATAGGCTTGCGCGAAAGCCACGCTCGACAACACAGGCAACAACGGCAATGCGGCAGCGGCGCGCAGGACATCGCGTCGATCCATGGCAGATTCCCCCCTGTTTTCTTATTTCGCCGCCAGCCTAGCGTGACCGTCCGCAAGAACAAGACGCGCGGCGGGATTAACGAAGCATTATCCATGTTCCGCCCGGTCAGGAACGCCCCCTGGACTCTACCGTTGCCTCCCAGGGAGTGGAGCGATGAATAGACTTCAGACCATTGACGTGGCGCTGGACGAGATGCTGGTGAATCTCGCCGCCATCGTCTTGCGGCTTTCGAAGCCGGACGTGACGCGAACCCCGGAAGCGCGGCGCGCCTTGGCGCGATCCGTGCACCAATACGCGGTTTGCGCGAGGCGCTCGCACGATCCGCGTGTCCATGAATTGAAGTCGCAACTGGAGGAGACGTTGAAACCGAGCTTGCGAATTGTCGTGCGCAATGGTGAGAAGGTGTCTTAGTCCAAACCCGTCATTGCAAGCGAAGCGAAGCAATCCAGAGATCGCTGAAGCCGCTCGTTCTACGATGACTTTGCTACGACGGCTTTGCCTTTCCGCGCACCCGCCGCTTGCACGTACCCGGCAGCTTCGCTGCGAGAAAATCGCCGAGCGCCTCGACGCGTGCGGGGCGCGGGCCGCCAGGTGGCGTCACCAGATGCACGGCGCCTTCGGCCTGCTTCCAGTCCTTCAGAATCACCTCGACCTCGCCGGAGGAGATGGCGTCACCGACGATGAATTCCGGAAGGTCTGCGATGCCGAGGCCGGCGATCAGGGCCGGCATCACCGCTTCGCCGTTGTTGACGCGGAGTTGGCCGCCTGGGCGTACACTCGCCTGCTCGCCGGCCGCATTGGTGTAGTGCCAGACGTTCGGCGTGGAGAGATAGGTATAGCTGAAGCATTTGTGCGCGGCCAGATGCATCGGATGCGTCGGTCGTCCCTCGCGCTTCAGATAGGACGGCGCAGCTACCGTAAAGCGCGGCATCGTGAAGAGCCGCCGCGCAATCAGCGAGGAGTCCGGCAGCCGTGCGATCCGCACTGCCATGTCAAAGCCCTCGCCGATCAAATCGATGGTCGCATCGCTCAGGTGCAGATCGACCGAGACCTCTGGATAAGCCTCGAAGAATTCCGGGAGCAACGGCGCCACCGCCTTGATCCCGAACGACATGGGCACGGCGAGCCGCACCAGGCCCCGCGGCGCGACCGACTGCGCCAGCGCCTCGTTCTCCGCCGCCTCGCCGTCGGACAGGAGGCGGGTCGCACGCTCGGCGAGCTTATGCCCGGCATCGGTCAGCGCGAGCCGGCGTGAGGTGCGGTTGAACAGCCGGGCGCCGAGCCGCTCTTCGAGGCGCGTGACCGCCTTGGACACCGTCGCCTTGGACATCGCGAGCTCGCCCGCGGCCCCCGCAAACGACCGTAATTCCACGACTTTTGCGAAGATTGCGAGCGCCTCGAAATCGGGGAGCTTGGCCATGAAAGCGGATCCAATTGGGCTGCTTAAGGAAACAATGTGTTTCGACAGTTTCTATTTCTATACCACAGGCGGAGGCTTATCCAAGGGTCATCAGAAATTCAGGACTGGAGAAATCCAATGACCAAGAAGCTCTCAGGCAAGGTTGCCCTCGTCACCGGCGGCTCGCGCGGTATCGGCGCGGCCTCTGCCCGCGCACTCGCCGATGAAGGTGCCGATGTCGCGATCAGCTACGTCGCCTCCCCCGAAAAGGCGGAAGCGGTCGTCACCGAGTTGAAGGCCCGGGGCGTCAAGGCCCGCGCCTTCAAGGCCGACCAGGCCTCGGCCAAGGACGTGACGCAGCTGGTCAACGATGTCGCAAAGGAGTTCGGCCATCTCGACATCCTCGTCAACAATGCCGGCGTTGCGAGCGGCGCCGCGATCGACGACGCCGATGCCGATACCGAAGCGCTTGCCCGCCAGGATGCCGTCAACCTGCATGGCGTGATCGCCGCGATCCGCGCCGCTTCGCATTTGATGGGCGAAGGCGGCCGCATCGTCACCGTCGGCTCGATGCTCGCCGACCGCGCCTCGTTCCCGGGTCTCGCCGACTACGTCGCCACCAAGGCGGCCGTAGTCGGCTACACCAAGGGCGCCGCACGTGACCTCGGCCCGCGCGGCATCACCGTGAACGTGGTGCAGCCCGGCTCAATCGACACCGACATGAACCCGAAGGACGGCGGCGAGTTCGCCGAGACCCAGCGCCAGCAGCACGCGTTGCAGCGCTTCGGCCGCCCCGAGGAAGTCGCCGCCGGAATCGTCTTCCTCGCAAGCCCGGAAGCATCCTTCGTCACCGGCACGGTGCTCAACGTCGACGGCGGTTTTGGCGCCTGATCAAGGCGCCACCCGCCAAAACAAGGAATTACGCAGATGATCGAACTCAGACCCTTCGCAAAGCTCGGCGGCGCCGATCACGGCTGGCTCAACGCCAAGCATCATTTCTCCTTCGCAAGCCATTATGACCCCGACAACATGGGTCACGGCGCCTTGCGGGTGTGGAACGACGACGAGATCGCGCCGAACACCGGCTTTCCCGCCCATCCCCACGCCAACATGGAAATCATCACCTATGTGCGCGAAGGCGCGATCACCCATCAGGACAGCCTCGGCAACGAAGGCCGCACCGAAGCGGGGGACGTGCAGGTGATGAGCGCCGGCAGCGGCATCCGCCACTCCGAGTATAATCTCGAGCCGACCAGGACACGCATCTTCCAGATCTGGATTGAGCCGACCGCGCGCGGGGGGCAGCCGACCTGGGGCTCGAAGCCTTTTCCGAAAGGAGACCGCTCGGGCAAGCTCGTCACCATCGCGAGCGGCTTCGCGGATGACACCGACGCGCTGCCGATCCGCGCCGATGCGCGGGTGCTCGCCACCACATTAAATGCGGGCGAGAGCGCGGAGTACGTGCCGCACAAGTCGCGGCACCTCTATCTTGTGCCCGCGGCGGGGTCAGTCGAGATCAACGGCGTGCGCGTCAACGCCCGCGACGGCGCCGCGATCCGCGACGAGGACAGGCTGAAGATCACGGCACTGGAAGATTCCGAGATCGTGCTCGTCGACGCGGCCTAACGGCTCTCTCCGTCATGGCCGGGCTTGTCCCGGCCATCCACGCCCTTCCACGACGATCCAAGAACGTGGATGCCCGGGACAAGCCCGGGCATGACGACCTGAACAAGATTAATCATCCGACTCACCCAACGGAGACCATCATGACCAAAGTTCTCGTCCTTTATTATTCCGCCTATGGCCACATCGAAGCGATGGCCAATGCCGTGGCCGAAGGCGCGCGCGAAGCCGGTGCCACCGTGGACATCAAGCGCGTGCCCGAACTGGTGCCGGCCGAGGTCGCGAAAGCCTCCTATTACAAGCTCGACCAGGCCGCCCCCGTCGCCAAGATCGAGGACCTCGCCAATTACGACGCGATCATCGTCGGCACCGGCACCCGCTTCGGCCGCATGGCCTCGCAGATGGCGAACTTCCTCGACCAGGCCGGCGGCCTCTGGGCCAAGGGCGCGCTGCACGGCAAGGTCGGCGGCGCCTTCACATCGACCGCGACCCAGCATGGCGGCCAGGAGACGACGCTGTTCTCGATCATCACCAACCTCTTGCATTTCGGCATGGTCGTGGTCGGCCTGAACTACGGCTTTGCCGGCCAGATGAAGCTCGACGAGGTCACCGGCGGCGCACCTTACGGCGCCACCACCATCACCGGCGGCGACGGCAGCCGCCAGCCCAGCGCCAACGAGCTCGCTGGCGCGCGCTATCAGGGCCGCCAGATCGCGGAGACAGCCAGGAAGCTACACGGCTAAGCTACATGGCTGATGCGAGGGTCGCCCGTCAGCGCGTCCCCTTGCCCATCGCCTGCGCCGCAAAGGCGGCAAGCCTGGGGTGACGGCGCAGGCCCTGCGCGGCGTGGTCCCGCCACGCGAAGGGCATACCGCGCCAGGACAGCGCGACGCTGACATCGGTCAGCGGCACGGGCTCGGCGCCGAAGCGGCGCTTGTAGTCCTGGTTGCCGATGCTGAGGTCGAAACGGCGCACTCCCTGCGCATGCAACGCCGCCATGGTGCGCTCGGTCACGAGCAGCCCCGGCGAGCAGCTCGACCATGAATCGCCGGCGTGGCTGATGCGCAGGAGAAAATAGGTCGCACCGAACCTGACGCCGAGCGTGGTGGCAACGACGGCCTCGTCGCAGACCAACGCCGAGATGACGGCGTAACCGTTCGCGACGCCCCGACGCGCGACCTCGCGATAGAACTGCGCATGGGTTTCGTCGTTGAGGACGAAGCGCGAGCCGAGCTTTCGCATGCGCGCCTGCTGCTGGACATCCATCACGTCCAGCAGCTCGCGCGCACGCGCGACATCGGTGGCGATCTCGAATCGCGCGCCGGCGTGACGGCTGAAGACGCGCCAGCAGCGTGGCATCTGCATGCGCTTGATCGAGGCCTGGTAATCTTCATAGTCGTCGCCGGTCAGCACGAGGTTGCCGTTGAGCGAGCAGGATCCGATCCGGCCGAGCGACACCAGCGGGTTCGGGTTGCCGCCGATCTGGGCCGGCATCTTCCTCAGGCGCAGCAAATCGAAGCGGTCCGGCAATGCGCGCAACGCGTCGATCAGCGCCTTGCCGATCGCATCCGTCGCCGCCGCGTCCAACGCGGTATCGAGCGCCAGGATCGGCGCGTTGTTGTCGGAAACGCCGAGATCGGCGAATTCGACGATGCGGATGCCGCGCCTGAGATGGCTGATCATCGGCACGATTGCGATGTCCCTGCCCGTCGTGGCATCTGAGATCAATGCAATCAGCGGCGAGAGATCGTGGAACGCCTCGTACCAGGCGCCGAGCCAGTAGCCATGCTGGAATGCAGTGCGATGGCCTGCGTTCAAGCGGGATGCGGCCCGCTGCCAGTCACGCAGGAAATCGACCGCGATTCCCGACGTACTGGACACAAGACCATCTGGTTGCTCGACGCTGAGGATCGTCATCCGCGGGACATACGATTACTGGGTGTTTCCAGATAGATTATGTTTTGTCGCGGCCACAAGTGACCTCACCGCTTATTGTTAAGCCGAAGCCACTGCGGCCGCAGCGGCTGCGACGAGCCCTCAGGCTCCGGTTCCACTTCCGCCACGCATTGGAACCTGGCCAGGAAGTGCAGGCCGGCCACGGCAACGGCGAACATGAACCAGATCGGATTCTGCCGTTCGAGCAGGAAGGTCTCGGTGGCCCCGTAGTACAGGCCGAACAACCACACGGTCAGGAACAGCTTTGCCAACGCACCGCTGCGGTTGTGAGTTCGGGCCGTCTGGAAATTGCCGAGCGGCGCGAGCACCAAGACGAGCATCACCAGCAACAGCCCCGGCAGGCCGATGGTGACCGCGAGGTCGAGATAGCTGTTGTGGCTATGCGCCGCGCTCGTCGCCCATTCGGCGCCCTGGGCGGTCTGCCGCGCGGTCACGTCGTCCCAGAACGCGGCGTAGCCGTGACCGATGATCGGCTTCTCGGCGACGGCTGCGAGCGCGAACTCCCAGATGGCGGAACGGCCGGTGAAGGTGGGATCGAGCGGAAGCAGCCGCGTCATTGCCCCGAGCGCCGGGCTCAGGACGCTGCCGACCGTCAACAGGTTCATCACGATCAGCGGCACGAAGCAGATCATCCGCTTCAGCCACAGGCCCGGCGTGACGCAGACCAGCGAGGCGAGCGCGTAGATCGCAAGACACAGCACCGACGACGTCTTGCCGCCGGTGAAGATCAGGAAGAGTCCGGCCAGCGCGGCGATGGCCGGGCCCATCACGAACGAGCCGATGGCGGACAGATAGATGCCGACATAGATCAGGATGGTCATCACGGGCGAAGCGATGTTCTTGTGGCCGAAGCTGCCGCGCCAATCGCCGGCCAGCTGCGGCTCGGTGATGTCGAGTGCGGTGTGCATCGAGTATTGCGGCGCCACGAAGACGCCGAGATAGCAAAGTGCGAGCAATACGAGCGCGGCGCCGCCAAGACACAGATTGAAGCTACGCTGCGTCGGCGGCAACAACGGCAACAGCACCGCGAGCGACATCACGCTGGCTGCGAGCACGAAGCGCTGCATCGAGACTCCGCGATTCTCGGAGAAGACGATGTTGATCAACAGCCAGCCGACCAGGCAGAGATGCAGCGGCGTCACCAGGGTCTTCAGCGCGGGCGCATCCGTCGCGGCGACGAACAATACAGCGACCGCAGCCAGCAGGCCCCAGGCGACATAGGTGAGCGCCATTCGTCCGCCGACTACGGTGGTGACATCCTCGTTGCGCAGGTCAGGAAACGGATCGAGCGTCACCAGCACGAGGAGCAGGGCTGCGACTGCGACGAGGCAGCGCGCCGCCCGCACCGCGTCGACCCTCGCAAGCCCATCGCGCAGGACGTCGCCGAACGATCGGGCCTCGACGTCGGTCATGTCAGTGGCGCTGCGATCCATGGCTCGAGGCTGGTGGTGAATCCGGGGGAGGCTCCAACTCTTAGCCGATCCCTGTTAAGCATCCGTCAACCAGTCCGCCGGAGCTCTGCGGCACCGCCTGCTGCCGCACGATGCTCCGCGCGATCTCGTAATATTGAAGCGCACGCTGTTCCAGCGTGAGATTGTCGAGCACGAAACCGCGCGGATCGAACATATCGGCGGCGCACCCGGCCCAGAAATCATCCCAGCCCGCCTCAAACCCGGCGATGTCGACGAATTTGGCGCCGCAACGATCGTCCCAGTAAGGCACCGACGACACCGGCGCGAACTGGACGCGATGCGGATAGTAGTCGGGGTCTCGCCACGGCCCGCCGGGATCCCAGGCGAGCACCGGCACGCCGCAAGACAATGCCTGCTGATAGGCGATGCCCTGGCTCTCGTTCTGGCACAGGAAGATCATCGCACGCGATTGCGCGAGCGCGGCCCGATAGTCTTCTTCCTTGTAGCTGCCGTAACGCAGCTCGGTGAACGAGCGGCCTTCCCTCGTGAGCCGGGCGCGGACGGGTTCGATCAGTTCCGCCGCGAAGCGATCGCGGTCCCAGTGCACCTTGTCGTAGATCAGGACGTCGACGCTCTTTTGCGACGTCGGCGACGGTGCCCATAGATCCGTGTCGATGCCGATCGGCCAGGCCTCCGTGTCGGGCCAATGCGGCCGATACATCTCGGCGTACCATGGACCGGGCACCACGACCTTCTTGACCGGCAGGCGCTTGAACAGGTCGGGATCGTCGAGCGGATGATTGTGGGCGGCGACGCCGAGCAGGATCGGATTTTTCCAGGCGAACTTGTCGAGCAGGAAGGTGCGGCCGATGATGCAGGCGAGTTCGCCCGGATGCCGCGCGATGTAGCCGTAGTCGTTGACGCGATAGCGGATACCGAGCCGATCGAGCCCCGCACAGAGATTGAGGAACACGCGGAGCTGCCCGCTCATGCGCGGCTCGCCGAGCAGCATGCGACGCGCCATGCGCCGCAGATGCCGATCGCCGGGAAACCAGCGATCGTCCTTGTCCTCGTAGAACAGGTTGAGGACCATGTCGTCGGGATCGTAGTCGAATGTCTTTGCGGGCACTGGGATCCATCCGCGGCGGCTTGGTGCGTATTCTCGCATGGGACCGGCTGTCGCACTCTTCCAAATTTGCCACAGGCTTAATGCCGGCGGCTTAACGCTAATTGACGAAACCAGCACTGCGGCAGCCTTCATGGCGACGCTTTTTTCCCAATGCGAGTATCATTCGCGACGGCCAAGGTTGCGATCGATCGCATTGCCAACTCGCAAGAGCGCCCTAGTTAACAGACGGTTAAAGGCGAGTCGTATCTTGATCACCGCGGAAGAAATTCTCGAATTGCCCGCCACATCGCGCGTCGTTCCGGCGGCGCGCGTCCCGCTGCAGGTCGGCTCAACCACATCGGTGTCCGTCGTCATTCCCGCCAAGAACGTTGCGGCCTATGTCGGTGAAACCCTCGCCAGCGCACTGGCGCAGGCCGAGGTCAGCGAAGTGATCGTCGTGGACGACGGCTCGACCGACGAGACCACCGCCATCGTCCGCGCCATTCGTGACCCTCGACTGCGCCTGATGACCAACGGCGCCGCTGGCGTATCGGCAGCGCGCAATCTCGGCGCCCACCATGCGAGCGGCCAATGGCTGCTCTTCCTCGATGCCGACGATCGCCTGCGACCCGGCGCGGTCGCGGCCCTGCTGGCCGCTGCGCGTGGCGCGCCCCGAGCTGTTCTCGTCTACGGCGACTACAACACGATCGACAGCGAGGGACGGCAGATCGGCCGTCGGGATATGCTGAAGGGGCGCCGCAAACCGTCCGGGGACGTTCTGGCGCGGCTCGCGGCCGGCAACTTCATCGTCAATGGCGGCATTGCGCTGGCACGTGCAGAGGCCTTCCGCGCCATCGGTGGCTTCGACGTCTCGCTCAGATATTGCGAGGACTGGCACTGCTGGTGCCGCCTGGCTGCCATCGGCGAATTCGAGTTTGCGCCAAACCTTCTGCTCGACTACCGCCTGCACACGGCCAACACCATGAACGCGGCGCTGCGGACGCCGCAGGATTTCTTTCCGGCGATCGCGCGAATATTCGACGACGGGCTGATCATGGCGCGCCTGCCCGCGGGCATGGCGGCCGGGCTCCGTCGGGCCGCCGAGGTTCATCTCATCACGTATTCGGCGATGCAAGCGGTCCGCTTCGGCAGATATCGCCAGGCCTTCGCCTATCTGGGAATGGTCGGGCGCCGCTCGCTCAAATCGCTGCCGCGCTCCGCCGTTAGGGTCGCCCTCGCCTGTTTTGGTATTTAGCCCGCCGCCTCGGCGTCAGGACACGATCTTCGAGGCCTTATAGGGTTTCGGCTCGATACCGAACGCGGCGAGCGCCGAGCCGAGCGCGACCATCACGGGATGCATCGCGACGACGGCTTTCGACGATTTCAGCAGAGCGGCCGCGCGCACTAGCGCTAACGGCAACCTCCCGAGCATCTGCGCAAACACCCACACTCGCGCCGCTGCGCCGTGCGCGGACTTGGACTGCACACGATAGTTGATGGCACCGATGCGCAGGCCTCGCTTCGCGATCCAGCCGAAACGAGTGCGGCTTTGCGGCACCGTCTCGGTGATGACAGCCTCCGCCGTCCAGTGGAACGTCATGCCGGCATTGCGGCAGCGCACGAAGAAATCGCAGTCGCCGCCCCCGAGGAAGTTGAAGCGCGGGTCGAAGGCGGGACGGGCGAACCTCTCGAACGCCGCACGCGTGATCAGGCAATTGCCGCAGCCGTAGATCAGGGGCACAGCGCCGCTGTAATCATAGGCGGGACAGAAAACGGGGTGGCGCGAAAGCCAGGGCATGCTGCGGTCCTCGAAGACCGGCAGCACCGGCCCGCCGACCAGAGCGGCGCCGGTCGCCTCCGCGGTGCGGACCATCAGCTCGAGCCAATCGGGCGAAGCGATCTCGTCGTCGTCGATCATCAGGAACCGGGTCGCGGCGGGAAACAGCGCCAGCGCCGTCTCGAAGGCAGCGTTGATCGCCTGAACGTTGCCTTGCCGTTTCTCGACCAGGCAGACACCCTGAAGCCTGCCGTCGGCGAGATATTCCGCGGCCACCGGCGCGCTTTCGCGCCGGACCGCATCGTTCTCGACCATGACGACGGCGAACGAGCGCGGGGTGCGTTGGCTGGCGAGCGAGTCCAGCGTCAACCGCAGATGCTGCGGGCGGCGGAAGCAGGGGATGCAGACGACGATACCAACCGACAGGTCGATAATCCGCGAGCTGGCCGCGATCTCCCGGTTGGGATCGCGCACGGCATCCGAAATACGCGTGGCGGACAGGTCTGTCGGAATCAATGTCATGACGTTCTAGATGTCCGAGATAGATTGAAAAAGCCCTGCTTCGATCCCGGGGATCAGCGCCGTCCCGCGACGGCACATCGCCGCGGGACGAATCCGTCCCAAAATGAACGACCGGTTTGAGCCTCGCGACGGCGCCGCGCCGACGATGTTCGGCCATCCATATGTTCAACCGCTTTCGCGGTGCTTCTGCTGCGAAACCTTGCGCGCGTGATACTGCAATTCGCGGTCCACCGCGCCGATGGCGGCTGGCGCGGACGATGCCGTAGTTAACGCACATGCCCATTAACCCGATCGTAAGCACCGTGACGGGTGAAGCGTCGCGGCATCGGATTTGCTCTACGGCTACACGAGATTTTTCCTGTAAATTTAAGTCGAACAAGCGCGGTCAGAAAAAAATATGAACAAGCCAGCCACGATCGATTTGGCGACAGCCACGGCGGTTCAGATTCCCGCGGCCATCGCCCACACTCAGGCGCTACACGATCTCGTCCCCGGTGAAGCCCGCGACAGCCTGCTCGCCGTTCACGACCTACTGCGCCGCGAACTGCCGCAGGGCCAGCTCGCCACCTACGAAGCCGGAGGCGGCTCGTGCAGCGTGCTGCCACCGGAATTGCTGAGCCGCAGCAAGGTCACGGTCGTCGACATCGACGAGGACCAGGTTCGCAACAACAGCTACGCGGACGAAGCGATCCTCGGCGACGTCCAGACCTACCGCTTCGGGCGCGAGACCTTCGATCTGGTGATCTGCTACAACGTGATCGAACATCTTCCCAACGTCGACGCCGCACTCCTGAATTTCCGCGATGCGCTCAAGCGCGGCGGGATGATCCTGATCGGCGCGCCCAATCCGCGCTCGTTGTCCGGGGTCGTCACCAAATACTCGCCGCACTGGTTCCACGTCTGGTTCTACCGGCACATCCGAGGCATCAAGGACGCCGGCTTGCCGGGCGAGCCGCCGTTCCCGACCTTCTTCCATCCCCTGGTGTCGCTGCCGAGGCTCGAAGTGTTCGCCGCCGCCAATGGCCTCGAGATGATCTACCGCCGTGAGGTCGAGAGCCCGCGCTATCCAGAGATGCGCCGGCGCAAGCCGCTGTTCGCAGCCTTGGTCGACGCCGGCGCCGCCGTGCTCAACGCCGTGTTCCCGCGCGGGACCGACGTCCGCCGCGGCGATTATCACGTCATCCTGCGGAAAAGCTGACGGCCATGGTGCGCGCGCGGCCGATCGCAAGACCAGCGAAGCCTCGCGGCCACGTCGCACGGGGTAACGAACCGTTAATCTCTCAAGGACCGCGCCATCGCACGCGTCACGGCGACGCGTCGAAGAGCGGCATGCGCTTAAACGCTTTGTTTGCCATTTCGGTGAATAGTCCCTCAATGAGTATGGTTAATTTTCCCTGTTGCGTTGAGTGGGCACCTATATCTGAGGTGCGTGGCGTAGAGCGAAGAGTACCCCCTCAGCACGCGGCACTTGGAATGAAAGCTGGGGATCATGCTTGACTATAACCAGCCGATAGATCGGGCCAGACCGGAGGCCCCGCAGCAGCGGCCTCAGGCCGGCTTCAACGTGCTGGAGCTGGTCAACCTGCTCTGGCGGCGGAAGATCGCGATTGCCGTTGCCGCGCTGCTCGGTGCGACGCTTGCCGTCACCGTGGGCAAGAGCCTGACGCCCCGCTACACCGCCACCGCCCAGCTCTATGTCGACCCGCGCGAGCTTCAGCTCGTCGACCGCGAGCTAACGCCTCGCGCGCAGGATGTCTCCGGCATGTCGATGGTGGTCGAGAGCCAGGCGCGCCTGATCACGTCCAACAGCGTGCTGCTCCAGGTGATCCAGCAGGCTGATCTGGACAAGGATCCCGAATTCGGCGGCGGCGCCGATGGCAAAGGCGTGATGTCGTCGCTGCTCGGGCTGATCGGCCTTCAGTCCCACGCGCCCTCCGCCACGGAGAAAAAGGAAGTGCAGCTCGCCGCTCTCGAGGCGCTGAACCGGCACATCACGATCCGCAAGACCGAGAAGAGCTTCATCGTCGACATCGAGGTCTGGTCGACCGATCCGGCGAAAGCGGCGATGCTCGCCAACACGCTGACCAGCGCCTACCTCGCGGAATCCCGCAACTCGCAGGCGTCCGCCGCCCGGCGCGCCACCAACGACCTCTCCGGTCGCCTGAAGGAGCTGCGCGAGCGGCTGCGCAGCGCCGAGACCGTGCTCGCGACCTACAAGGCCCAGAACAATTTCGTCGGCACGCAAGATGCGCTGATCAGCGACCAGCAGCTTTCCGCCAGCAACCAGCGGCTTTCCGCCGCCCGCGCCGCGACGATGGACGCGCAGGCGCGCCTCGACCAGATCGAGGCGAGCCGACGCACGACGGCAGATGCAGGCGCGAACTCCGAGGCGCTGCAATCGCCGACCATCGCGAACCTGCGCGCCCAATATGCCGACGCGCGCAAGAAATATGCGGAGCAGGCCGGCGAGCTCGGCCCGCGTCATCCGGCGCTGCGCCAGACCGAGAAGCAGGTCGAGGATCTCAAGCGCACCATCAACGAAGAGATCGACCGCTTCGCCCAGTCCGCCAAGAACGATTTGACGCGCGCCCGCGACTTTGAAGCCTCGCTCAGCCGGGCGCTGGAGGCGCAGAAGCGGCAGAGTGTCCAGCTCAGCCAGGCCGCCGTGCGCTTGCGCGAGCTCGAGCGTGAAGCCGATGCCAGCCGTGACGTCTATCAATCCTTCCTCAAGCGCTCGCGCGAGACCGAGGAGCAGGAGACGCTGAACACCTCGGCGGCCCGAATCATCGGCGAGGCGACGGTGCCGCAGCGGCGCTCGTTCCCGCCGGCGATGAGCCTGTTCGCCATGATCGGCTTCATCTTCGGCGCAATCGCTGCATCGAGCTGGTTCGTCGCGGCCGAACTGCTGCTCGCCGGTGCGTTCGCGCCGGCGCCGGCCCGTGCCAATCGCACTCCGTTACCGCAAGATCCGCGAACTCCAGAGCCTTCGCGGGCGCCGGAGACCGCCCGGCCTCAGTCAGTTTCGCGAGCCCCGGAAGTCGCGGAGGCACTGCCGGAACTCGCCGCCCCGCCGCTGCAACCTTCGATGGTCGAGAAGCCCCTGATCGAAAAGCCGCTGATCGCGCGCCTCCAGGAGGCCGACGTCATCCATACGCTCGGTGCCATTCTCGCCACCGGCGGCGGCATCGACCTCACCCGGCTGGGCTGGCCAACGCTGCGCCCCGGCTTTCCACTGACGACGCTGCTCAACGCCTGGCGCGACATGCGCGCTACGGCGGCCCGGCGCGCCGGCGGAAAAACAATGCCTGTCATCGCGCTCGTCGGTGCCGGTGAGACCACCGGGCGCAGCGTGACCGCGCTGAATTTCGCGCTCGCGGCCGCGCGCGACGGCGCTCGCGTACTGATGATCGATGCCGACCACCAGGCGCACTCGCTCTCGAACAAGGTCAACCGTCCCGGCAAGAGCGAGCCGAGCAAGGTTGGTTGGCTTTCGATCGGCAGCAAGGCCGCGCGCGAGATCAAGACACTCAACAGCATCTCGGTATTGCCGGCCGCCGAACGCGACGCAAGCAAGGCCACCGACGCCATCCGCAAGGCCATCGAGCAGGCGCGCTCCGCCGGCGGCTATGACCTCGTGATCCTCGACGGCCCCGCGGCACCACTCACGGCCGGCAGCCGTAAGCTGCTCGATGATGCCGACGCGCTGGTGGCGGTGCTGCCGACCAGCCTCGACATCAACGACGGCCTGGAAGAGATATTGAGCACGCTAGGCCGCGCCGAGCGCAAGCTCGTCGGCGTCGTGCTCGACGAACTCACCCCTATGGCCCAAGCTCGCCAACGAGGCAGACAATATGCTTGAGCGCCGCATCAATCTCGATGGCCGGGCCGCAACCGCCGACGTGCCGCGGATCACCATCGGCGGCCTTCGCATGGCCGCGCTCGACCTGGAAGCGACCGCAGACTTCATGATCGAGGCGACCGATCCGCGCCATCGCATCGGCCGTCCGCTGCACCTGACCTCGGCCAATGGCGAGGTGCTGGCGCGGTGCTCGACCGAACCGGAGACCGAGCGCCTGTTCCGCGGCGCCGACCTCATCAACGCCGATGGCCAGCCGCTGGTGGCGGCATCCAGGCTGCAATCCTGGTTTCCGCTGCCCGAGCGCGTCGCCACGACGGACCTGTTTCACGTCGTCGCGCGCAAGGCTGAAGCGGTCGGCCGCACCTTCTACATGTTCGGCGCCAGCGAGGACGAGAACGCCGCTGCGGTCGAGAACGTCCGAAAGATGTATCCAAACCTCAAGATCGTCGGCCACAGCCACGGTTATCTCCGTGGCGAGGCGCTGCGCGCGAAGGTCGACGAGATCAACGCGCTAGCGCCGGACTATCTCTGGGTTGCGCTGGGCGTGCCAAACGAGCAGGCGTTCGTCGAGGAATTCACCCCGCATCTCACCAATGTCGGCGTCATCAAGACATCCGGGGGCCTGTTCAACTTCTTGTCGGGCAGCCGCACCCGCGCGCCGCGATGGATGCAGAAGATCGGGCTGGAATGGGCCTGGCGCACCTTGCTCGAGCCCCGCCGCCTGTTCTGGCGCTATTTGACCACCAACCCCCGCGCGATCTATCTGCTGTTCAGCCGCAACCGGCCCTTCAATCGCTGATTAGACAAAGACAAGACCGCCGCCGGTCATCAGCCTCGCCTGCGCTATTTCAACGCCAGCGGCGCCGGTATTGCGCCTTGCGGGTCGGGCTCATAAGCGGCTAAAGAGACTGTCACAGCCGCGCGTCGGCAACTTTCCCGGCCGCCGTATGTTTTTGTATGGCCGCCGACACAAGCGGCACAATCGGCTCAGCCAATAGCGCGAGCCAGCTTTTCACAGCGAAGGCCACAATCGAGTCCGCGCATCGGCCTGCTTTCAGGCGCGACCCAAGGGAGCACGGAACGAATGCATCAGGCCGCAAGCCTGCAATTCGAGCGCATGATGAACGAGCTCATCCTCTGGCATGCCGTGCCGGAGGACGAACGATCGCCGGCGCCGGCCTGGTGGTGGGGTCCGGCGATGGCGGTATTCGACACGCACGAGCCGATGCGACAGGCCTGGTGTCGTGAGCTCGGCGTTGACGACGGCTCGAGCTTTGCCGAAGGAGCGCATGTCCTTATTGCGCTCTTCGCCGAACAAACCTCACTTCCGTGGCCGGATGATTTTCCACGCAAGGCGGAGATCAGGGACGAGGACGTCCGCGAGCTCCACCCGCAGCCATCAGGCGACAGCGCTTTTCAACCGTAGCGCCGCGGCCTCGGTCGCGGCATGGTCCGGCTCCGGCTGGAGCGGCGGCGCAACGGGCAGCTCCATCGGCCGCAGCAGCTCGGCCATCTGCCGCGCCGGCACCGGCTTGGAGATCAGGAAGCCCTGCATCTCGTCGCAGCCATGGGTGCGCAGGAATGCCTCCTGTTCGGCGTTCTCGACGCCTTCCGCCACCACGGTCATGCCGAGCGCCTTGCCCATGCTGATGATCGCCTGCGCGATCGCCTGATCCTCCGCGTCCTGCGGCAAATCGCGCACGAAGGAGCGGTCGATCTTGATGGTGTCGATCGGGAAATGCTTCATCAGCGACATCGACGAATAGCCGGTGCCGAAATCGTCGATCGCCAAGCGAATGCCGCGGCTCTGGATGGCGTCGAGCACCTTGATCGCACGTCCGACATTGCGCATCATCATGCTCTCGGTGACTTCGAGCTGGAGCAGCACCGGCGACATGCCGCTTGCGGCGAGCGCTTCGTCGACGTCCTGCAAGAGATGCTCGTCGACGAACTGGCGCGGCGACAGGTTCACCGCCATGGATACCGGCAAGAGGCCGCGTCGCTGCCAGGCCATGGCTTGCGCGCAGGCCTCCTTCATCACCCAGCGGCCGATCGGCACGATCAGTCCGGTTTCCTCCGCGAGCGGGATAAACTGTGCCGGCGAGATATTGCCGAGATCGGGATGCGCCCAGCGCAATAGCGCTTCCACGCCGGTGATCTGGCCAGTCACCATGTCCACCTTGGGCTGGTAGTTCAAAGTAAACTGATCCCGCTCCAGCGCCCGGCGCAGCGCGCTCTCCAGCGACAGCCGCTCGATCGACTGCGTGTTCACTTCCTTGGAGAAGAAGCGATAGCCGTTCTTGCCGTCCTCCTTGGCGAGATACATCGCCATGTCGGCGTTCTTGGTCAGCGTCAGCGCGTCGGCACCATTGGCCGGATACATCGCGATGCCGATGGAGGCGGTGGTGTGGCACTCGTGGCCGGCCAGCTCCATCGGCTTCGCGAGCACGCTGAGCAGTTCCGTCGCGATGCGCTGGACGTCGTCGATCTCGCCGCACTGGTCGAGGATCACCACGAACTCGTCGCCTCCGAGGCGCGCCACCACGTCGCTCGCCCGCAGAGCGCTGCGCAATCGATCGGCGACTTCGAGCAGGAGCAAATCGCCCGCCTCGTGGCCGAGCGAATCGTTGATGACCTTGAACCGGTCGAGATCGATGAACAGCACCGCGAAACGATGGTCATGGCGCTCCGCTGCATCGATTGCCGCGCGCAACACGGCATTGAAGGTCTCGCGGTTGGGCAGGTTGGTCAGGCTGTCATAGGAGGCGAGATACTCGATCCGTTCGTCAGCCTTGTTCTTCGCGTCGGCGCGATCGAAATTCTCCATCGCGAAGGAAACGTTTTCGGCGAGACGCCGCAGCAGTTCGACGAACTCGTCGGTGAAGGCGGCAGGCTCCGCCGACAAGTAGATCATGACGCCAACTGCCTGGTCGTGGGCGACCAGCGGGAATGCCGCGCCCGAGCGCGCGCCGTCGCCGCGGACGATGGCATGGAAGGCGCGGACGCGATCGTCATTGAGATAATCGTTGCTGATGCAAGGCTGGCGCGTGCGGAACGCCGTGCCGCTCATCCCACGACCTTCCGGGCAATCGGGGTCGATGGAGAGGCGGACGGTGCGCGTGGTGCCGGCCGCGGGTCCGGCGCTGGCGACGATTTCCAGCTGGTCGCTATCGGCGCTCGCGAGCGCGATTGTGGTCGAGGTGAATTTTGCGCCATTCGAAGCGGCAAGGCAGACGAGGTCGAACAGTTCGGCGCGCGACTTCGCCCGCATGATCGCCTCGTTGGTGGCGCTCAGCGACGCAAACATCCGCGTCAGGCGTTCCTTCTGCGCCTCGGTGCGGGCCTTCTCCTCGGCACGATCGAAATTGTCGAGGGCGAAAGAGACGTTTTCAGCCAGACGTCCGAGCAGTTCGACCAAATCGGGTGTGAACGTATTCTCTTCCGGTGCGAGGAAGAGCAGGATGCCAATCGGCTCCTGGCCGCCCCGCAGCAGCGGGAAGCTGGCAGCAGCCCGGGTTCCATCCTCGATCGCCTTGGAATGCCAGTACACCGATCGCGGATCGTTCAGATAATCGTTGATGACACTGGCCCGGCGGGTCCGCAGCGACATCCCTATGATTCCCTGGCCTTCAGGATGGCCGGCGGAAACAAGGCAGGTGCGTCCCACCATTCGTTCCTGCAGGCGTCCCTTCACGGCGACCACCCGGACAAGTTCACGTGTGTCGTCCAAAGTGGCGATTGTCGCGGAGGCGAACACCCCGCCGAGCACGGCGGCCTGGCACGCGACTTCGAACAGCTCCTCGCGCGTCTTGGCGCGCATGATAGCTTCATTGGTGGCGCTCAGCGCCTCGAACATGCCACTCAGGCGATCACGCTGCTTGTCGGCCCGCGCTTTTTCGTCGGCCCGATCGAAATTCTCCAGCGCGAAGGCGACGTTGGCCTGGAGCTTGCGCAGGAGCTCGACAAACTCGTCCGTGAAAGTGCCGCGCTCGCGCGAGTTGAACAGGAATACGCCCTCGACTCTGTCACCATTGAACAGCGGCAGCGCGGTTGACGACGCGATGCCGTTGCGACGCGCGCTGGCGTGCCAGGGCTCGAGGCGTGCGTCCGCCAGGATGTCGTTGCTGATACAAGGCTGCCGCGTCCGGAATGCAGTGCCGGTCAGCCCACGTCCCTCCGGCACCTTGTCGCTGACCGGCAATCTGAAGGTTCGCACCTCAGCGGCGTTCGGTCCAAAGGATGCGACAATGCGAAGCAGTCCCGCGTCGCGGTCGAGCAACGCGATCGAGGTCGAGGCGAACTTCGCGCCCTGCACCGTGGCTTCGCAAACCAGATCAAACAGTTCGCTGCGGGACCGCGCCCGCAGAATGGCTTCGTTGGTCGCGCTTAGCGCCGCGTACATGCGTGCCAGCCGTTCCTCCTCCAGCGCGATCTGGGCCTTTTCCTTATCGCGGTCAAAGTTCTCGAGCGCAAAGCATACGGTTTCGGTCATGCGCAGCAATAGTGCGACGATGCCTTCGTCTTTCGCCCAGGCTTTGCTCACGAAGAAAAACAGCACGCCGATGCTGGTGCCACGCTTGATGAGGGGAGCAGCCACGCAGGCGACGGCGCCGGCATTGACGTTGGTCTGCTCCCAGGTCGTCCCCTTGGTACGATTGAGGAGGTCGTCCTCGACAATCGCTTTCTGGCTCCGGAACACCTCACCGGAGATGCCCTTGCCGTAGGGGCTCTCCGGATCAACCGAGTAACGCGACTGTCTGATCAGATCCAGATTTTGTCCGGTCGCGGCCACCGGCGTCAGCCATTCGGAATCCGGCTCGCGCAGCAGAACGAAAGTCGCAAATGATTTGCCGCTATACACAGCGGCGTCGCAGACTCGCTGGTATAGGTCCTGCTCAGTGCTGGCGTGCAGGATTGCTTCATTCGTCGCAGTGAGGGCGCCGAACATGCGATTGAGCCGCCGCACTGCCCGCTCGCCATCCAGGCGCGCCGTCTCGCGCGCCAAATTCTCCAGCGCATGTGAGATATTGCTCGACATCCGCTCGAACAGCGAGACCATCGCCTCGTCGAGCGTGCCTGCCCCCGAGCGCGTCACATACAACACGCCGATACTGCGACCGCCACAGATCAGGGGAAGCGCCGCCGCTGCGCCGACACCCGCCCCGGCGGCGCCCTCGCGCCACGCGAGCGAGCGAGGATCGTTCAGGTAATCGTTGCTGATGCAGATCCCCTGGCTGCGAAAGGCCTCGCCGCCGACACCCGATCCCTCCGGCGTGCCGGCCTCCGTGGTGATCTTGATCGCACGCAGCCGCGCAACGTCGTCGCCGCAGCCGGCAGCAAACCGCAGCCGCCGGCCATCCGGCTCCGCCAGGAACACGGCGACGGCCATGAAGTCCCCACTCGAAAACCCGGCGTCGCAGACCTTCTGGTACAGCTCGTCCGGCGACTTCGCGTAAAGGATGGCTTCGTTGATGTCGCTCAACGCTGCCAATGTGCGCGCGAGGGTCGTCTGCACGATCTCAACTCCCCGGCATTTCTGCCATTTTCTCCCGGGTAGCTTTATGAAGGCGACGGCCTAAATGGTGGTTATTGGTTCCCGCAAACCGTCGATCAAAGTGAACGAGCCGCAAACAGCTGTCGCGAAACTGTCAAAAGCCGCTGTACCGGATGCCGGTTCGGCCAAAGACGCGCTCCCTTTACGAATTTGCAGCCCTGTATTGGTTTACCGGAGATTGATATCGCAACTGTGCTTTGAGACGATGGCTTCCAACAAGCACAGCCCGCCAAGGGCGAGACCTGAGGAAACGCCATGCCGATCGTCCAGGCCGACCGCCTCACGCGCATCAGCGCCGCGCTGCTTCGGGCTGCCGGGGCTTCCGAGGAAGAGGCCGACGCGGTCGCACACGGCTGCGTCAACGCCAATCTCGCCGGCCACGGTTCCCACGGCGTCATCGCCGTTCCCACCTATATCGACAGGATCAAGGCCGGCCACATCGTGCCCGGCGCCAAATGGAGCATCGTCCGGGAATCACCGACGACGACCGTGATCGACGGCCGGTGGGGTTTCGGCTTCCACGTCAACGCCAAGGCGATGGCGTTGACGATCGAGAAAGCGAAGACGGCGAATGTCGCGGCCTGCACCGTGTTCCGGCAGAGCCATGTCGGCCGCCTCGCCGCCTATCCGCTGATGGCAATGCGCGAAGGCATGATCGGGATCGCGACGGCGGATTCCGGCCGCTCGCCGAAGCACGTGGCGCCGTTCGGCGGCAAGGAGGCACGGCTCGGCACCAATCCGATCTCGATCGCGGTGCCGTCCGACCTCGATGCGCCGTTCTATCTGGACATGGCGACCTCGGCGGTCGCGGCCGGCAAGATCCAGCTCGCTGTCGCCCGGGGCGAGGAGATTCCAAGGGGATGGATCATTGATGCCGAAGGACGACATACCACCGATCCGACCCAATACCGCAAGGGCGGCGCGCTGCTGCCGCTCGGCGGAACCGAGGGCTACAAGGGCAGCGGCCTCGCCGCCATGGTCGAGGTCCTGTGCGGCCTGCTCACCGGCCTCGGTTTCGGCGTCGAGCCCACGGGCCGGCACAACGACGGCTGCTTCATGGCCGTGTTCAACGTCGCCGCGTTTCGCCCGCTGCAGGAGTTCAAGCGCGAGGTCGCCGAGTTCGCATGCTATCTCAAATCGACCCCGCCCTCCGAAGGCAGCAAGGGCGTATTCTATCCCGGTGAGATCGAGGGCGTGCGCGAGCAGCAGCGCCTGCGCGAGGGCATCGAGATCGAGGATGCGACCTGGGAAAAGCTGCGCGCGCTGGCGCGCGAGTACAGGCTCGATACGGTCCTCGACCTGGCCTGACGGATTTCGGCCTGACGCAATTCGGAGAACAGCAGCATGACGCGGCAGATGATACTGGTCGGCTTCCTTCAGGCCCAGAACTGCACGAATTTACCGAGCTCGTGGCGACATCCGGACTCGCGCGACGATTCGATGTCGGCAGACTATTATCAGGAGATCGCAAAAATCCTCGAAGCCGGCAAGTTCCACATGGCCTTCTTCGACGACCGGCTGGCGATGCCGGACCGCTACGGCAACGATCACGCCCACACGGTCGAATACGGCATCCGTTGCGTGAAGATGGACCCGCTGATCGTGCTGACGACGATGGGCATGGTGACGGAGAAGCTCGGGTTGGGGGCGACCGGCTCGACGACTTATTTCGAACCCTTCGACATCGCCCGCCGCTTCGCAACGCTCGACCTGATGTCGGGCGGTCGTGCCGGCTGGAACGTCGTCACCTCGCTCAATGACGGCGAGGCACACAACATGGGGCGGGACTCTCATCCCGAACATGATTCCCGCTACGACCGCGCCGACGAATTCATGGAGATCGTGCTCGGCCACTGGGATACCTGGGAAGACGGCGCGCTCATCATGGACAAAAAGAGCGGCCGCTTCGCCGATCCAGCCAAGGTGAAGCGGCTCGATCACAAGGGCCCGTTCTACAAGTCGCGCGGTCCCTTCACGGTGCCGCGCTCCGACCAGGGTCACCCCGTGATCATCCAGGCCGGCGCGTCCGGCCGCGGCCAGCGCTTTGCAGGACGATGGGGTGAGGTGATCTTCACCGCTGCCCGCAACCTCGCCGCCGCCAAGGACGGCTATGCGTCCGTGCGTAGCGAGGCCGCGAAAGCCGGCCGCGATCCGGAGGCGATGTTCCTGTGCAACCTGACGACACCAGTCTGCGCCGCGACCCAAGCCGAGGCCGAAGACAAGATGGCGCTGATCAACAAGCTGCCGCTGCAGATCGACGCGCTGTCGCTGCTGGCCGAAGCGCTCAACTACGACTTCGCCTCCAAGGATCTCGACGAGCCGCTGACGACTGAAGAGCTAAAGAGCATGCAGGGCATTCTGGGCATCCGCGACGGCGTGCTCAAGAACTCCGGCAAGAGCAATCCGAGCGCGCGCGACTTCGTCACCTTCTCCGGCCGCGGTCAGGTCCAGGATGCCATGGTCGGCGGCCCCAAGGAGATCGCGGACAAGCTCGAAGAAATGTTCGTCGAGCGCGGCTGCGACGGGTTCGTCATCGCCGCGACCTATGTGCCCGGCTCCTATGCTGATTTCGTGCAGCATGTCGTGCCGGAATTGCAGCGGCGCGGACTGTTCCAGAAGGAGTATCGCGGCAAGACGCTGCGGGAAAATCTCGGGCTGAAGCGGCCGGCTGCCGGCGACTGGAAAGTGCAGCCGCGCGATGCCGCAGAATAACAACGGAGACACGGCATGCGCTGGCTGAAATTCACCGCCGCGGACAAGACGTCCTGGGGAATCGTCGAGGGTGACCGGGTGATTGCGGTCGACGGCGATCCCTTCGGCGAATGGCAGCGGACCTCGCGCACGCATCCGCTGTCGCAGGTTAGAATCGAGCTTCCGCTGATTCCGCGCACCTTCTACTGCGTCGGCCTGAACTATCTCAAGCACCTGAAGGAGGCCGCCGACAAACGCGGCGAAGTGCCGGCAGTGCCGGACAGACCAGAGATCGGCTATCGCGCCCAGAATGCGCTGATCGCACATGACGAG
Organism: Bradyrhizobium sp. WSM4873; assembly: GCF_055811355.1. Lineage (NCBI taxonomy): Bacteria > Pseudomonadati > Pseudomonadota > Alphaproteobacteria > Hyphomicrobiales > Nitrobacteraceae > Bradyrhizobium > Bradyrhizobium sp. WSM4873. The sequence continues at coordinate 600 of NZ_JBVVPS010000037.1, read as the reverse complement.
GAGGTCATGATCCCGTCCTTCGCGACGGACAAGATCCACTACGAAGGCGAGCTCGTCGTCGTCATCGGCAAGAAGGTCAGGCACCTGACCAAACAGAATGCGATGGATTGCGTGTTCGGCTACACCATCGGCAACGACGTCAGCGAGCGCAGCTGGCAGAAGGCCGACCGCAGCCTGTGGCGCTCGAAGAACGCCGACACGTTCAAGCCGATGGGCCCGTGGATCGAGACCGAAGCCGACCTTGACAGGATGGAAACGATCGTCCAGGTCAACGGCAAGGAAACCAACCGATTCCGCACCAACGACATGATCTTCGGCGTGATGCCGTTCCTGGTCGAGCTGTCCAAATACTTTACGTTATGGCCCGGCGACGTGATCTGGATGGGAACGGATGGTGCCTCGCCTGACATCAAGCACGGCGATGTCGTGGAGATCGACATCACCGGCATCGGCACGCTGCGGAACAGGTTCGTGCGGGAGGAGCGGTAGCCCACGTTGCACCAACAGTGTCGTCCCGGCGAAAGCCCTAGGGCATGCACATATCTCTAAGGCTCCATCCTGCTGCAACGGCGTGGAAGTATTCGAGGCCGTTTTTGAAGG